>JAVBQW010000093.1:0-53354 GCA_031548665.1 Thermoguttaceae bacterium
GTGAGAGGGTGAAAGGGTGAGAGAGTGAAAGGGGAAATGCAAGATGCGTTCTATCAAGCGGTTGCGTCTCTCCCACCCTTTCACTCTTTCACCCTCTCACCTCTTCGTTTTCGGCACGAAACTTTCTGGCGAAAGCCTTACGGCGAGTACGCCTCCATTTCGGCTGCTGTTCGTTTTACGAATGTTTTTTGCCGACTCCGTAGCGGTACAGAAACCGGGAACTCCCGTTCGCGAAAAATTTGACGGAAAGATTGACTTTTTCCCGATCCTTCGGATAAAATGATACGTAGAACCTTCTGAGATCATTTCGGACTTGGCAAATTTTCCCCATGCAGATCGTCGAACAAGAAAATTCATGGACGGTCTTCGCCCCCGGCAAATTAAACCTGTTTTTCGAGGTCCACGGCAAACGGTCGGACGGTTTTCATGAAATCACGTCGCTGGCTTGTCCGATCGACCTTTACGACAGTTTGACGTTCGTTCCGTTGAACGATGATGTTCTCGATTTCGATTGTCTCGGCGGCGGAACCGATGTTCCCACGGACGACACAAACATTGTCGTCCGTGCTTTGAATTTGTTGAAGCGGGAAACCGGCTCGAAACAGGGCGCTGTCGTTCGGCTGAGCAAACGGATTCCCAGCCAAGCGGGACTTGGCGGCGGATCCAGCGACGCCGCTGCCGCCCTCGCCGTCGCCAATCGAGCTTGGAACCTCGACTTGGCAACCGATGAACTTTCCCGCCTTGCCGCGAAGATCGGAAGCGATTGCCCCATTTTTTTTCAGCC
Organism: Thermoguttaceae bacterium; assembly: GCA_031548665.1. Lineage (GTDB taxonomy): Bacteria > Planctomycetota > Planctomycetia > Pirellulales > Thermoguttaceae > WRKP01. The sequence goes on from JAVBQW010000093.1 coordinate 785, forward strand.
GGGAGCCAGCCTCAGTCGGGGACGCGGCGAAATCATCGAGCCAATCGAATTGCCGAGCCTCCATTTCGTTGTCCTGAAACCGACCGAAGGACTGTCGACCGCTGCCGTTTACGCCGAATGTATGAAATACCATGACGGAAACCTTCGCCAACCGGAACTCGTTCTCAATCCGCTGAAAAACGGAGATCTGGACGCTTTCGGTCGCGGATTGTTCAATCGCCTTGAAGTCCCTGCCGCGGCCCTTTGGGCCGGCTTCGAGGAAACCAGACGACTCTTCGATCGAGTCGATTGCCTCGCCGTTCGAATGAGCGGCAGCGGAACCGCGTTTTTCGGACTGTGTCGGGACGCCGAACATGCTCGAACCGTCGCCGAATGCTTGAGCCGCATCGCGAACAATACGCTCGTTTTTCGAGCAAGGAGTTGACTGTGGAAATCACCGAAGTTCGTGTCAAATTGATGGAAGAGCCGGGAGAACGACTTCAGGCGTTTTGCTCCATCACGTTCGACAATAGTTTTGTCGTTCGGGATCTGAAAATCATCGAAGGAACCAGCGGTCCCTTCGTCGCGATGCCGAGCCGAAAACTGACCGCTCACTGTCCCCGTTGCCGCTGCAAAAACCATCTGAAGGCGGCCTATTGCAATCAATGCGGTCATCGACTGGAAGATTTGTCGGAAATCCGCGACGAATCCGGTCGGGCCAAACTCTATGCCGACATCGCCCATCCGATCAACTCGGCTTGCCGAGAAATGATTCAGGAACGAGTCATCCGGGCCTTCGACGAAGAATTGGTCAAGTCGCGGCAGCCGGGTTACGTTTCGTCCTACGACGATTTCACCGACAGCGGCGAAGAGGGCGGAAACGATTTCGGCTTCGGAAACGCTCCGACGCCGCATTTCGGCTTGCGAAAACCGACCGAGGCCAAAAAGACCGAACACCACGCCGACGGTTTCGGAGCGGGAATTTTCGAGTAGATCCCCATCATTTAGCCGGTACTCCGACTTCCGGCATTTCATCGAGCTTCTCGGCTAAAACGCCAGCGGTTTTTCACCAAACGAGGTCGAGAATTCCGACGGCCAGCAGTCCGACGGAAACGAGAACGTTCATCTGGAAGAACGCAACGTTCACCTTGACGAGATCAAGAGCCGTATCTTTTTTCGGCCTCGCTAGAAAATGCTCCGTGAGGAGAATCAACGCGACGACGCCGACGCCGCCGTAGAAGATCGGTCCGAACGGAGCGTAAACCAACGGAATCGCCGCGAGAAGCAGCACCGTGACCGCGTGAGCCGCCGCCGAGAGACGAAACGCCGTTCGAATCCCGTAACGTCCCGGAACACTGTGAAGGCCCGTTTCGGCGTCGAATTCGGCGTCCTGACAGGCGTAAATCAAGTCGAATCCCGCCGTCCAGAAGAGTACCGCGAGCCCCAAAAGAATCGGAGCCCACGGAATCGGAACGAATTGCGGTCGGATCACGATCCACGCCGCCAAGGGAGCGAGCATTAGGGCGGCGCCGAGCCAAGCATGGGCGAAACTCGAAAACCGCTTGGCGTAACTGTATCCGAAGAGAAAAGCCAACACAGGAGCCGACGCCGCCACGGGAACGACGTTCGGAAGGAAAATCAGCGTCGACGCCATGAAACCGAGCGAGCAGCAAACCGTGAAAAGGATCACGCTTCCTGCCGAAAGTCGCCCGCTTGGAAGATGCCGTTGGGAGGTTCGCGGATTCTCGGCGTCGAGCTTTCGATCGGCCCAACGATTGAACGCCATGGCGGCGCTCCGGGCGAACACCATGCAGAGTAAAATACCAATTGCGTCCTGCCAGCGAAATACCGATCCATCCAACCGCAACGCCATCGCGGCGGAAAGCAGCGCAAACGGCAACGCAAACAGCGTATGAGAAAAGCGGATCAGTTCGAGAAATTGACGGAGCATTCCAAAAGGTTAAAAGGTTAAGAAGTTCGAGGATGTTTTCGGAAAAAACGGTCCGTCAACCCCGCGCAGGCGGGGGCCTAGAGAACAGATTTCAAGAGGTTTTTGCACACGTTTTTGACGGATGCAAACGGTTGACAATCTCTTTCGCCTAGGTCCCCGCCTTCGCGGGGATGACGGCATTTTAGCATTTTTCACTCATTACAACGTTCATTTATCGTCCCCATCACACAAAAAATATTTTTTCGGGATTCCTTTTTACACTTTTTCGATTAGAATAATAGTCCGTCCGCGCTTTGTTTTTGCAATTTTCCTCGGGAGCCGTGCCATGTCGCCCAATGCGCAAAGAGTGATCGACCGTTTGGACCAACTTCGACAAAAATGGTGGGTCTTCACCATGCTCAGCTCCACGGTCTGGGCGGTCAGCGCGTCCTTGGCCCTTTTCCTGCTGTTTGCGTGCCTGGACTCGTTTTTCCGGTTTTCGCAGCTTGCCCTCGGCATCGGACTCGTCGCCTGGCTGCTGTCGACCGTCGGACTCGTCGGCTTCGTGCTCCGTCGGATCATGATCAGCCAGCGTTCCCTCGAAGGAACGGCCCGGTGCGTCGAAACGGAGAATCCGGAGCTTGAAAGCAATCTGATTAATCTCGTGCAGCTTTCGCAGGACGAGCGGAACGTCGATCGGGAGTTCTGCCGTGCCGCTGTGGATCAGGCTGCCAAACAAGTCGACAGCTTTCCTTTTGACAAAGTTACGGTCCGGGAAACGCGATTCCGTCGATTTCTCTATTCGCTCCAGACGCCGCGCGACTTCGTTGAAGCGTGCTGCGTGCTCGGACTGCTCCTGTTCCTCTCCGTTCTCGGCAGCGCCATGCTCCCGAACTGGAGTTCCGCTGCCGGACGCCTCGCCAAGCCGTGGGAGTTCGTTCCATCCGTCGGCAACGTGAAAATCGACGTCAAACCGGGCAACACCGAGGTTCTGCTCGGCACGCCGTTGGAAATAACGGCGGAAACTGACGAACCGCTCACGGAAACGCCGTTCAGCGCTCTCCTCTACGTCCAGCCCGAAGGAGCCGACAAGGAGGAGCAAATGCTCATGATGCCTGTCTCCCCGGAAAAAATCCAAACGGAGGAACCGGGACCGCAGGTCCCGGCTCTCGATTCCGCTGAGAAACGGGTCAAAAAGCAATATGTGCTGACGATTCCCGTCGTTTCGAAGCCCGCGAAGTATCGAGTCGAAGTCGGCGATTCCCAAAGCCCGAAATTCCAGATCAAGATTCTCGAAAAACCGACCGTCGCGGACGCTGAGGTCGTCTATACTTATCCGCCGTACATGAAGCGACCAACGAACACGGTCCAACTTCGGACGGCGGACCTTATCGCTCCGCAATACACGACGGCCCAACTTCGGGTCAAGCCGAGCGTTCCGATCACCACTGGGCGACTCGAATGGGACGGCGGCGGCGCTGTCGGCGACGTGTCGGAAGACGGCATGCTGCTGACCGCGAAGCTCGACATGGTTCGAACCGCGTCGTACAAAATCCGGCTCCAGAAGGACGGTTTCGAAGATCCGGCTCCGCGTTTGAACAATATCCGGGTCGACATTGATCGGGCTCCCGGCGTCGAAATGGTTCGTCCGACCGGTGATGTTTCCATCGGTCCGGGCCAAAGTGTTCCGATTGCCGCGAAGTTGACCGACGATTTCGGTCTCGCCGCCGCTTGGCTCGAAGCTAAAGTCCGGGACGCCGGCTCCGACTCCGAAAAGGTCGAGGACAAGGACGCGAAGAACGGAAGCAAGTCGAAAGACGGCGTCAAAAAGATCTTTGAATGGACGATCGACGAAAACAATCAGCCGTTGCTTGAAAATGTCGAGTACACGCTCCATGTCAATGACTCGCTGGCCAAGCCGGGACAGACCTTGATGGTCCGAATCGTCGCGGTCGACAACCGTTCCTATACCAACGTGAGTTGGGGTATCGACCTGAAACCGCAGGAAACCGCCGGACCGTGGCGAATGATCAAGATCATCGATAAGGACGAAGCGATCAAGGACACGCAGGCCCAACTTGGAACGCTCCGCGATTCACTCCGCAAATTGATGGAAAAGCAGATTCGCAATCAGGTTCGAACTGCTGCCGTGTCGTCAAAGAAGACGCTGGATGAACGGGCCGCAATCGCCGGAGAAGATCGGACGAATCAGGTCGAAATCTCGAAGGAAGCGACCCGGGTCATCAAGTCGATTCCCGCCGACGGCCGCGCCGAAGATCAGATGATCAAACGCGACCTGAACAAGTTGGCGTTCGGCGAAATGACCGAAGCCGTGGAAACGGCCGATCTGCTTACGAAGTCGTCGACCGTCGAGGCGTTCGACGCTCCGGCGGCGAAGCTGCATGGAATCCAAGGAAAAATCGCCGAGGCGTTGCGGAACATGATCGGCATCGCCCGGAACGCCGAGGTCAAGGCGCTCGCCGAAATGGGACATCGGAGCGAAGACGACCTGCCCGACGACGTGAAAAAGAAGATGGAAAGCCTCAAAAATGCGATGGACGAAGCGATCGAAGCGCAGCGGAAAGTCGTCGAAGCGGCTCAAAATCTCAACAAGGAAAACGTCGAGGATTTTTCCGAGGAAGAAGACCAGCTCGTCAAACAGCTCAAGGCGGCGGAAGATGCTTGGGAAAAGTTTACGAACGAGCTTAATACCGATCTCAGCAAGTTGCCGTTCCAGGATTTCGCGAACGCGTCGCTGCTGCAAGAAATGGTTGAAATTCAGACCGAACTCGCCAAGAGGAACGGCGACGAAGGCGATCTTGGAAAATGCGAAGACATCGCGGTGCCCCTCGAACAGCTCGGAACCGAGATGGCGGAGGAAATCACCTCGAATATGGAAAAATGGCTGCCGGACACCGCGGACCGAGAACGCTGGAGTCAGGAAGAAACCGTCAACGACGACGAAAAAGAAGCTCCGATGGCCGAACTGCCGCTGGAACTCGAAGACCTGATCGGCGAATTGATGGAAGAAGAGGAAGATCTTTTCGACGAAATGGAAGATATTTCGTCGAGTATGATCGACTCGTTGGACAAGGGCGCCGGTTGGGACGCTCTCGATGGACCGATTTCGAACAACTCGGCCAAGGGCGTGACCGGCAACCGGTTGCCGAATACGAACGAAATCGCGGGCCGGTCCGGTGAAGGCCGCCAAGGAAAGTCCGGCGGCGAATTCGTCGGCGAAGAAGCGGTCGGCAAGGGCGGTCGCAACACGCCGACCCGGTTGACGCCGGATCCCTATCAGAAGGGACAGATCAAGGACCATAGTCGGGACGCCGTGGGCGGTGCGACCGGCGGCGGGAAAGAAGCCGGCGAAACCGGCGAAGGTCTCGAAGGACCGCAAGCCCGGAATCGGGGCGACCGCGAACGAAACCGTTTGCCCGGAAAACAGGCCGACTTACGGAACCGTGCGGAAGGCATCGACCTGAATCACATGAAAGTCATGGGATTTCACAACACCGATCTTGAAAAGATGAAAGACGCCATGTCGCAGGTCGAAATCGATCTTCGCGGCGGTCGCTACGCCAACGCCCAACGACAACGCAAAGTGTTGCTGGATTCCGGGGAAGACGTCAAAAAGCATCTCGGCGGCGACTTCTTCGTGAAAGAAGATCAAACGTTGAACCTGCCGACGAACATTCAAGAGCAGCTCGTTTCCGGTTTCGACGATCCGTCGCCGGCCGGTTGGGAGTCCGTCAACAAGGAGTATTTCAAAAAACTCTCCGAAGGAACGACGGCACAATAAGAATTATTGACTTCATTTAACTCCATATCACGAGCCGTGACCTGTTGTCACGGAGAAGCGGGGCACCCTCTTCATTCCGTGACCACAGGTCACGGCTCGTCGTCTTATTTTTTTTAGAAAGGTTTTTTTCATGAAAGATCGAGCTTTTACGCTTGTCGAGTTATTGGTCGTGATCGCGATTATCGGCGTCTTGATAGCGCTGTTGCTCCCCGCAATCCAAGTTGCCCGAGAATCGGCAAGACGAACGCAGTGTACCAACCATCTCAAACAGATCGGCATCGCCGTACATAATTTCCACGACACACAAAAAGCGTTGCCGCCGCTGAGTATTATCGGCGTCGACAGCGGCAACAACGAAGGTAATGCCCGACGGTCGCCTTCGGTATGGATCCATCTTTACCCATTCATGGAGCAACAACAGCTTTACGATTACTGCTACGATCGTTCAAACCCGGCGAAAACGATGGTCGCCTATTACAACAACGGTTGGTGGCATACGGACAACGCAACGATGAACGATTCCATTCGACGAGCGTTCGGGTCGGTTTCGATCATGTCCTGTCCGACACGGCGTGGCGGTGGCGACTTCGTTCCCCGACAGACTTCGGGGTTGCACGATAACGCCACGGGAGGTCCGAGAGGTGATTATGTCGTTCCCATTGTCCATGTTTTTCAAACCGGCGGTGATTTTTGGTGGAAGTTCTTCCGCGTCGGTTATCTGGACGCGGCGACGGCGCCTCACGCCCGGGCGGAAGCCTACCTCGGCCCCCTCGTTCGCGCCACGGAGGGAGCTTGGAACGGAACGACGAATTATTCTTGGTCGTTGTCGGAAACCATGGCTCGTTGGGCTGACGGTTCGTCGAATCAATTTCTGGTCGGTGAGAAACACATCCCCATCGACAAGTTCAACCTTTGCGAATCGATCCCGACAGGAAACACCTGGAAAACGTTGGATTGTACGTATTTGACGGCAAGCGACGGCGCCAACAGCGTCGGAAACGTCCGGCCAATGGTTTGCCATAATGAAACGGCCGTCAATGCGGCGAACAACGGAACCGGCGTTTATGGGATTTGGCGTCCCGTCGACGATATCAATGACGTCAACATCCTAAACTCCACGACCCGTTTGTCCTTCGGCAGTTGGCATCCGGGAGTCTGCAATTTCGTTCTGGGTGATGCTTCCGTCGTTGCCGTTCCCGTGACGGTCGCCAACCACATCCTTTACAAGTTTTCTCATGTCAGCGACGGCAATTCGGTTTCGTTGCCGCAGTAACGTCGGCTCGTAAGTGCTTGGTCAATAATAAGCTGTCGAATTGTACAAGAATAACCGAGGTTCAACCCCCGAGTTACGGCGGAGTACCGCCTCCACTCGGGGCTCTTTTCGATAGGTTGTTTTTGACTGTTTCCTAAATTCAGTACCGCTCGTAAACCGTTTTTGAGGTAAACATGTCTATCGTCGTGGTCGGCAGTTCGAATACCGATATGGTCGTCAAAGGAGAGCGGATTCCCGTTCCCGGTGAAACGGTGATCGGCGGCGAGTTCGTGATGGTCGCCGGTGGAAAAGGAGCCAATCAGGCCGTTGCCGCCGCCCGACTCGGCGGTCGGGTGACGCTCATCGCCCGGGTCGGAACCGATGTGTTCGGTCAGCAGGCCGTTGCCGGTTACGAAAACGAAGGAATCGACGTTTCCTGGATCGTCCGCGATCCGGAACGGGCGACCGGCGTTGCTTTGATTCTCGTCGACGCCAAGGGCGAAAACTCGATTTCCGTCGCTTCCGGGGCGAACCTCGCGCTTTCGCCGAAAGACGTCGCCAAGGCGGAGGGCGTCATCCAAGCGGCGAAAATCGTCGTCATGCAACTCGAAACCCCCTTGGATACGATCCGTTTCACGGCGGAACTCGCGGCGAAGCACGGCGTTCCCGTCTTGCTTGATCCCGCTCCGGCACCGGACGGACCGCTGCCGGACGACGTGTTGCAAAACCTGACCTATCTGAAGCCGAACGAAACCGAAGCGTCACGGCTCACCGGAATCACGGTTTCCGACGACGTTTCCGCCAGTCGGGCCGCCGCAGAACTGCTCCGAACGGCTCCATCGCTTCACGGCGTGATCATCACACTGGGCAAGGCCGGTTGTTATTACGCAACCCGGGACGGCGCCCAAGCGGTAATTCCGTCTCAGATTGTCAAAGCAGTCGATACCACGGCGGCTGGCGACGCCTTTTCCGGAGCCTTGGCCGTCGCCCTCAGCCGCGGCGACCTGCTCGGCGACGCGATCCTGTTTGCGACCCGAGCCGCTTCGCTCTCCGTTCAACGGCTCGGCGCCCAATCCTCGCTGCCGAGATTGGACGAAATATACTAAAAACGGGAACAAATTGCTTGTTTTTTGCCGCTCCAACCCCCAAGTTACGCGGAGTACCGCTCCACTTGGGGCTCCTTTTCGGTCGAAAACAAAAAAGGTAATTTCAGACCGTTTTCAGTATATAATCCGATGAATATCGATTATCTCGACGATCCGCCGCAAACCGGGATCCGCAATATGTCGGTCGACGAAGCGCTCCTGGAATCGGGGCGGCCCGTTTTTCGGTTTTATCGGTGGAGCGAAGCGACCGTTTCCCTCGGGTATTTTCAACGTTATGAGGACCGGAACCTCCACGTTCCGAGCCGTCTGGCTCCCTTGGTTCGGCGACGGTCCGGAGGCGGAGCGATCGTTCACGACAACGAGCTGACCTACAGTTTGACGTTGCCGTACGATTCTTCGCTCTCGGCCAAACGTTTATTGCTTTATGAAGCGATTCACCGCTCGTTTATCTCGGTTCTCGGCCGTTTCGGTATCGCGGCAGAGCTTTCCGGTGTCGAACGCGACGGCAAGGATGTTTTTCTCTGTTTTCAACGTCTCAGTGCCGGCGACGTTGTCATTCGACGGGGCGATGCCGTCATTAAAATTCTCGGCAGCGCCCAGTATCGAAACAAGTCGGGTTCCGTTTTGCAACACGGCAGTCTGCTGCTCGACCGCTCCGTCGCCGCCCCGGAACTCGACGGACTTCGTCAGTTTTCCGACTCGTCTCACGACATCCGGGAACTGGTTGAAGCCTTGAAAATTCAGATTCAAAAGGATTTTTCCTGGAATTTCCAAAGTTTTACAACTAAAACAATTGAACAAACGGTTGCCTTTTTGTCGGAAACACGTTATGCTGATGCAGGATGGTGTCGAAAAAGATAATAGCATAGATCATCAATCTGCCCTTATATATTCCATTTTCCGAGATGATTCTTCGGACTTTTTCAACGGCGTGAGGGATTCCTCGCCCGTTCAATGGGATGACTGATCACGAGAAAGAACCAACAGAATACATGGTGTTTAGATGGAAGTTCAATTAGTGGTTGCCGGCGGAAGCAAGGCAGGTCAAGTAATTCCGGTCGTCGGACCGAAGTTTATCATCGGTCGAGCGGATGACTGTCATCTGAAGCCTCGAAGTGAGTTGATCAGCCGATATCACTGCGCGATCATCTCGGAGGATGGATACGTTGCCGTTCGCGATCTCGGCAGCAAAAACGGCGTCTATCTGAACGGCGAGCGCGTTTCGATGGAGAACGAGTTGAAGAACGGCGACAAACTCAGCGTCGGTCCGCTGGAGTTCTTCGTTCATACGACGGTTGCCGTCAAGGGTCAGAAAAAACCGAAAGTCGAATCGGTCCAGGACGCCGTCGCTCGAACCGTCGAGATTCAGGCCGCCAGTAAAGAAGCCGATTCGAAAGAAACGGAAATCGCCGATTGGCTACTCGGTGCCGGTGAAAGCGATCAGGATCAAGACACGAAAACGATTGAAGCCGCCGATGTTCTCGCTTCGATCAAAGAAGCGCAGCAACAGCAGCAACAAGAACCGGAAGCTCCGACGCCCACCCAGCCGCAACAAAAATTGGGCGAGCAAGCGTCGCCCTCCAGCCGTGATGCCGCCGCCAATTTGCTCAAAAATTTCTTCAAAGGCGGACGGTGAAAGACGTTTCGGCAGTCGGTATTAGTCCCAAGTATCAGCGCAAGGGGGATATACCGAGTCCCGGATAAATAATGAATTCGGAGCCGCGCCCGTGAGGAAGCGGAAGCCCACCGAAAACCGCTCCCTGACGGTCGCGGCTCTGGACGAAATCGGTCAAATTTTTTCCGGGACTTTTTGAGCGACCTGCGGCTACGTTGTCGTCTTGTACAAAGTTAACGAATTAACCTTCGTGGAAACGGAAAAAATATCGTCATCCCCACGAAGGCGGGGACCTAGAGAACAGATTTCACGAGGTTTTTGCACGCGTTATTGATGGATGCAAACGATCAATAACGTCTTTCGTCTAGGTCCCCGCTTTCGCGGGGATGACGGCCATTGATCCATTCTCTCGAACTTTAATTTCTTAACTTTGCACCAGTTTCTTTTCTTAGTGCTTGGTCAAAAATAAGCTATCGAATTGTACAAAAACTACCGAGGTTCAACCCCCGAGTTACGGCGGAGTACCGCCTCCACTCGGGGCTCTTTTCGATAGGTTGTTTTTTACCTCTTCCTTGGAGACTTTTAATGTTCCAGCGGTTTTTCATCTTTTTGATCTTGTGCTGCTCGTCGATCGTCCTTGCCTCGCAGGTCGAAACGGAAAACGGAAAGCATTATCTGATGTCGTATTTCGTCGGAAACGGCGAAGACGGACTCCATCTGCTGCACAGCACGGACGGCCTGAAATGGGAGCCGCTCCGCAACGGAAAGTCGTTTTTGACGCCGACCATCGGCCGGGACAAATTGATGCGGGATCCGAGCATTGTTCGCGGACCGGACGGCGTCTTTCATCTGGTCTGGACGATTTCCTGGACGCAGCCGGGCATCGGTTGCGCCCATTCGACGAACCTGATCGATTGGTCGGAGCAGCAGCTGGTTCCTGTTATGGAAGACGATCCCGGAACGCGAAACTGTTGGGCGCCGGAACTTTTTTACGACGACAAAGCCAAGGAATACCTGATCGTTTGGGCGTCGACCGTTCCCGGAAAGTTTCCCGGAGTCGGCAGTGAGGACCAGTACAATCATCGGCAGTACTTCGTGACGACCAAGGATTTCAAGACGTTTTCCAAGACGAAACTCTATTTCGATCCGGCACATAACGTCATCGACGCCTTTTTGACAAAGGACGGAGACCGATATCTGCTTTTCTACAAGGACGAAACCTTGAAACCGGAGCCGAAAAAGTCGATCCACCTCGCCATCGGCAAAACGTCGGTTGGCCCGTTCGAATCCCAAGGAGAGATCGGCCATAAAAACTGGATTGAAGGTCCCACGGCTCTAAAAATCGGCGAGTTTTTGTATCTCTATTACGACTGCTACCGGGACAAGCATTACGGCGGCGTCCGCTCGAAAGACCTGAAAACGTGGGAGAACATCACCGATCGACTTTCGTTTCCCAAAGGAGTTCGTCACGGAACGACTTTCGAGGTCGACGCCGAAACGGTTCGCCTTTTGAAATCGCATTGACTCGATGTGGGACGGTGAAAACGTCAAGAACCGTCATTACGGCGAGTACGCCTTCATTCCGGCTGCTGTTCACGTTGCGAACACTGTTTCAATGAGCACGGGCACTCGGCAGCCGCCGAATCTGGAGGTTGACGTTTCTGTATGATTTTGCACCATGTCGAGTCTTTTGAAACAGCGTATTGAAACATCTCGCTTCGGGGTTGCCGTCGACTATTTTTCCACGCTTCATTTCCAGAGCTTTTTTCGTAAAAAAATACTATCGGGCTGGCATAAAATATGCTATACTTATCATATAGTTCATGCATAATCGCGATTCATAACCTTTGAAAAGAGGATCCAATGAAAACGACCGTTTTAGTATTCGTGTTTTTCCTCGGCCTCGCTTGCTGCTCTTCCGTGAACGCCGAAATTATCAACAGCGGACGGGGAACTGGCTCGGCATCCGGACAGTACAAGGCTACCTACCGTGCCCTTGATACGAAAGGCAGGGAAGTTTTTAAGGAAAAAACGATCTACGGGACAGGGCTCAATGCCGCGATTACCGATGTCGACGGCAATGTCGATCAATCGTTTGCCGCATGCGTCGACTTGCTGACCAATTTCAAAGTGGGAACGGCATACAGTGGGTACGATCTTTGGAGCAGCGATGTTTCGTTCATTTCGGACCAGCAAAAGACGGACATCGTTTCGCTCGTTTCCCACACCTACGAAGGTCTGTTCACGAATAAACTGAATTGGCAAGGAGACGTCGTCATGGTAAGTTCCGGGATCCGTGCTTTCCAGTTTTCTCTCTGGGAAATCCTCTTGGAGAATCCGGAGGGGGCATACGGTTTGGACGACGGTTGGTTTCAGTTGGTTTCCGGTTCCAATGCGACCAATCAAGCTTACATGGAGGAGGCGATGGTCCTTGCGAATTCCTGGCTGGCTGCGGTTTCCGACACGACGGGAATGCTTTGGAACGAGATGGGATATTCTGCCGTCGATTACGATTACACGGTTTGGATTGCCGATGGAGGAAAAAACGTCTCCCAATCGCTCTTGACGGTTTCCCCGGCTGCGACACCGGAACCCGCCTCGATCATGATTCTCGGTATCGGCTTGGCCGGTCTCGCTTTTGCGGCCAAGCGACGAAAGAGGGAGGCGACGCGGAATCCCGAATAAGTATTCGGCCGTCGTCGTCGCCTTGCTGTTTTGAATATCGACAAGTTCCTGATGGTTCAGCCGTTGGTTCTTGCACGCGGTTGGAATTTCCTGATTGTTTCGGATCGATGTCCTTCCGAGCCGCGCCCGCCAAGAAGCGATCTTTGGCGGGCCTCCGCTTCTGACAGACGCGGCTCCGAATTCTTTTTCCGGGACTCCGTTGCCCGGACAATTATCAATTGTCCGATTTATCGCGTCTGCCGTTGGACGCGAGGAGTATGGCGACGAACCCGATGACCGTTCCGTTGACGGCCATTCCGACGAACATCAGGATGACGGCGACCAATCGTCCCTCAATCGAAATGGGATCGAGATTCTCACAACCGCCTTTCATGACGGTGCAAAACGTCCACCAGACGGCGTCTGACGCGTTTCGGATATTACCGTCCGACTCGTCCATTTCACACTGCAAAATCGCGACGGAGCCGAAAAGCACCGCAAAAATCATGACGACAACGGCGGAAAGCAACGCGCTTTCCCCTCGTTTTCGACTGATCGCGTCGATCAGAACCTTGCTCGACCGAATCGTCTTGAGCAGTTTGAAAATCCTGATGATCTTCGCGACACGCCCCCAACCGAAAACCGGAACGCACGAAGCCAAATCGATCCAGCCCCAAGTCACAAGATATTTTTTCTTGTCCTCCGCAATCGTCAACTGGTAAACGAAATCGATGAAAAACAGCACGCACAAACCGTAATCCGTCCAGATGAGAAGGTGTTTGACTTCGTTGTTGGATTCCAGCGTCGTGTCGAAAAAAAGGATCCCGATGACCAAGAAACTCAGTACCAGCGTAAACAACTGGTAGGGAATGTTGACGTTTTTTTCTCTTGAAGTCGTCTCTCGCATGGTCGAGATGCTCCGCAGTCCTTGAAAGGGGTTCTTGTCAATTTGTTTGCCCTATTTGAACATAATTGCTCCCCAAGCTCAATGATTCGGGTGGCAGGGAAGCCGGAGTGTCGGCCAAATCGTGAAAAATTTCGGCGTTGACAGAAATTTCGGTTTTTGCGACAATTCAACGACGTTTTTCAGGAAAGTCTTTTCAGGGAACTTTATGGTCCGTGCGTTTTGTGTTGCCAACCAGAAAGGCGGAGTCGGCAAGACGACGACCGCGATTTCACTGGCCGACGGTCTGGCGAAATCGACCGCGAAAACACTGCTTGTCGACTTCGATCCGCAGTGCAACGCGACCGACGGACTCGGAATTTCCCCCTCAAACGCCCATCCGCTGGTCGCCGGAACGCCGATTGCCGAAGCCGTTGTCAAAACACGGACGGAGAACCTTGAACTGCTGCCGGGAAGCCGAAATTTCGCTGACATCGAGTTTTTAACGCGGGCGGATCAACGGCAAAACCAACGGATACGGGACCAACTGAACTTGGAACTGAACGGATACGACTTCGTCCTGTTTGACTGTCCGCCGTCGTTGGGCAACCTGACTCGGATTGCGCTTTCGGCTTCCACGGAAATCATGATGCCGATCCAGTGCGAGTATTTCGCGATGGACGGAACCCGCCAAATGCTGGAGATGATCAAAGAGGTCGCGGAACAGGAACCGGGAAAATTGGAATATAGTGGAATCGTGTTGACAATGTACGACGCGTCGCTGGAATTGACATACGAAGTCGACCAGGCGCTTCGTGACCGTTTTGGAGAAATTGTGTTCAATACCGTGATACCGCGTGACGTTGCGATCGTAGAGGCCGCCAGCCATGGGCTGTCGGTCCTCGATTATTCGCCCCGTTCGCGAGGAGCGCGAGCTTACACCGAACTTTGCATGGAGGTACTGGAACGTGGCTAAGGAAAAACGACTGGGACGTGGACTCGAAGCGCTGCTCGGGCGGATCGGCGGCGCGGAACAACAAACGTTCGAACTGCAAACGGAAGACGTTCCCCATGCGGTCGACGCCGATTGGATGTTGCAACAACAGCTTGCCGCGAAGACGCCGAATACCGTCGACATTTTGTTGGTCGACCCGAATCCGTTTCAACCCCGAAAACAATTCGACGAGCCGGAACTCGACCAACTCGCGGCGAGCCTGCAAACGCACGGCCTCATGAATCCGATCGCCGTTCGACGCGTCGGCGACCGCTTCCAAATCATCGCCGGAGAACGCCGATTTCGAGCCGCGATGCGCGTCGGTTGGGGCGAGATTCCCGTTCACGTTCTCGAAAACATCGACGATCGCGCGATGATGGAACTCGCGATCACCGAAAATGTTCAGCGGAAAGATCTCAACGCCATCGAAAAGGCGACCGCGTTCGCCCGCTATCTCGAAATTTACGGCGGAACCCACGAAGAACTCGCCAAACGGCTCGAACTGGACCGCTCCACGGTCTCGAACCTGCTGCGACTGCTCGACTTGCCGTCGACGCTCCAGGATTCCGTCCGTCAGGGAACGCTCACACAGGGACACGCCCGAGCCCTGCTGTCGCTGGAAAACGATCACGAACAACTCGAAGTCGCCGCCCGGGCTCAAACCGAAGGTTGGTCCGTGCGCGATACCGAAAGCTTCGTCCGCGAACTGGTCGACACCGGAGCGACGCTCGACGAAAACGACAACTGGAACGTCGTCGATCAGGAAGGAACCTCCCGCCCCGTCGTGAAAGCGAGCGAACAACTCTTGAAGCTCGAAGAAGAATTCCGCCTGCATCTCGGCATGAAGGTCAAACTGACGCAGTCCGACAAGAACGGCAAGGGGAAACTCGTCGTTTCCTTCGCCAACCACGCCGACTTCGAACGGCTCCATCAAATCATCTGCCGCCCCGAAAAGGCCCTTGCCCGATAAAAAATAGCAGCCGGAATGGAGCCGGTACTCCGGCGTAATGACAGAGAGAGACGTCCGACGCCAGACCGTCATTACGGCGAGTACGCCTTCATTCCGGCTTTTGTTTTCTAACGACCTTGTTTATTTTCCGTCTCCCCTTTGTCGTTTTCGACGCCGTTTGGAGTTTTCTCGGCAAGCTCCTGCTTTCGCCGTGGGGGCTGATCCTGCCGGCAACGGGGCTCGCGCTGCTTTTCCTGTCGACCCAGCTTGAAAAACTGTCGCCGGGACTCGCGGAAACCTACGCCCGACAGTTGATCGACTGCTCCGACTCGGAAATCGGCGAACTGGTCGACTCGATCGTTCAACTGGGCGACGCCGGACTTCCCTCCTTGGTTCGCGGCTTGCGGTCGCCCCGGGAATCCGTGTTTTTCGCCTGTCGCGACGCCCTGCAACGGAATCTCGGCCGTTGGGCGAAACAAAAAGAACCGAATCGCAGCGAACGCTATCGACAACTCACGGAAATTCTTTTGCGGGAAGTCGGTGAGTTCAAACCGACCGCCTTGGTCGCAACGGTTGAATTCGTCGACCAAATACTGCGGGACACGCTTAAGTATCGAGGAGCGTCGAAAAACGATTCCGCGATGGTTTCCACGAACTGCGAACAGTTGATCGAAAAAATCCGCAGCACCCGACTGCGGCTTCTGGATCCGAACGATTCGAGTACGGCTCCGACCGGAGACTCCATCGTTCGGTTGCACCGAAGCATCGTCGATCGGGATCTGCTCGCCGTCGCCGAACCGACCGACGAATCGGAAGGAGTCAAGGAAGATCCGCTGACGATCGATGAATTCGCGACGCCCCGAGCGGAATTGCTCTATGCTTATCATCAATCAGCGGCGTTTCGACGCCAGGAGCAAACGCCGTATCGACGCCCCGGGATGAGCTCGCTGCCGCCGGGAGTCGCTCCGGAACAAACGGATTCGAAAAACGTGGAACCACAGGACGAAATGCTGGCGTCCATGGGACCGGTCCGCCGAACGACCGGAACCGATTCCTTCGCCGTCGCCGAAATGCAGGGAAAGGTCGCCAACCGCTTCGAATCGGAATCGACCTCCGGCACGGAATCGGAGCTTCACGTCGGCAACATCGCGGAAGATTACGTTGCCGACGGTACGAAACCGCGACCGACGGACCGAAACG
Organism: Thermoguttaceae bacterium; assembly: GCA_031548665.1. Lineage (GTDB taxonomy): Bacteria > Planctomycetota > Planctomycetia > Pirellulales > Thermoguttaceae > WRKP01. The sequence continues at coordinate 17,159 of JAVBQW010000093.1, forward strand.
GCGAACCTTTCGAAGCGGAATCGACGTCGACCAGGGAACCGAACGACTTTCTTTCGGAAGAATTGAATCGGATTTCACCGGAAAAAATTCCGACCCTGCCGACGACGAAATTGATGCGACTGCTCCAACACGCCGACGATCGGATTGTCTCGGCGGCCCGGAAAACATTGGTCGGCCGCGACGGTTTCCAGGAATCCCATCTCAAATTGGCGTTCCGACTCTACCATCCGCTGCCGACGGTCCGAACGGAGTTGATCGGCCTGCTCCCGAACGTCGGCGGTATTCAGCAATCCGTCTGGCTGACGGAATTGATGAATGATCCGAACGACGATGTTCGTTTTCTCGCCGCTTCGGCGTTGGCGACCGCTTCGGATCCGGGATTGCAGCGGCTGCTGCTCGACAAGGGAAAACGAGACACCGACCCGCGCATCGTCGAACTGACGGAACGTATTCTCGAACAACGGCGAAAGTCCAAACGCTGATTCCGCTGTCGCTAATTGGCAGAGGTTTGTCGCGAATTTACACTTGATTCGGCGACGATTCTTTCTATACTGGGTGCTGGTGCAAAGACGGGAAAACTGGATCGTCATCCCCGCGAAGGCGGGGACCCAGAGAACAGGTTTAATGGGCTTTTGCACACGATATTGACGAATGCAAACGATCAATCACGTTTTCCGTCTAGGTCCCCGCCTTCGCGGGGATGACGGTACTCCACCCTTTCACCAACACCCCATCACCCCACGCGGACGCTTGGGGCTGGTACCGAATCATGGGACATTTTACGATATTGGATTGGATCGTCCTGGGGACGTATTTCGCGGCGACGATGAGTGTCGGACTCTATTTTTGGCGAAAGAGTCGTTCCACGGAAGGATTCACGGCGGCGGAGCGGTCGCTGCCCGGTTGGTTGGTCGGTTTGTCGATTTTCGCGACGTATTTGAGCAGCATCAGTTATCTGGCGCTTCCCGGCAAGGCGTTCGTCGCCAACTGGAATCCGTTCGTCTTCAGTTTGGCGATTCCGATCGCGACTTGGGTCGCCGTCGTTTGGTTTCTGCCGTATTATCGGGCCGGCGGCGACGTTTCGGCGTATTCGAATCTGGAGCGCCGCTTCGGACCGTGGGCGCGGCTTTACGCCAGCGTCTTTTACCTTCTCACGCAGCTTGCGAGAATCGGCGTCGTGACGTACCTGCTGGCGCTGCCGATGTCCGTGATGTTCGGCTGGAATCTCGTAACGATCATTCTCGTAACGGGCGTTTCCGTGACGATCTATACGTTCGTCGGCGGAATCGTCGCCGTGATCTGGACCGACGCGATCCAAACCGTCGTGTTGCTGGTCGGCGCGTTCGTCGCCCTGGGCGTCCTCTTTTTCCAAGTCGACGGCGGACCGGTCGCGGCGATTGCCTACGCTTATGAACAGGGCAAGTTTTCGCTCGGCGATCTCGGGATTTCGACGAACGGCAAGGGAACGATTTCCTTCAACTTCGCCGCACCGACGATTCTCGTCGTTTTCCTATACGGAATTTGCGAAAACCTCAAGAATTTCGGCATCGACCAGAGTTACGTCCAGCGTTACCAGACGGCGAAAAACGAAGCGGAAGCCCGAAAAAGTCTTTGGCTCGGCGCCGTCTTGTACCTGCCGGTTTCCGGCTTGTTTTTCCTGATCGGTACGATGCTCTTTGTCTTGTACCACGCCGGACCGAACCGGGACGTCGACCTGATGGAAGTCCGGCAAATCGTTGCGCATCAAAAATTGATGCAGGACGGCGTCGTCGCGGCTTACGTTTCCGATCCGGCGACCGGCAGACAGGTTTTTGCGCCGGATTATCGACAACGAGTCGATGCTCTTGCCGTCACGCTGCAAGACAAGGAAATCGGCGACCGCGTGTTTCCGCATTTCATCGGCAAATACCTGCCGCCGGGACTCACGGGACTCCTGATTGCCGCGATTTTCTCCGCCGGAATGAGCACGATTTCCGGCAGCCTGAATTCCTCCGCGACGCTGCTGTTGAAGGACTATTATCTTCGATTTTTCCGACCCGACGCGTCGGACAAGGAGTCGATGCGGGTTCTCTATGCCGGGACGGTTCTATGGGGGACGCTCGGAACCGGCGTTGCGTTGCTGCTGATCCGGTTGACGGAAAGTATTCTCGATATCTGGTGGACGCTCAGCGGCGTCTTCGGCGGCGGCATGCTCGGACTGTTCCTACTCGGCATGACGTCGAAACGTGCCCGGAATTTTTCGGCGGTTCTCGCCGTTCTTCTTGGAACGATCGCGATTTTCTGGTTCACGATTCCCGACCTGGTTCGCTGGCTGCAACGTCACGGAGCGACCGGAGCGGCCGACGGTCTAACGTCGTTCGCGGACCGTTTCGGCGGCGTCAGTCCGTACCATCCGTACATGATTCCCGTGGTCGGAACTCTCGCGATTCTTCTCGTCGGAGCCTTGATTGCCGTCTTGGAAAAAAATGAGACAATGAACGGAAAAGATTAGTCGCGTCCCCGATCCTTCCAGGTCAGGCAATTCCATGTATTTCGAAATTCTCGTCGAAGACGCCTCCGGTAAAATCCTGTTGGAGCATCTCGTTCCGAAAATCATCGGTCCGAAGGGCAAGCCGCATCGGTATCGGATCGTCAACATTCAGGAGTTGAAGCACCGCGTCATGGCCCAGATGCCGCGGCACCTCGCTCGGACGCTGCCGTGGGACACGATCCTGTTCCAGACGCTGTCGCTCCAAATGAAAGTCTACGGCAAAACCTTGCCGAGGAAAAACGGAATCGTGATCGTCGTCGTCGATCTCGACTATCACGACAAACAGGCGTTTCAGGATCAACTGGAACAGTTGATCGATGCCTGCGATCCGTCGCCGGAAGGATTCGTCCGTTTGGCCGTCGAGGAGGGCGAGGCGTGGATTCTCGGCGATCCCGACGCGGTTCGTCGAGCCTATCCGTTTGCCAGGGAATACGTGCTCCAGAGTTACGAACAGGACTCGATTTGCGGAACGTGGGAGCAGTTGGCCGACGCGATTTACCACGGCGGCAGCGAACGTCTGGAGGAGATCGGTTATCCTCATATCGGCCGCGAAAAATGTCTTTGGGCCGACAACATCGGCCAGTACATGGACGTCGATCTCAACGGTTCGCCGAGTTTCCAACGTTTCCGCGACACCCTGCGGCACGCGGCGGCGGTTCCCGTGGAAATTTAAGATTCGAAACAACGAGCCGGGATCTCAACGAGCCGGGACTTAACAACGAGCCGGGACCTGTGGTCCCAGAGACAGCCGACCATGAAGAATCGCAAACCGAAGACGGAAAAACCTCACACGGCGTATCATTTGTCGCACGGAAAACGACGTTGGCGGCAAAAATGGATCGACGCGTTTCGTGGATTGCGGCAGTCGGTCCACCAACAATCGAGTTATCACGTTCATTTCGTCGCAACGGTCGCCGTGATCGGAACCGCGTGGTATCTGGGAACCTTCGACACGGTCCGTTGGTGTTTACTGGTTCTCTGCATCACGGCGGTGATCGGCGGCGAAATGTTCAATACGTCGATCGAAACCTTGGCGAAGGCGATTACCTCGTCGTACAATCCCTTGATCGGCCGCGCCTTGGACATCGCCAGCGGAGCCGTGCTGACGATCTCGTTCGGCGCCGCCGTCGTCGGCTCGATCCTGTTTCTTGAGGCGTTGACCGCGAGCCGTTAGACATCCGATTGAACGTTTTCGATTCTGTTTCGAACTTTGAGAGGCTTGCTTTACTGTCCCCTCTCCCCGAGTCGCTCGCTCCTCATCCTATCGCTCGAACATTTTGTCGAGTTCTTTGCAGGAGAAAACGAGCATCGACGGTCTGCCGTGGGGACAATGATGAGAGTTGGCTTCTTTTTCGGCCAACGCAATCAGCTTGGATACGGCGTCGGCCCGTAAACGGTCGCCGGCTTTCACGGCAGCCTTGCACGACATTCGGTGCAGCATTTCTTCCATCAAATCGCTTCGGCTCATTTTTTTGCCGGAAACGAGCAGCGTTTCGACCAATGTTAAGAGGACTTCCGTCGGCGGCGTCTTGCCGAGAATCGCCGGATAGCTCGAAATCAGCACCGTACCGCCGCCGAAGGACTCGACACCGAGACCGAGTTGCTCGAAAAACGGAATGTTTTCCAACACGCAGGCCGTTTCCGTCGGCGAAAGGTCGACCGGAACCGGAACCAACAGTCGTTGTGAATCGAGTCGGCCGGATTCCATCTTTTCCTTCATCGACTCGTACAGCACCCGTTCGTGCAGCGCGTGCTGGTCGACGATCGCCAAACCGTCCGCCGTTTCAAGGACGAGATATCTGTCGTGTATCTGGACGACGAGCTTTCCCTGCGGCGAATACGCGATTCGTTCCGGCAGCCGCTCCAGCGCGTCGCAGGGCGACGCGGCCAAAGGGCGATCAACGTTAGCCGCGTCGCTCTGCGACGCGCGGCCCCCGGCGGACAGCGTCGACGTCGGTTTCGAAACGGGGCGGCTTGGCAAGTCCGGCAGTTTATGGAGCGACAACATTCCGCCGTCCGGTTTGAACGATGTTCCTCCTGACGGTTGCGAACGCTGTTCCCCGGTGTTTGAACCGGCTTGGAGATTGTCGCCGAAGGGTTCGTCGGGAGATTTCAACGCGCCATCGGATTGTTTCGCCGTCCAATCGAGAACGGTTTGACGAATTTCCTCCGTTTTGGCGTCGGACAACGCCGACCGGGGATCGTTCGGATCGATCGGAGAAAATGCTTTGCGGAGCGAAGCAGCGTCAGGACGTCCATGCAGGTCGGTACTCAGGAACTTGTCGCGAATCGCTCCGAGGAAACCGGAATAGACCCGATTCGAGTCCAAAAAACGAACCTCCATTTTGGTCGGATGGACGTTCACGTCGAAAAGCTCCGGCTTCATTTCGAGTTCGAGAAACGCCATGGGAAAGCGGCCGACGGTCAAGATGCCGCGATACGCTTCCGTCAAGGCGTGCTGCAACGCCCGGTCCTTGATATGTCGGTGATTCAGGAAGAAATACTGCATCCGATTATTGGCCCGGCTTTGGTTCGGATGCGAGACGAACCCGCGAACATGCACGTCGCCGCCCGGTCGGCTCTCGACGAAGATCAACTGCTTTGCGACTTCGGAACCGAAAAGCTTGTCGATCCGGCCCAGCGGTTCGGTCTCCGGCGGCAGGTCATGGACGGTCCGGTCGTTGTGCTTCAACGTGAAATGAATCGTCGGATGCGGCAGCGCCAGCCGAATCATCATTTCGGCAACGTGTCCGAACTCCGTGGTCGTCGACTTCATGTAATTTCGACGAACCGGCGTGTTGAAGAACAGATTCCGAACTTCGATTTGTGTTCCTATCGGCATTCCGCAGGAAATCGCCTCCGACAAGGTTCCCCCTTCGCTGCGAATCTCGGCTCCCTCGTTGTTTTCCGTCGTTCGACTGCGGAGAACCAGTTGACTGATTTCGGCAATCGACGCCAAAGCCTCGCCGCGAAATCCGAACGTCCGGATATGAAAAAGATCGTCGGCGTCGGCGAGCTTGCTCGTTGCGTGGGGAGAAAGAGCAAGCGTCAACTGGTCCGGAGCAATGCCGCAACCGTTGTCGACGATCCGGATCAAATCCGCTCCGCCCTGTTCAACAAAAACGTCGATCCGCGAGGCTCCGGCGTCGATCGCGTTTTCGACGAGTTCCTTAATCACGCTGGCGGGACGTTCGATCACCTCGCCGGCCGCGATTTTATTGATCATGCTCTGTGAGAGCGCGTGGATGGTCGGCATCGGCTGGATTCCGTCCCGGTTCGCGCTGCGCGGCTAAAATGCAAGCGGATCGCCAAACGGGACGATTTTTCTCCTTGAAAATAATTGAAAAATAATTACCGACCGCCGCCGAAGCCGCCGGTTCGCTGTCCGCCGAAACCACCGGTCCGCTGACCGCCGCCGAAGCCGCCGAAACCGCCTCCGCCGCCGAACGGCGAGCCGCCACGCATCAGGTTCATAAAGGGATTCGTTCCGCCGCCGGCTCCAAAGCCGCCTCGGTTGCCGCCGAAACCGCCGGTTCCGAAGCCCCCCGTCCCAAAGCCGCCGCTACCGAAACCGCTGCGGTTTCCTGAACCGCCGCTCTGCGATTGCGTGTCCCGGCTCGTCGTAAACGTTACGGCGTCGCCGACCGTGTTCTTGATCGTCTGTTGGGCGAGCGACGGACTGATATTTTTCAGCGTGATGACTTGGACGTCCATCTCGGTCTGGACGGCCGCCGCATCGAGATCCTTGACGAACTGTTCGACTTCGAGGAACAGCGTTTCCGGAGCCGAAACGATCAGCGAATTCGAACGGCTGTCGACGCCGAGCGTCATGGTCGGCTCCGCTTCCTTCAGCGTTCCGGAGCGACCGCCGCCGGCGCCGCCGCGGCCCATCTGGGACATGATCGCCTGCATGAAGCCGCCGGGGCCGCCCGGCGGCATCCCGGGCATCATTCCCGGCATCATTCCGGGCGGTCCGCCCCCGCCTTGCGGTTGCGCCGATTGACCGCCGCCCCGACTGCTTCGACCGCTGCCGCCGGTTCCGCCGGCCGACGCCGTAGAAGAACCTTGAATCCGGGCCGAATAAACTTTTTCGACCACGGTTTGAGCGTCTTCGGCTCGCATGTTCTGGAGAGCGATCAGACGCGGTCGCGCCTTGTTCAACGGATCGCCGCCGGGAAGTTCCGCCTGGTCCAAAATCGGCAACAATTTCTCGATCGTTTTATGGTCGACCGGATTCGCCTGCACCAAGAGGGCGTTGAGCCGTGAATCCGCCGTGATGTTGACCGGACCGGTCGACTCGACGGAATTTCCGACCGTCAACAATCCGAGCAGCGCGGCATTCGACTCGCCGTCGAACGCCGTCGAGGTGTTCACCGAACCGGATCCGCTGACGCCGTAGGTCGTCGCCTTCGACGCGGAGCCCATCAAGGTTTGCAGTGTTTGCGCAACGACTTCCGCCGTCGAATTTTTCAGGTAATACACGGCGAGCGTCGTCTTACCGAGAACGGTTTCATCGGAGAGCATCCGGATCAGTTCTTCGAGTTTGTCCAACGCTTCGGGATCTTCCGAGGAGATCATCAAACCGGTCGGACCGGAGGAGATCACGACGGGAGGGACCTTCTTCGGCGCAGGAACCGGGGGCGTCAGCCCCCGGATGGGTTGCGCTTCCGGTTGAGTTAACTCTACGGGGGACGGCGTCGACGCTTTCAGCAACGTTTCGAGTTGCTGTTTGAGTTCCGCGACCTGGCGTTTGAGTTCTTCGGTTTCATCGCGCTGCGCGGCTAAAACCTTCGGATCTTCCGTCGTTTTCGGCGATTCGGTCTGGATCGGTTGGTAAACGGGTTGGTGGACCGTTTGCTGGACCGGAACGTACCGGACCGTTTTTCGTTGCGTGGACGGTCCCGGCGCCTTGTCGAAGGTTTCGTCGATCAGTTTATCGATTTCAGGAGCCGGGAGCGTCAGCCCTTCAGGAGCCGGGGGTGTAAGCCCTTCAGGAGCCGGGGGTGTAAGCCCCCGGATGGGTTGCGCCGGAGCCCCGGGTGTAAGCCCGGGGATTTTCAATTCGTTCGTCGACCGCATCGGAACGATCGCGGACGGAGCGACGACTTTGATTTCGTTGCCTTCGAGTTTCGGCCAGATTTCCTTGAGCTGGTCGAGAACGAGGGCCGTCGCGGCCGGAGACAGCGGAATCGTTCGAATCGTTTCGGTTCCGACGACGCGGCCGCCGGTTCCGTCTTCGCCAAGCTTCAAGAGAAAAGCTCGAACATCGGCGATTTGCGACGCCGTGCCGCGAACGATAATTTGTCTCGCGGCAACGTCCGCTTCAACGGTCGGCGGCGTGATCCCCGTCGGCTTGGTCGTTGAGGAAGAAGTCGTCATCGAACTGTCGATCGACGCCGTTGCGATGAATTTTTTGATCGACTCCACGGCGGAGGTCGGACTGATCCGTTTCAACGGAATCACGTCGACGGTCGGCGCGTTGAGCTGCATCTGCTTGATCGTTTCCTTGACCGTTGCGTGGTTGGCCGGGCGACCGAGCACCGCTATGCCGTTCGTCTTGGAATCCAGCGAGAGCCGAACGTCCGGCGTTCCGGCCAACATGGTTTGCAGCACGGCAAGAACCGTGACGGGATCGGCGATTCCCGCGTCGTAGATTTCGAATTGCGGTTGTCCTTCGAGCGCTCCGCTCTTCGCTTGGAACGAGGAGTCGATCGTTTTGATGATTTCCTTGGCCCGTTCGACCATATCGGCGCGGCCGGACATCCAGATTTTCGTTCCGGAGGCGTCGACCGCCGTTCGCAAGGACTGGTCGGACTCTTCAACAGCAAGGAGCTTGCGCATAATGCCGAGCGCTTCGTCGGCCGAAACGTTCTGCATTTCGACGATATGGATCAGTCCGGAGGAAAGTTCGGTCGGATCGTCGACCCGCTTCACGATGTCGCGGATCGTCCGAAGCGTTCCGGCGGTTTCCGTGACGACGATTTGCTGCGACTTCGGCAGCGCGACGAGACTTCCCTGCGGTCCGAGCAGTTTTTCGACTTCGGCCTGGATCACGTCGGGCGTCGTTCGGCTCAGCGTGAAGACGCAACGGCAGATTTCGTATTTTCCCCGATTGTCAAGATCGGTCGGCGCGATCGGTTCCAACAGGTTCGGCGGAATACCATCCGGCAGGAAGATCACGAAGAGCGACTTGCCTTTCCGAATGATCGTATATTCCTTGAACAGGAGATAGGAATTCAAAACGTCGAGCGCTTCGATCGGCGTGTAGTATTTGTTGTCGGTCAGGTTGAGCGTCCCCGCCGGCACGTTGTCGGCTTGGAGGGAAAGCTCCGCCTGCTCGGCGAACCAGTCGATCACGTCCTTCCACGGAGTATGTCGGAAGTTGAACCGCAGCCGTTTTTCCTCTCCCTTCGTCGCGCCGGTTCCCAACACCGAATTAGCCGCATCGGCCCCCGACGCGCTCGGAACAGGTTTTATCTCAAAGTCCGGTCGCGGAGCGGGTTGCTCCGTTTTCGGAGGTTCCGCGACAAAAGTCGGTGGGGGCGGAGGAGAAGCCGGAGCTTCCGGAGAAATCGGCGGGGCCGGGGGAAGCGGAGACGTTTCTTCGGCAAGAAGTGTTGCGGCAAGCAGCGTCGCGCCGCGAAGTAGAAAACGGAATCCGAGCGGCTCCGATTGTTTGATGGGAGAATCCTGTTTAACCGGCGACTGTGTTTTGACCGGGGAATTCTGCTTGACCGGCGACTGCGACTTGACCGGCGACTGCGAGCTAACACCGGATTTCGGCGTTTCCTTGACTGTTTCCTCAACGGGCCGAGAGTTTTTTTCCTCAACGAACCGTGAACTCTTTTCTTCAACGGGTCGCGAGCTGTGCTCACGGAGAACGGGTTCGACCGACTTGGACGTTTCCTCAACGGACGGCGACGAAAGCTGAACAATCTTTTTCGGCGGTTCTTTCACGAACCGCGAGTTTTCCTCTTCAACGAGCCGTGAGCTTTTTTCTTCTGGGAGCCGTGAGCTGTGCTCACGGTCTTCGATCGGTTGAACAGGTTCCTGAGCCGCGATGTCGACTTTCTCGCTTTTTTTCTCGTTGTCGTTTTCCTGAATCGGTTGACGTGGTTCGTCGGGATTGTTTCGGCAACCGGAACAGCCGTTCAACAACAGGAGCGGTGAGACTAGTAAAACGAACAAAGCGAAACGGCAGAAAAACTTCACGGCAACCTCCGTAGAACAAACAAAACGTCGCCCCCAACCTTCCCATTTAGCCGGTACTCCGGCATCTTCTGGATCCTCCGGCATCTTCTCGGTACCCAGACATCCTCCCAACACTCCGGTCCCCCGACTGTCTATAGGAATAAACCATCATCCGATAGTTTCGGGCTCTTGGAAAAGAAAAAAGAATAAAAAAGTTCGGGAAGATTCCTTTCGCAACGGATAACGTCTTGGGAAAACGTTATTCTCCGATTATACCGCTTGGGAAAGAAAGAGAAAGGCCGAAAGGAAATCGAAGTCTCGACAAGGAACGATCACGTCAAACTTTTCGGCAAAATGTATGTTTCGTTAGAATCCTATCTTTCCCTACAAACCGATCTTGGCTAAAATAGAGTCATGAAACAGATCATCGCCTTCATTCGTCCGAAAAAATGGACTGCCGTACAAGAAGCGCTCAGCCAGATCGCGGTCGAGCGCATGACGGTCGGTGACGTCCTTGGTTTCGCGGACCGAACACAGGGCGAGATTCCCGTCGAGTTGGCCCAGTACGTGCAGTTGACGATTGTCGTCAACGACGATTTTCTGGATCGAACGGTTGAAATGATCGCAAAGGTTGCGAGAACGGGTTCTCAAGGAACCTCGGGAGACGGCAAAATTTTCGTTCTTCCGACGGACGAGACGATCCAGATCCGCAACGGACTCCGAGGAAAAGGAGCCGTCTGAGGACAAGGTGAGAGGGTGAAAGAGTGAAAGGGTGGGAGAGTGGTTGAAACAACTTCTTCCACCCTCTCACCCTCTCACCCTCTCACCCTCTCACCCTCTCACCCTCTCACCTTGTTTACTGGAACAGCGTTTTGGCGTCGATTCGTCGTTCGGTTTCGACGTTGGAAATTTCGAACAGGGCTTGCGGGGAGCCCAGTCGAGATGATTTGGGTTCTTTGCCTTCGGAAATGGGAAACGTCAGGAAGTTGCTCTCTTTTCGGGCTGCAACCGTCGCCTCGTTTTTCATACGAAGGACGGCGACTTCTTCAGAGATCGTTCGTTGGAAATCGGAAAGCTCCTGAAAGAATTCTTTGTACGTTGGAATCGCCGCTTGGACTTCGGTTTCGACGTATTCCGCAGCTCGACGGACGAGTTGTCCGGCGTTTTCTGAAACGTCAGCGGCTCGTTCGATCTTTTCGGCCGCCTGAGTGATTCGGAGGACGACCGCTTCGATCTTTTTCGTCAGTTCGTCATCGTCCGGTAACGGTCGTTGAACCGGAGCGTTTCGTTGCTGTTTTCCGCTCGCTTCCGAACGATAAATTTCTTCGAAGGGCACGAAACGTTTTCCGACGATTTCCCATTCGTCGAAATGTTCGTCAAGACTCGTTGTCGACAACGCAAACATCGAACCGGGAGTCAGAGTCAAGCGGACGACCGGCGATTCAGGAATTTGCGAAACAACCGGTTGGGAAGTCGGCTCGACGTTGGAACTTGAAACATCGGTCCGATATTCGGATTCGGCCTGTTTTCGATGCAGGAATTCGTCGTACGCGACACCGTAACCGTGTTCTCCAACGGGATCCGGAGCGACCCAATTCAGGGGCAGCGAGTAAAACGGATGGGGATACGACTCCGATTCCAACGGCGTTTCCGAGGTCGTTTGATAAGCGTAATGGGGTTCTCTTCGAACGAACGGCGGTCGACCATCAAGGACTTCGCGATTGTACTGTTCGAGTGTTTCCTGATCCATCGGAGCGGTTTCTGCGAGGGGAAGTTCAGCAACGGTCGGCGGAGTCGACAGATAAACGGGAAGAAGCAGAATTCGGGTCGAGAGGCAAGCGATCCAATCATCGGATGCCTCAAAGACTCGACAAGTCAACGACAACGAGACGGGATGAATACCATTTCGACGAAAAGGATGCTTGCTGTATTTTCTCGGAACATCGGGTTCGATTCGACGCTTTCGAACGGGATGAGGCAGCCGTCGGCGAACGGAAATCGTTTCAAGATCCGCGACTTCGAGAGTCGTATCTTCGAGAGTCGTATCTTCGAGAACCGTATCTTCGAGAGCCGTTTCTTCGAGAGCCGTTTCTTCAAGAGTCGAGACTTCGAGAACCGGGAGCTGCGGCCCCGGTAGCGGCAACTCGGGTTCTTCTTCGACTTCTTCGATTTCGGCGGCCGATTCTTCGGCAACACAAGAGTCGGGGAGAGTATCTGCCGGTCCGATTCTTCCGACGACCATTTCGTCGAGAGCTTCGTCGAGTTCCGGATTGAAGGCTTCACGAACGGAAGCTGGTGATTCGATACCGCAAAAAAGGGCTTCGGTGTCGACGAAACAGGATTCTGTTTCGGGATCGTTTTCCGACGAAGGCGAATCATCGCCGACCGGCAGGTCGGAAAGCCTGATCGGTTCTTCGGAGGGAGCGTGGTTTTCGGCGGCGTCGGTTTCCCAATCGTCTTCGGGATAGGGAGGCTTGTATTCGTTGGGCGATCGAACAGTCGAGGGGGAAGCGTTTTTTTCCGACTCTGAATCGTCGAGGGTTCCGAACTCGATGGACGAATCGAATTCCTTAAGGATGAGCGTCGACTTTTTTCGGGCGATCAGTTCGTCGAGACTTTCTTTCGGCGAATCATCGTTCGTCGGCACGGAAACGTCGGACGGAACGGAAAGCGGTTCGTCGGTAAGCTGTTGAAGTTGAGTCCAAGCTGTTTGGATGAGCGATTCGTCGACGGAACGGGCGATCCGTTCGGCGGCGAGAATCAGGGCGGCGTCGCAAAGCTGATTGATCAAACGCGGCAAGCCGTCCGTCAACTGATAAATCAGTCGTTTGGCTCCGTCCGTAAAAATCGATTCCGATTTGGATCCGTGAGGCGTGTCGAGGCGGCGAATATCGCCGAGTCGCCCCGAATTGTCGACGAATTCGTTCAGACCATGTTCGAAGGCGCTGTTTTCTCTTCCTCGAAAACAGGAAACGTTCGTTTGCCAGGAAACATAATTCGCGGTCTCCTCCCGAGTCAATGTATCGAGATAGGAGCGGGAAACGACGCGTTGATTGAAAGCGTCGAGACTGGGATCGGTCAAGTTTTCTTCCAACTCGGAAGTTCCGGCGAGGACGACACGAAAAAAGGGAACCGCGCCATCGTCGCAATTCATGAGAAGACGAATCTCTTCAAGAACCGAGATATTCAGATGCTGAGCGTCATCGACCAGAAGAACAAGTCCCGGCGTTGTTTCCTGTCGGGCGAAGTCCCAAAGGGCAAGCCGGAGTTCGGTTTCGTCGGCGTTCGCAAAGGGCAGTCGAAGATCGAACAGGAGCTGTTGCAAGAACGCTTTCGGCGTTTCCAAACGACTGTTGAAAAGCAGCGAAACGGTGTATTCGACGTCCAATGATTTTCGGAGCATCCGGAGCAGCAGCGTTTTACCGGTTCCGGACTCGCCGAAAACCAACGAGATTCCCTCGCCACGACGAACAATCCGCTCGACGGTCTGGCGAGTTTCACTGATCGAGGAAGTCGAGAAAAAAAGATCGGTGTCCGGAACGGCGAGAAAAGGACGCCGTTTCAGACCGAAAAAAGTCTCGTACATTTTGGAGGAACAGTGTTAAAATGCGGCGACAAGACAAAAGCAATCGCCGGTTTCGTCGTAGAAAAAGTATCTTTCGTCGTTATCGGCAAATCCCGCAACACTCCTCCAATCGGAATGTCCGTACCGTCTCGAATATGGATCTCCTCTCCGATACCGTTGAGGGGACGGCTCGCTATTGGCCCCGTTTCTTACTTGTACTGCGCAAGTTGCGAAACATCGAACATTGAACGAGGCTGGAGACTGTAGGCCGGAGGCTGGAGTTCTCGGTTTCCAACCGTTCCCTCCGGTCTCCAGCCTCCAGTCTTGCGGAAAAATGAAGGTCGCGTTCACAAACAAAGTCGTGAACTTACGCAGTACAATTACAAACGAACACCCTGCCAAAATACTCCTGTTTTTCTATTTTATCCGGTCGTATTGAAAAAACCGATAAAAAGGATTATTCCGAATAATTTTTCAATGAAAATTGCTCTTTACCCGATAAGCAAAATAATGCACAATACGCCCTGTTCGCGGATCCCCCGTGAACGACGTTTGTGGTGCCGCCGGTTTTTGAAGCGGCAAACGTCAAGGAAGACAGTAATCGTTGCGACGGCAAAACGGGTCTCGCAACATTCATTCACCCCGCAGGAGAGCCAAAAGTGAAACACAATCGTTGGACCGTTCTCGTCGCCTCGCTCGTCGCCGTCTGCTTCTTCGCGTCGCAGGCCGCCGCTCAGGGCCTTCCGAACTTTGTCGCCGTCGTCGACGTCGCGCAATTGATCAAGCGTCACCCCGAATTCAAGGCCAAGCAGGACGCCCTCCAAGGTGAAATGCTGTCGAAGGAAGCCTACTTTAAAAAGAAGCAGGAAGACATCGCCACGAAGGAAAAGTCCCTTGCCACCGCAGGACTGAAACAGGGTTCGCCGGAGTTCCAAAAAGCCGCTGACGAAATTCAGAGCGACTACACCGATTTCGAAAAGGAAGCGAAAGCCGAACAACGTCGCTTTGCCTTGAAGAACTCGCAGATCATGTACGACACGTACAAGGACATCAAGGCCGAAATCGGCAAGTTCGCGACCGCCCGTAAGATCGCGCAGGTTACCGACTTCCGGATGTTCGAACCGGATCCGGCCATTCCGCAGACCGTCGCCGAGGACATGGACCAGAAACTCGTCTGGTACGATCCGCAGCTCGACATCACGGAACTCGTTCTGAAGCAAATGTGTGACGCCCGTGGCGTTCCGGTTCCGCCGAAGGATGCTCCGGGAGCCGGCGGACAACTTGTCGCTCCGCGGACAGCCGGCGCTCAGGCCGCCCCTGGTCAGCCCGCGCCTCGGTAAACGAAAAAGTGTAGAGTACTGAGTGTAAAGTGTAGAGAGAGTTGTTTCCAATCGTTTCTCTACACGTTGCACTCTACACTCCACTTTCCACGTTCTACTCTTTTTTTCTTTCCTCTTCGAACGTTCGGATTTGCGGTAGGAGCCATGCAAATACAGGATTTCTCAGCGGATTCGACGCTCGCCGTTTCTTCCTTGTTTCAACACGGTTTTCGGCAAACGTTTCGACTTCAACGGACGATCACAGAATGCGTGAGCGTTCAGGGATTCGGTTTCTGGACCGGTGAGGACGTTTGCGTTGAATTTCGTCCAGCACCTCCGAACACGGGAATCGTGTTCGTTCGCGTCGACTTACCGGAACGTTCGAGAATTCCCGCGTTGGTCGAGTTTCGGGAAGAAAAACCACGCCAATCGTCGCTGGTCAAGGGCAACGCCCGGGTCGACATGGTCGAGCATCTGCTCGCCGCAGTCAGGGCGCATCGGATCGACAACTGCGAAATCCACGTTGACCGCCCCGAGATGCCGGGATTCGATGGATCCAGCCGTCCTTTTTTTCAGGCGTTGGAAACCGTTTCCCAGTGTGAGCAACCCGCCGTCAGGGCCGTTCGATTGATTACGCGGTCGTTTCGCATCGGTTCGCCGGAACACTGGATCAGTGTTCTACCGAATCGGAGCGGAAAGAACTTGTTCCATTATTCGTTGGTTGCCGACGCCGGATATCCGTTGGAGAACCAGAACTACGAATTCGAATTTTCATCGGAGGCGTTCCGCGATGAAATCATGTCCTGTCGGACCTTCATCACGAAGCGTGAAGCGGAATATCTGCTTTCGCAAGGGCTCTGCAGTCGGGTTTCGCCGCGAGATGTGATCGTTCTCGGCGATAACGGTCCGATTGACAACACGTTCCGATTCCGTGACGAATGCGCCCGCCACAAAATTCTCGATATGGTCGGCGACTTCTCGCTGACGTCCTGCGACTGGATCGGAACCTTTGAATCCTATCGCGGAGGACATTCGTTGAACGCCGAATGTGTTCGCCAACTTCTTGAAAACTCGTTGTTGCTCGACGAGTCGTTCCTGCCCGATTCAAGTGAGCTGATTCGCAGCAAGCACGAACTTCTCAAACGCGCCGCGTAGGTTTCTCGAACTCTAGCGCGTCGCAGGCGACGCGGCTAAAACGGTTTCAACGGTTGAACGAATCACGGTTTCGATCTCATCCGGCGTTCCAGAGGCGTCGACGACGACATAACGCTGGGGATCCGTTGCCGCATGGTCCAAAAAACCTTGCCGAACTCGTTGATGATACGCTTCGCCTTTGAGTTCCATGCGATCCGGAGCGGCTCGACGACCGATCCGTTGCCGACCGATCTCGCAAGGAACGTCGAGAATGATCGAAAGGTCTGGACGTAAACCGCCGACAGCGATTGCACCGACCGTTTCCAATTCGTGAAGCGGCACGTTGCCGGCGTAGGATTGGTAAACGATGTTCGATAGCAGGAACCGGTCCGAAATCACATCGCAACCGTTGGCAAGAGCCGGTCGAATGACTTCTTCGACCATCTGAGCCCGGGCCGCCATGAAAAGGAGCATTTCGGTTCGATCGAAGATTTTTAACTCTCGACCATGCAGCAAGATATTTCGAACGGCGTCGCCCAGATCGGTGCTTCCCGGATCCCGACAGAGAACGACCCGACGGCCCAGCGACGTCAACCAGTCGCCGAGCCGTTGTTGTTGTGTGCTCTTTCCGCAGCCGTCGCCGCCGTCGATCGTCAGAAACATGGAAATTGAGAGTTGAGAATTGAGAATTGAGAATTAATATAGGAGAGTCAGGACCAAATTGAAGGCTTCCAACTCTCAATTCTCAACTGTCAATTCTCAATTTATCCTTCAGTCGATAATCTTTGAGACCGGCATTTCGACGATTCCGCTGGCGCCGGCGGCTTTGAGTTTCGGGATCAGCATTCGGACCGTCGATTCTTCGATGATCGTCGACACGGCCCGCCAATTGTCGTCGGAAAGCGTCGAAATCGTCGGATTTTTGAGCGAGCCGTGAACTTCATTGAGAATCTTGACGACGGTTTCGACCAGTTCCTTGGGAACGTTCATCAAAAGGCTGACCTTTCCTTCCGCCGCCATGGTTCCTCGCAGCATCAGAACAAGGTCGTCAATTTTTTTCTTCTTCCAATCGTCTTTGTAAGAGTTGTGATTGGCGATGAACCGGGTCGTGCTTTGCAGCACCTCGGCGACGATCCGCAACTTGTTGGCCCGGAGCGAGCTGCCGGTTTCCGTGACTTCGACGATCGCGTCGGCGAGTTTCGGAGCCTTGACTTCCGTGGCTCCCCAGCTGAATTCGACGTTTGCCGTCACGCCATGCTTCGCCAGAAACTGCGTCGTCAGGCCGACGGCTTCCGTCGCGATCCGCTTGCCTTGGAGATCCTTGACTTCTTTGATCGGTGAATCTTCCGGAACGCAAAGCACCCAACGAACGGGCCGACGACTGACTTTCGAAAACCGGAGTTCCGCGACTTCATGGACGTCGGAGTTCGTTTCGACGATCCAGTCGTATCCCGTCAGACCGGCGTCGAGCGCTCCGTTGGCGACATAACGAGCCATTTCTTGGGCTCGGATCAACAAACATTCGATTTCCTCGTCGTCGATCGTCGGAATATAACTCCGCGACTGGATGCTGATGTTGTAACCGCTTTTCTTAAAAAGTTCGGCGGTCGCTTCCTGAAGGCTTCCGGCAGGAATTCCAAGTTTCAGTATCGGCATGGCTGCGAAAAAGTTGAGAAATGTGAAAAAGGGAGTTTCATTGAATCTCCCATTCTCCCACAGGGCGGAAAACTGTCAACAGGCCGGAAAAGTCAGCGTTCCGTACCGCGTCAAGGCGTGTCGGCGACAACCTTTCCCAAGAGAATATGTATCGGCTTCTCCTTGGAGTATTTCGGCTTGTTGCGGTTGTTGTAGATTTTGTCGATAATCTCGACGTTTTTCTGCTTCCACGCCGACAAGTCTCGTTCGTCGATGAAAAAATATCGGTCGGAGGGTAATGTTTGCGACAAAAGGACTCGCGGCAAGATCCTGCCGGTTTCGAGCGTGTAGTAATACGGCAGATTATTTCGGTCCCGAAGGCTGTTCACGGCATAGATTTCCGCATCGGTCGGAATCTTTTTCAGAAGTTCGGTGAACGGCGTTCGGAAATCGTTGAAATTCTCGCCGATGACGTCCAAAAACGTCAAATTGTACCAGAGCCCTGCCAGCGACACCAAAGCGACCGCCGTCATTTCGACGTATTTCGCCGAGTTTCGGCGACTTGTCGCAACGAGAATCGCGGCGATCGGAAGAGAAAGGACAAAGAAAAGCAACGAGGGTCCCCAACGGAGCGGCGTGTGGTAATAACCGTGATGTCCGGCCAGAGCAATCAGAAATTGCGTCAAACCGATCAACGGAATTCCAACGAGGCAAATTTTTACGTACCAAGGCCAAAGAAACGCCCACCAAGGCCGCTTCTCGGCTCGACGCTTCAAGCGGCGGCGGCATTGCTCCACCACGAAGGCGCCGAGGACGGCGACGGCTGGAAGCATCGGCAGATAATATCGGGTTTTTCCATCCGGCGGATACCAGATGAAAAAAAACGTCGATAAAATCATGACGAGGCAAAAAGTCACCGAACGGGGAAACGGCCGAATGCTGCGACGAAAGCCGGGAACGAAAAAGAGGAGCAGAAACAACGCGGGGGGCAGGGCGACCGCATATTGTTCGAACGGAAAGAGAATCCAGTGTTCGAGATGGCGGACGAATCCCGTCTCCAGAAAGCGGTCGGTGACGTCGTGGAAATGGAGATGCCGAAGAGTCTTCCAGCCGAACCGATGCAAAATATAAAGATTCCACGGAGCAAGAAGAACGACGAACCAAAGAATTCCGACCAGATGTCCCCACTGAAAAAGCGTTCCCAGGCGTCGTTGCAGCAAAAGATAGCAACCGATGGAGACGCCGAAGAACAACGGAGCCTGATTGAATCCCTTTGTAAAAACGGCCAGAGCGAGGAAGGAATAGGCCAACGTCCATTGGGCCGTCGCCGACCAACGTCGTGTTTCGGCGGCGTGCCACGAAAACAGGGCTCCCGCCAACAGGAACGTGAAGAGCGTGTCCATGTTCGCCACGGTTCCGTATTTGAAAACGTGAAAGGTGACGAGAAAGAAGAGTCCGGCAAGAAAAGCTAAGGTCGCCGAGTGTTGCGTGCGACAATAGAAATAAATCAAGAGAGCCGTCGCAATGACCGCCAAGGCGCTCGGCAATCGACCAGTCAGATGATCGAAGTTGCCGGTGAACCAAGCCGTTCCCATGACGATCCATTGTTGGAGCGGCGGCCGGAAAAAGTTCTTTTGTCCCCAATAGGAGGGAACCAGAACGTCGTCGGAGATCACCATTTCCTCGGCGATCAGCACTCGGAGCGATTCTTCCGGCCAATACGGTCGCTCCGTCAATCGTGGAAGGTAGATGAGCAGGCCGAGGGCAACGAGGAGTCCGACATGAAGCAACGTCCGTTGGAAAAAAGCAACGTCGGCCTGCGGTACCGAATGGAGGGGAGCTTTCATGACAGCATCTTCAGCGATCGAGTTACCGTTCCGTCTACGGGACGATGAAATGGGAGCCGGCATGGGGGCGGACTCGCCGTCATGACGGTTCAGGGCTCTCAATTGCCGAGTGATTGGAGCGGAGCGGGAATTCGACCGCCGAAATGGACGAAGCCGTCGCTGGCGCCGATGTTGCGAACTTCAAGAACCGGCGAGGCGCCGAACAGTCCACCGAAGCTGACGCAATCTCCGGCCTTGGCTCCGGGAACGGGAATCAATCGGGTCGCCGTCGTTTTGTTATTGATTACACCGATTGCCATTTCGTCGGCAATGATCGCGGAAATTGTTTCCGCCGGCGTGTCACCGGGAATCAAGACCATATCGAGGCCGACGCTGCAAACGCTCGTCATCGCTTCGAGCTTTTCGAGGCTCAGATGTCCTTGGGCGACGGCGTCGGCAAGCGTTGAATCTTCGGAAACCGGAATAAACGCTCCGCTCAGACCGCCAACGGAACTCGACGCGAAGAGTCCGCCCTTTTTGACGGCGTCGTTCAAAAGGGCGACGGCCGCCGTGGAACCGGGAGCGCCGATTTTCGCGATGCCGAGCAGTTTCAGAATCTCGCCGATACTATCACCGACCGTCGGCGTGGGCGCCAACGAAAGATCGACGATTCCGAACTCCGTATGGAGTCGTTCGGCGACTTCGCGACCGATCAGTTCGCCGACCCGGGTCACGCGGAAGCTCGTCATCTTGATTTCTTCGGCCAAGTCGCCGAGTGTCAGCTTTTTGCCGTGTTGCCCAGCAGCTTCGATACGACGTTTCAACGCGGAACTCACGACGCCGGGACCGCTGACACCGATGTTGATCGCCGCTTCGGGTTCGCCGGCTCCCATATAGGCGCCGGCCATGAAGGGGTTGTCCTCTGGAATGTTCGCGAAAACCACGAGCTTTGCCGCTCCGAACCCTCGGGTTTCCTTCGTTGCCTCAGCGATTTCGATCAACCGGTGTCCGAGTTGGTGGACGGCGTCCATATTGATTCCCGCCTTTCGGGACGCAACGTTGATCGACGCGCAAACTCGTTTCGTCGTCGCCAAAACATCCGGCAGCGAGTCGATGACGAGCTGTGCTCCACCTGAAATCCCTTTTTGAACCAAAGCGGAGAAACCGCCGACGAAATCGACGCGACATTCCTCCGCGGCCTTGTCAAGCGTTTTGGCAAGTTGCACGGCGGCCGAGCGACCATGTCCGGAAAGAATGGTCGCCGCCGGAGAAATCGCGATCCGTTTGTTCGTTACGGGAATCCCGTATTTCTCGCCGACGTCGTTGCAGACGGCGACGAGATTTCTCGCCCGCTCCATGACCTTGCCGTAAACCTTGCGACAAAGCTGGTCGGCGCTCGTCGCCGCGCAGTCGTTCAAGTTCAAAGCCAGCGTCACGGCACGGACGTCGAGATGCTCGTCGTGGAGCATCCGAACCGTAGAGAGAATTTCGTCGGTGTTCAGCATGGAATCTGAAATCGGAACTATTACTTACCGGTTCTAAACACCGCCGAGGAATTCCGTATCGAACACCATGTCGACGGCACCGCTTTGGCGTTCTTGAACGTTGCCGTCCATATCGAGGAAAATCTTGTCTTGCAGGATTTCCTGGATCACGGTATTCAGCTTATCTCTTTTGCTTTCCGCCGACTTGTCCGATTCGACAAACGATCGGGCGCCCTTGTTCAAATACACGAGCCGTTTTTGGATGAGGGCGGACAACTTGAAACGGCCGCCGACCTTGCTGATCAACTGTTCGTCTTTGAGTTCTTCGATCATAACGTGGTTCGTGGTTCGTGGTTCGTGATTCGTGATAAAAGAGCCCCAAGTGGAGCGGTACTCCGCGGAACTTGGGGGGTTCCGATTTAACGTTTAATAATTTCCGTAAACTCTTTCACGGCGGTATCGAGATCGTCGTTGACGACGCGATACTGGAATTCGTCGGCATGTTTCAATTCTTCCAACGCGGTCGCCAAACGTCGTTGCATGGCTTCAACGGTTTCCGTCCCGCGCCCTTGCAATCGTTCCTTCAGCACGTCGACGTTTTTCGGTTCGACGAAAATCGTTACGGCGTTCGAAAAATTTTCCTTGACGGCTCGCGCTCCCTTCACATCGATTTCGAGAACGACCCAATTTCCGTGACGGAGTCCCTCTTCGACGTCTTTTCGTAACGTTCCGTACCAACATCCCTTGCCGAAGACCTCGAAACATTCGAGGAATTCGTCGTTTCGCCGCTTCGTTTCGAAATCCTCCGGACTCAGGAACCGATAATGGACGCCATCGACTTCACCCGGTCTCGGCTGCCGCGTCGTCGCTGAAACGCTCAACACCAAGGGCAACCCGCTCTCGGCGAACACTCTTTTCAATAACGTTCCCTTACCGACCCCCGACGGTCCAGAAACGATTAACAATTTCGGCTGTTTGCTCTTTTCTGACATTATAACCGTTGCCCCGTTCTAACGGAAACAAGCGGCTGGGAGCGAAGCGACCGCCGCTGTGAATATTCTTGCGGAACGGAAGCTCCAGCCGGCCGTCCGCCACGGACCCTGGAGGGCAGGTCCTATTCAACGTTTTGTACCATTTCACGGATCCGTTCGATGACGGTTTTCATGTCGACGACATGCTTGGTAATTCCGGCGTCGTTCGCTTTCGAACCGATCGTATTCGTTTCACGAAATAGTTCCTGAGTCAGGAAATCGAGTTTTCGTCCGCAACTTTCCTTCGACTTCAGGGCCTCGTCGAACTGGGCGAGGTGGGAACGAAAACGAACGGTTTCCTCCGAGATGTCGCAGCGGTCGGCATGGACGGCAACTTCACGAACCAAATCGGCGGGATTCAAGGTCGCTCCGTGTTCCATCAGGATTTTTCCGACACGTTCTTCCAAACGTTTTCGATACTGCTCCGCGACATTGGGGGCCAAGATTTCAACGCCGCCGAGCAATGTTCGAAGTTGCTCCGTGTTGGCGGCGAGGTCCGTCGCCATGGAATCGCCTTCGGCTTTCCGCATCGCCTGAAGATTTTTCAAGGCGTCTTCCATGGTCCGTTTCACGATGTTCCAAACGGTTTCAAGTTCGCCGTCGGATTGATCGGCTTCGGTTTCAATCACGCCGGGCAGCGTCAAGAGTTTGTCCAAGGCAGGAGCGTGAATTTCACCGAGATGTCCGAGTTTTCCACCCAAGTCGACCAACTGCTCGAAATATGACTGGAGAACCGTCGTCGCAATCCGATACTCCGCTTTCCGCTTTTGACGGATCCGCAAGGTGATGTTGACCGTTCCGCGATCGATCGACTCACGGATCAACGATTCGACTCGACTTTCCAAAGCGGCAAAGCCTTCGGACATTCGAAGCGACAATTTGAAATATCGATTGTTGACCGTCTTGATTTCTACGGCCACGGAGGTTTCGCCGTCTGCGCAAATCGCAGCGCCGAAACCGGTCATGCTAAGAAGCATTGTGTATCAGGGAAAAGGAGTTCGCGTCGTCCCGATCAAAGGGAGAGTGCTTATTCGGCTTTCGTTTCCGTTATCGGAGCCGCTGGGGCCGGAGCTGCCGGAGCAGCGGGTGTTGTCGTCGGAGGCGTGGATTCCGCCGGCGTTGTCGGCGCCGCAGGCGTCGATACGGGAACTTCTGAAGCTGATTCGGCTGTTCCTGCGGGTAATTGGCCGGGTTGCGCCATCGCAGAACTTCCGGCGCCGACATGAATTCCGCTGCCGCCGCCGCCACGGAGCGACGTCAACGCCAAGATACAAAGGACGAACCAAACCATCGCCGTGACAACTGTAATTTTGGTAAACATGTCGCCGGCCTTGGTCCCGAAGGCGCTCTGACCTCCCATTCCTCCGAAGGCACCGGCCAAACCGCCTCCTTTGCCTCGCTGAATGAGGACAAGGAGAATCATGAAGACCGAAACGAGAATAAGGAGGAGAATGAAAATCGTTTGCATGAGATTCGTAAATTGTTCCGTGAATTAAGTACAACGCGTGTACGACACAAAGCCGGCGAAACCGTAAACGGGGCAATATGATCGTTATACTTCGCCCCTACCCCCAAGTTCCGCTTCGCTGCACTTGGGGCTCTTTACAGTGATCTTAACGTCCGCCGTTGATGATTCCCATGAAGGAGGGAACTTTCAACGACGCGCCGCCAACCAAGGCTCCGTCGACGTTCGGCTTGGCGAGAATTTCCTTGGCGTTCTTGTCGTTGACGCTGCCACCATACTGAATACGAACCGTTTCAGCGACTTCTTTGTTGTATCGCTCGGCGATCATTGTTCGAATGGCGACATGAACTTCTTCCGCCTGCTCCGGCGTCGCGACTTTTCCCGTTCCGATCGCCCAGACGGGTTCGTAAGCGATCACGCATTTTTTCATGTCGTCAGCCGAAACACCGGAAAACGAACCTTCGAATTGACGACGAATGACAAGTTCAGTTGTTCCGGCTTCACGTTCCTTAAGCAACTCGCCGACGCAAACGATCGGTGTCAGTCCGGCGGCCAGCGCGGCCAGCACTTTGACGTTAACATCTTCACTGGATTCGTGAAGAATATGCCGTCGCTCGCTGTGTCCGAGAATCACGTATTGACAACCGACATCCTTGAGCATTCCCATGCTGGTTTCGCCGGTAAACGCGCCTTCTTTTTCGAAATAAGCATTCTGAGCCCCGACACCGATTTTAGTGTCTTTCAGAACGGCGGCGACCGGCTGAACGTAAATGCTCGGCGGACAGACGGCAACATCGAGTTCCGTGATGTTTCCGGCTTCCTTTTTGAGCTCCCCGGCCAATTCCAATGCGGCGGCGAGGGATAGGTTCATTTTCCAGTTTCCGGCGATCAGCAGGCGGCGAGTCATCATAACGCGGGGCGAAGGGTGAGTCGGAAAAATCCATCTAAACGTATAGACCGTCCCATTCTCCAAATTTTCCTTGGATTGGCAAGGGGGCGGAGAAGAATTTCTTTGAAGAAACCGGCGAAAAGAAAGTTCTGCCCGAATTGACGATCCGATCCAAAGAAGTCTCTCGACTCGTTCGAAACGGCTGAAAGAAAGGCCGGAAGCTGTTGTCGGAAAGGAGAAAAACCCACCCCAAACTTCCGGCCTTATGAAAATGATCGAAAACGTTCCGTTTCCGATCAGCAGTCGACGAAATGATCTTCCGGTCTACTATTTCTTTTTCGCTTTGGCGGGATCGTAACGATCAACCTTGATTTCGAAGTTCTTCGTCGACGGCGTGACGTCGATCGTAATACCCGAGGTCGAACCGCTGGCGAATTTTTCGTCGATCAACGATTCGTAGATATCCATTCCTTCTTTGTCTTGTCCGATCGACTTTTGGGCTCCGGAAATGTAAACACGGTATTTTCCCGGCGGCAACCCATCGTTTGCCTTCAAGGAGCCGACGACAAACGTTCCATCCGGCTTCAAGTCGCCACGGGCAAGATAAGTGTCCGTTTCGAAGCAAACGGTTCCGGTCGGAACGGGACTTCCATCGTCAAAAACCGCCTTGCCCTTCAAACCGACTTTGTCACCGCAACCCGCCAACACCAGCAGGCTAAGCGCCAAGGTAAAAAGAATACTGTTTCTCATCATGGTCCTCATTTTTCTTGGATTCTGAGTGCTTTTTCCGTTCCCGAAGGGACTCCCGCCCCTCTGTTTCAAAGTATCCTACCACAAGTCGAAGCGGGAAGGAAGTCTTCGAAAAAAAAACTTGATAATTTTTCTCGCGAAAACTGGTCTTGGCTTTTTTCGGCGATTTTCGTAGGCTTTCTCCAAGTCGTTCTCGGAATCGAAGTATCGAGTCGTTTCTTTTTCCCGGCCATGGTTCGCAATATTTTTTTCGTATTGACGTTGTCGCTTCTTTCCGGCGGTTTGGTGTTCATCGTCAACGCTCAAACCCCGCCGATCGTCGTCTGTTCCTCCAACGAGGAGGTTTCGCCGTGGATCAAGAAACCGCGACGGACGCAGCCGCCGGAATCGGAAGCTTCGCCGACAGCGATGGAAACGCAACGGAATCCAGCTCCTGCCGACGTGACGCCGCTTGTCCAAGCGATCGTCACGAAACAATGGATCGACGAGACCGTCAAGAAAAATCACGGTGAAAAGGAGCCACCCGCCCAGGAAAAAACGGATCAACGAGAGCCGCAATCCGTTGCTCCGGTCGTCGTTGGGGAGGCGCCGCCGCTCCAACAACACGACTTGTCGATGACGGCCGAAGATTTCGAGTCGATGCAGGAGTTTCTCGTCCAGTACGGCAGCATTCGAACTCCCAAGGACCTGTTCCGTTATTTTTTCCGAACCTGCGTCGTAAAGCGGAATTACAAGGCGGCAAAACTCTGCATGGCGTTCGGTTCCAAAAACTACCTCACCGAGGCGTCGCAACGGGATTGCCTCTATAAATGGTCCTATATCATCGAGCGGCTTCAGGACGTCGACCCCAGCGAATTCCCGCAAGACCTGACATCGGCGACTTATCCGTTCACGACGGCCAAGGGCGCGACACTCGAACTGGAATTCGTTAAGGATGCCGGCGGATATTGGCAACTCGCTCCTTCGGCGTTGCTGAAGACCAACGCGATTTTCAAGGACGTTCTTGGCGATCCGCCGATTCGCAACCGATTTCTCATGAATCGGGTTCCCGCCTGGATGTTTCAGCTCTGGGGCGAACTGTCCTATCTGCAATGGTCGATTCTCGGAACAGGATTTCTGATCGGATTCATCGTCTACATGATCGTCCAATGGACGTTGTACCTGATCGTTCTCGCTTACACCCGGGTGATTTACAAAAGCGTAACCCGACATTCAAGAACCGTTTTACGACAGATCGCATCGATCGGCATGGTCCTTGTCTGGTTCCAGATCTATACGATGGTCGTCCGCGACCCGGGATGTTCGACGGTTGCGTTTTACGCCTGCGTGACCTACGTGACCGTCATGTCGGTGCTGATTCTCCTGAAAATCGTCGATCTGGTCGCTGAAATGATCCGTTGTCGCTTCAAAGCGGCAAACTCACGGATCGACGATTTGGTCGTTCCGCTGTTTTCTCGAACGATGAAGGGAGCGATTCTCTGCATCGGAGCGGTTTCGTTGGCGTCGGCGTTCAATCTGCCGGTCGTCGGCTTGGTCAGCGGCATGGGAATCGGCGGTATCGCGATTGCGTTCGCCGCCAAGGAAACCGTCGCGAACCTGTTCGGCTCACTGACCGTGTTGATGGACCGTCCCTTCGTGATCGGCGACTGGATCGTGACCGGCGGCGTCGAAGGAACCGTCGAGGCGGTCGGAATGCGAAGTACACGGATTCGAACTTTTTACAATTCGGTCGTTACGATCCCGAATAACAACCTGACGACGGCTGTGATCGACAACATGGGCCAGCGGATTTATCGTCGGTACAAAACCTTCCTGAACCTGCAATACGACACCGACCCGGATCGAATCGTCGCGTTTTGTGAGGGAGTTCGTGAAATCGTCCGCCGCAATCCGTTCACCCGAAAGGATTATATCTCGGTTCATCTTTTCGAGTTGAAATCGTCGTCGATCGACATCGTAATGACGATCTTTTTCATCTGCCCGGATTCCGAAACGGAAAACCGTGAACGGGCCGACATTCTTTGCAATATTCTCCGATTGGCGAAGGCGATGGACGTCCGTTTCGCTTATCCGACGCAAACGCTGCATCTCCATGCCGAGGAAAACGTCGACTACGCCGCGTTGCCGGGCGGCGACCCGTTCGAAACGGGCCGAACCGCCGCCGTGCGTGTGTTGACCACAGAGGATTCCATAAGGAAAACCGCGTGACGGATTCCCCGGTCCGGGACCATGGGTCCCGGTTCGTTTTCGAAAAATTTCATGAACCCCTGAACACTTTTCTTGTTGATCCTTCCGGCGTTTATGTTATGCTGGGGCTGAAGTCAAACGATTCATCGACTAACCCCGGGAGTTCCATATGCCGCCGTTGATTACCGACCTGATTTACATTCTTCTCGGCGGCTTGGTCGGTGGGTTGATTGCGAAGGCGCTGAAACAACCGCTGATTCTCGGCTATATTCTCGTCGGCGTCGTCGTCGGACCGAATACCGGCGGGATCGTGATCGAGTCGATCGAACAAGTCACGACGTTGGCCGAGGTCGGCGTCGCGCTGCTCCTCTTTTCGCTCGGCATCGAGTTTTCGCTCCGTGATCTGAAACCGATCGGTAAAATCGCCGGCATCGGAGCGCTCGTACAGGTTTCTCTGACGCTTGTTCTCGGTTTTTTTCTCGGGAAGGCGACCGGATGGAACAACGTCGCGAGTTTCTGCCTTGGGATTTCTTTCGTTTCGTCCAGCACCGCCGTCATTTTGAAAAGTCTCGTCACGACGGGACACTCCGGCTCGCTTTCCGGCCGCGTGATGCTCGGCATGTCGATCGTCCAGGACCTGACCGTGATTCCCTTGATGATCGTGTTGGCGAGTATTCACACCTCGGAGGGAGGAATCGTCCTCGGTGTCGCGAAGCCGATCGGTTTGGCGATCGTTTTCGTCGGAATCATGGTTCTCGTTGGCAGCCGCGTGATTCCGGCCCTGCTTCGCTTCGTCGCCCATTGGCAATCGCAGGAACTCTTTATTTTCACGGTTATCGCGATCAGTCTCGGTATCGGATATTTTTCCTACCTGTTTGGATTGTCGTTGGCTTTCGGAGCTTTTGTCGCCGGATTGGTGCTTGCCGGCAGCGATTACGGCAACAAGGCGCTCAGCGAAATGATTCCGTTGCGTGACGTCTTCGCTCTGGTATTTTTCGTGTCCGTCGGCATGTTGCTCGAACCGTTGTTCATTTGGCAGAATATCGGGACAATCACGCTCCTCGTCCTCGTCGCCTGCATCGGTCGCGGCTTGATTCTCTCCGCGATGTGCTGGTTTTTCGGTTATCGGACTATTTTTCCGTTGGCCGCGTTTCTCGGCTTGATGCCGATCTCCGAAATCGGTTTCATCGTAATCTCCATGGCAGGAATCGATTACGTCGGAAAGGGGCCGGTGATCGACAAGGCACAGTACTCGATGATCCTCAACATGATCATCCTCTCGATGTTGATCGGCCCGTTCATTTCGGTGTATACCGGACCGATTTACAATGTTTTCGGACGAATTTTCTCGAAATTCCGCAAAAAGGTCCAAACGGTCGTCTTGGAGGAAACCGGCCTGAACGATCACGTCGTGATCGGCGGCGGCCGCTACCTGGCGCGCTACATTGCCCGAGTGTTGCATTTTCTGCGGTTACCGTATATCGTCATCGAACCGAATCATCAGCTGTTCGTCAAATTGCAACGGGAAAAGCTGCGGGCGATTTTCGGCGATCCAACACAGCAATCGATCCTCGCGGCAGCGGAGATTTCGAAGGCCCGACTACTCCTGATCACGACGGACTCCTACGCCGAGATTTACGGCATCACACGAACCGTCAGGGAACTTCGGCCCGATCTCCGAATAATCGTCCAGTTTGAGGGGCAGGACAATCTTCAGCGTTTGCGAAGTCTCGGAGTCAGTGAAATCGTCCAGCCGGAATACGAAGTCGGCCTCGAAATGCTGCGACAGGCACTCAACAGCCAGGACGTTTCGACGCAGGAAACGGAACACT
Source organism: Thermoguttaceae bacterium (assembly GCA_031548665.1). Taxonomy (GTDB): domain Bacteria; phylum Planctomycetota; class Planctomycetia; order Pirellulales; family Thermoguttaceae; genus WRKP01. The sequence goes on from JAVBQW010000093.1 coordinate 45,997, forward strand.
ATCTCGACGCGACGCGGCAAATGCTCTATTCGCCGTTGACGTCGAATCAAAAAGCCGAGCGGCGTCTGTTGCAGCGTCTCCGTAAAACGATGGGCCTGTTGGAACTCGAATGGATTCCACTGGCCGATGAAGCGCTCGCGAAGGACAAGATCGTCGGCGATTTCCAAGAGGAGATCACGATTATCGGCATCATGCGAGACGGCGTTTTCCATGCGAATCCGTCGCCGGTGGAACCGCTCCTCGTCGGCGACTGCCTCGCCGTCGTCGGAACCGCGACGCAGATCGACGCCATTGACCGCCGTTTGAAAACGGAAAGTAATCGGCAATAAAACGGAGCACGAAGCGTCAGCGAGTGTTTTGAGTACATTCCCTCGCTGACGCGTCGGGCTCTGAAACTTGCCGGTTAATTGAACGTTCAGGAAACATGGTACTCGGCGGAACACTTTTCGGTTTCCCCGAATGTCACGGAAACGACGGGAAATCCGAGTTCGGCCGTTTTGTCGAAAAGAAGTTTCGCAAGATTTTCCGCCGTCGGATTTTCGTCCATCAGGAACATCGGCTCGTTCATCTCACGAAGCACGGCGACCAGCGGGTCCTTCCGATCGAGAATCATTTGGTGATCGAGATTTTCCTCGATCCAACGGCCGATGGTTTTCTTTAATTCGCCGAAGTCGAGGACCATACCGATTTCGTCGAGCCGTTCGCTTCGCAGGACAATCTTCACCGTTCCGTTATGTCCGTGCGGATGGGCGCATTTGCCGTTGTAATTCAGCAAACGGTGTCCGTAGCAAAACGAAAATTCGCGGGAAACGGTAAACAAAGAGGGTGTAGGGTGTAGGGTGTAGGGTGTAGGGTGTAGGGTGTAGGGTGTAGGGTGGAAAACGCTTGCGTCTTACCCTACACCTTACACCCTACACCTTACACTTATTTCTTTACGGAAACTTCGGTAAAGTACGGCATGCCGTCACGGAAAAGATGGACGCGGACCATGCCGTTGGGCGTGTTCAGGTTCGACCAGACTTTGGCGATGTACCGTAAGTCGTTGGTCGAGGTCGCGACCCATTCATGGATCCCGACGATCACGTCGCCCTGCGTGACGCCTTTGTCGGCGAGGGCGGAACCTTCCTTGACCGCTTTGACGACGACGCCGCCGTAAGGATAGTCGTTGAGATATTGGGCGTAAGTCTTTTGATATTCGTCTTTCGACATCGGACTGAATTTCAGGCCGAGCGTTTCCCAGACGGCGTCTTCGGCGGGCTTCGCCTGATTGGCGGTTTTCGGCGACACGGCGGCCTTCGAAGGACCGGTACTCGGCGTCAACGAACGACGGGGATAATCTTTGCCGCGAACCACCAAATCTTCTTTCGGAGCGACCAACGTAAGGGCGACGTCGAGCGTTTCCTTTTCCCGGGCGACGACGAATCCGAGATCCTCATTGGCCTTGCGGTCGATCAGGGCGCGATAAAAGTCGAGTTTGTTGGCGATGGAGAATTTGCCGATTCCGGTAATCACGTCGCCGGGTTTCAGTCCCGCGCTCGCCGCCGGACTGTTGGCGTCGACCGACTCGACAACGACAATGCTTCGCCGCGTCTCGTCCTTCGGAATTCCCGCTTTTTGAGCGACAGAGGATTCCGAATCGGTCTGGTAGACTTTCAAACCGTGGAAGCCGGCCCGTTCGGTCTTTTCGCCGATCAGTTTCGCGGCGACGTCGATCACCTGATCGACGGGAATCGCGAAGGCGATACATTCCGCTCCCTGCCGAATCGCGGCGTTGATTCCGATCATTTCGCCGTCGACGTTGATCAACGGACCGCCGGAGTTGCCGGGATTGATCGGCGTGCTCGTCTGGATCGCGTTTTTGTAGAGCAGATCGTCGTTGACGACGACTTCTTCGCCGATGCCGCTGATCAAGCCGTTCGTCGCCTTGAACGCGTATCCGTAGGGATTGCCGATCGCCATGCAGAATTCGCCCGGCATGATGTCGTCGGAGAACCCGAACGTAATCGTCTGGAGCGGTTCCTTGGGCGTAATCTTGATGATCGCAAGGTCCGTTTCCGTGTCCCGGGCGACCAACTCCGCGATAAATTTCGTCTTGTCGAACGTCGTGACCTGGATTTTACGGATTCCCTGCACGACGTGGTAGTTCGTGACGATGTAACCGCGTTCGTCGAGAATAATCCCGGTTCCCATGCCGTTGTACGACTTGCCGGACTCGCCGGAGTTCCGGGAGTCGCCGAACTCGTCGACTTTGTCGCCCTGAATACTGACGACGGCGTTCTTGTTCTTCTCATAGGCCTTGACGACCCAATTTGTTCGAGTCTCTGACGCGTGGAGCGTAACCGTCGAAAAATCGAGCAACGGCAACATACCGAGAACGCCGACGAAAAACAAGAAAAACGAGGAGACAAAGCGAGATCGTGAAAGCGTCATATTGCCTAACGATTAGCGGTCGAGTAAAGTTTCAGCGGCGGGAATTCACGCTTACGATGCTTTTCGGCGATTCCCGCCATACCGCTCCAATACGACTGTCACAGGACGAACAATCGGAAAATTTTACCTGGTTTAACAGGCGACGGATAATCGTTTCCGGCGAACTTCACGAAATCTTACCGAATATTTCTTGAGTTCCATGTCGAAAAGACGTAAAACGGGAGAGTTTTGGTATATTAGAGGGAAACGAAACCAAACTGCGTTGTTAGTCAATCGATTAAACCCTCGCAACAAATACTCCAGTCGGAGAAATTTCAATGAAGAATGTCGTCGCACTCATTCTGGGCGGGGGCCGCGGCACCCGACTTTATCCGTTGACGAAATTTCGATCGAAGCCGGCGGTTCCGATCGGTGGAAAATACCGACTGATCGACATTCCGCTCTCGAACTGTATCAACAGCGGCTTGAACCAGATTTACGTATTGACGCAGTTTAACTCCGCCAGCCTCCACCATCATCTCCATTCGTTTCATTTTGACTATTTTGGCGGAGGATATGCGGAGATTCTCGCTGCACAGCAGACGAACGACGGTTCGAAATGGTATCAGGGAACAGCAGACGCGGTTCGCCAGAATTTCAGCTATATTCAACAGCGGAACATCGATTACGTGCTGATCCTTTCCGGCGACCAACTCTACCGGATGGACTTCAACAAGATGTTGGAATCCCATATCAAGGCGGGAGCCGACGTCTCGATTTCAGCTGTTCCAGTGCTTCGGCAACAGGCTTCCGGACTTGGTATCATGCGACTCGACGATTCGGGCCGCGTCGTCGGTTTTCTCGAAAAGCCGCAAACGGAGGAAGAACTCAAGCACGTTCGGACGAACCCGGAATGGATCGACGCCCACGGTATTCCTTCGAATGGTCGAGACTGTCTGGCGAGCATGGGGATCTATCTTTTCAACAAGAACACGTTAATCGAGGCTTTGGAGAAGACGGACTACGCCGACTTTGGCAAAGAGGTTTTTCCGGCGACGATCCGGACGAAAAAAGTTCAGGTCCATCTTTTTGACGGCTATTGGGAAGACATCGGAACGATTCGGGCGTTTTACGAAGCGAACCTCGCGATGGCGCAGTTGAATCCGCCGTTCGCCCTTTCGCATCCGGAATGGACGACGTACACGGAACCACGATTTCTTCCGCCGAGCCGTATCGACGGAGCGACGATTCGAGGTAGTTTGATCGCCGATGGATGCGACATTGAGGAGGGCGCCGTGATCGAGAACAGTATCATCGGTTTACGCTGTCGGATCGGCAAGGGAGTTAAGATTCGTAACTCCATCGTGATGGGTTGCGACTTTTACGAAACGGACGCGGAGAAGCAGGACAATCATCGTAGCGGCGTGCCGCCGCTCGGAATCGGCGACTATTCGGTCATCGAAAACGCGATTGTCGACAAGGACTGCCGTATCGGCAAACGAGTGCTTATCCAGAACCTTCGAGACATCGTCGACGGCGAAGAAAAGCCTTACGGAATGATCCGCGACGGCGTGATCTGCATCCAAAAGGAGGCCGTCATCCCCGACGGCTGGGGGTTGTCGTAAGGCTTCCGCTCGCAAAAAACATACCCGGTATCGAGTCTCAGAAAAAAATGAATTCAGAGCCGGGACCTGTGGTCCCGGTCCTTAATATATACTGTAAACGATCAGAAATTACCTTTTTTGTTTACGATGGTAAAGGAGCCCCGAGTGGAGGCGGTACTCCGCCGGAACTCGGGGGTTGAAGCGGGGAAAACGTGCAAATTTTCCCTGTTTGTAGTAGAGATGTCGCGGTCCGGTGTGCTTCCCGTTTGTTTTTTTCTTCAATTTTCGACAAAAGGCGAAAAAGCTCTTGCCAAATCTAAGACAACTGTATAAAATCAACATGCAACAGTTTGAAGGACGTGGCATGTTTTGTGGCGAAATCCGTTGTCAGCATCATTGGACGAAAGGGGGTAAATCATGCGACTGGTCATGGGAAGCGACCACCGAGGACGGGAGCTATGTCGCGATTTACAACAGTTTCTGGGCCGGCAGGCTCACATCGACGTGAGATATATCTTCGTGGATGAAGAGAGCGTCGACTATCCGGACATTGCGGCGAGCGTTGCGTCGACGATCAGTAACGGCTTGGCGGATTTCGGAATCCTGATCTGCGGAACCGGGATCGGAATGAGCGTTGTCGCCAACAAGTTTCCCGGTGTTCGGGCGGCCCCATGTCATAGCGAACTGGTCGCCGAATTCAGTCGTCGGTACAACGACGCCAACGTTCTTTGTCTTTCGGGAGACATGCTTGGAGAACGCTCCTGTCTCCAGATTGTCGGAAAATGGTTGGAAACGTCCTTCGAAGGCGGTCGGCATCAGGAACGGCTCAACAAAATCCAGGCCATCGAGAACCGTGTTCGCTGAATTTGGAGCGACACGTTTCCGCCTCGCCCAGAGACTCGTTAGCCGCGTCGCCCGCGACGCGCGAAAGATCGAGAAGACGTTGAAGTCTCCGTCGAGGAAATCTCCTTTCGAGAGGAGGATTGTCCATCCTCTTCGAAAAAAGTATATTGAGTGGAAGAAAGAACCGTTTCCTGGACGGACGCGACTCTGATTCGATACTTTTTCAGTCGAAAGGTACTCCATGAAAAACATATTTGGCGTGATCGTTTTGTCGACGTTCTTCGGGCTTTCCCTTTTTGCCGAAGAGCCGTCTTGGCCGGTGTTTCATGGATTGAAGGGCGATAACATCTCTCCGGAAACGGGACTCCTGACTTCCTGGCCGGAGGACGGTCCCAAGTTGCTCTGGATGGCCGAAGGAATCGGCAACACGGAGTTTCCCGGCTATTCGACGGTCGTTGTCGCTGACGGTCGCGCTTACACGACGGGAAACGTCAAGGTCGGTACCGAAGACAAACCGGCCAACGCTTTCGTTTTCTGCCTTGACGAGAAAACCGGCAAGATTCTGTGGAAATACGACAACGGCTCCGGTTGGACGGGACATTATCCCGGCGACCGCAGCACGCCGACCCTCGACGGTGATCGGGTTTACGCCTACTCCGCCATGGGAAAGCTCGTCTGCCTCAATGCAAAAAACGGCGAAAAAATCTGGGACCGTGATCTTCGGGAGGAATACGGTGCAAAACTTCCGGTTTGGGCCTACGCCGAATCCGTCGTGGTCGACGGCGACAAGGTCGTCTGCTGGCCCGGCGCCAAACAAGCGGCCGCCGTCGCCCTCGACAAAATGTCAGGCAAGACGATTTGGGAAACGCCCGGTTCCGACGACGTCGCCGGTTACGCCACGACCCTGATCTTCGAGATGGACGGCCGTAAGATGTACGCTAACACGAACCAGAAGGGCGTACTCATCGTCGACGCGAAGACCGGAGAATTGCTCCTTTTTTATGAACACCAGACGAAATACGACATCAACGCAACGATTCCCTATTACCGGGACGGAAAAATGCTGATTACGTCCGGCTACGGCAGCGGCAGCGAACGGATCGAGTTGAAATTCGTCGACGGCAAGTTGACGGCCAAGCAACTTTGGGCCAACAAGAAGTTCGACAACCAGCACGGCGGAATCATCGTCCTCGGTGACACAGTGTATGGATCGGCCCATCATTACAAGGGCGGAATCTGGATCGCCATGAATCTCCTCGACGGCGAAATCCTTTGGGAGAATCGCGGCATCGGACAGGGCAGCAGCTCGTTCGCCGAAGGAATGTTGTACTGTATGAGCGAGAAAGACGGAACCGTCGGACTCATCAAGGCGACGCCGGAAAAATACGAAGAGATCAGCCGATTCTCGCTGCCCGAAGGCGCCGGTATGTACTGGGCTCATCCCGTGATCTGCGGCAAAAAACTGTATCTCCGCCACGCCGACAAGGTGTTTTGCTACGATATCGCCAAATAAGGCAAGTCGAAATACCGAACATCAGAGAAATTGCGATGCTGAAAACGATACCGAACATTGATACCCTTGCGCCGTTCGAAATTTGGGAAGTCCGAATCGGCGAAGCGACGATCATCTTTCGTCAGCCGCTTGTTTTGGTCCCCCATTGGCTGGAAGACGATCCGGACGATCCGGACGATCCGCCTGTCACGGGGAAGAATTATCTCGGCGCGGAATGTCACGAACTGGATATCTCGGCGTTTGGAGCGGACCGTCGCGAGCTCTGGCAATGTATCTGCGGCGACATTCGAACCGTCTGGAAGCACTGCGTTCGGATGTCGGACGACAAACTCACGCCAGCCAATCGGGTGGTAAAGCGAAATTATCTTGACGTTGCCGAGGAAATCCCCAATGGGTAGCGTACGATCAGGACGGGAAATCGATGTCGCTCTTCGCCGAAAAGGGTTTTACGGGACCACGGATTCCGATCATCGTTGGTATTTTCTTCCGAGAGAGAACGGCGACGGATATCTGGTCCGCACCAAGATGAGTCATGGAATGATGGGGCAAACGGTCGGCGTCGAATTGATCGTCCTGATGGCGAAACAGTGTCGCTTGACGAAAAAACAGTTCCTTTCCCTCATTGATTGTCCGATGAGCGAACCTGAATATCGGGAAATCCTTCGACGACAAGGTACTCAATAGTTCACGAGGTGATCCATGACAAAAATTGATTGGCCGGACGTTCTTCCCGATTTCGACGTTTTGAAATGGAAACAGGAAATTCAGTCCGAAATATATGAGGATATCAAGGACATGACAACCGAAGAAGTCCTCGAATACTTCCGAAAGGGAAGCGAAGAGTTTCAAGAGGAATTGAAAGAAATGAAACGTCGACGAACAACCGGACAATAATTGTCAAATCAGAGCCGCGGCCCGCAGGCAGACGTTGCGAGACAAACGCGTACAGACCGGCGCGGGGCGGGAATAAGAAATGTTTTTTACGACCC
>JAVBQW010000246.1:0-5763 GCA_031548665.1 Thermoguttaceae bacterium
CAACGCCAAAGCATATTTTATCAATATTTTGCCACGGAAGACACGGAAAAATCACGGAGAAATTCCTTGCATCATCTCCTTCCGTGTTCCTTCCGTGTCTTCCGTGGCTAAAAGCAATTTTAGGCTTGGCAGGGTACTACGGTCTGACGACGATTTCGATTCGGTTGTTTTTGGCTCGTCCTTCCGGAGTTCCGTTTTCGGCAAGCGGTCGACTGGAGCCGAAACCACTGGTCGAGATCGTTTCCGGCTTCCATTGCAGGTTCTGCACGAAATATTGGACGACGACCATCGATTTGAGCGACGCAACGTCATGTTTTTGCGTCGCGTTGGTCGGATCGGTCTGAAGATTGTCCGTATGCCCTTCGAAGTCGAGGAATCCTTGCGGATAACGGGTTCGGATCTCGGAAGCGATTGAACGGAGAGCGTCTTCACCTTCCGGCGTCAACCGCATGGTACCGGGCTGGAACAGCACGCTGTCGGGAATCTGAATTCGAACTTTTTCGCCATCGATTGCCGAACTGACGCCGGCAACGCTGATCGCCGGCAACACCGGCGGCGTCTTCGGAGGCGGAGAAGCCGCCGTGGTCGAGATCGGTTTCGGAGCGTCGGGAATCGGCGTCGGAAGGAGCGAACGCTTCAACTCTTCTTCTTTATTGGCCAATTTTTTTTCGAGTTCGACGATTTTGTTGCTCAGATCGTCGATTTTCTTTTGGAGAATCGGCTCGACCGACGCCGTTTCGGCTTTCGGTGCCGGAACACTGGGAAAAATCGTGTTCGGCGTCGAAACGGTTTCCGGTGTAATCGGCCGAAAGGCCTGCGCCGATTCAGGGAGCGGCGAAACCGTTTGGGCGTCCGTTCCCAAAAGGAGCGGCGGCGGAACCGTCGACGCCGGAGAAGCATCGGAATACAGGGGCGCCGCAGCCGGAGAGAGAACAGGCGACTGTCGACCCGTGTTTCGGCAACCGACCAAGACCGAGACGCCGAGCGCCGCCGTCAGCAGGACGGTTTGGGGCGAGCCGAATCGATAAGAGTCCATGCGCCGGAACATTTTTGGGGGAGGAAAAGGGAAATTGACAGTATTTCGCTCTATTATGCGCCCTCGTTCATCATAATACGGTCGCTCCCGGGAAAATCATTGAAAAAGTCCCTGCCAAAACTTCCTTTGGCGACGATTATAGGAATTTTGACGGCAACAGACTGCCGTGAAACTTGCGACAGTGTAAAATACGTTAAAATGGAAGTTCGCTTTTCGTCGATCAATAAGGTAAACTAAGTTCGTCGAAGAACGACTGTTTTCATTGTTTAGGGAAAAGATCAACATCGAGGAGAGTTCCGTGTCCGACGCCGACGAAAAAAAACCGGAAGACCTTTCTTTTGATTTCAACTCTTCCGCTCCGACGGAGGACGCGAACGACTCTTTCGATTTCAATATGTTTGCGGACGAAGCGGCGGCAACGCCGACCGCCGAACAGACAGCGGAACAGAACGATACCACGGAAGCCATGGAGACGTTCGGCGCTTTGGGAGAACCGCTGTCCGCTACGGAATCGGCTCCCGAATCGGAATTCGGAGCGGCTCCGAGCGGATTCCTTTCCGGTGACGCCGAAGAACAACCGTCGACCGAAGTTGCGGCTCCCGTCGTCGATTCGAAGAAAAAGAAGGGAAAAGAGAAACCCGAGAAGAAGAAAAAGGAGAAAAAAGAAAAACCGGCCAAGGAAAAAGGACCTCGCGAACCGATGGATCTCGGCGCCGTCCTGAGTCTCTGTTTCGGTATCTTGGCGCTGCTCGGACTGATCGGAATCAACGCCTTGATTTTCACCGCGCCGGCAACTCCGGGAATCGGCGGTTCTTCGACGATCTATTACGCCGTCGGAGTCAACGTCTTTGGGTTGGTGTTCGTTGCCGTTCCGTTCCTGTTCTGGAAATTCAGCAAAGGAAAGGAAAAAGAACAAAACCTGCAAATGTTCGATGTGTTGCTCGGCATCGCCTTGATGGCTCTGGCGGTCGGAATCGTCTGTTTCCTTACGGCGTTCTACCGCTACGACTTTACGATCAAAGCCGCCAAACCGACGGCGACCGTTGCCGTACAAAGTGTTGCGTAAGTTAACGATGTTGTCATCCCCGCGAAGGCGGGGACCCAGAGAACAGATTATAATGGGCTTTTGTACACGTTATTGACGGATGCAAACGATTAATCACGTTTTCCGTCTAGTACAACGCCAAAGCATATTTTATCAATATTTTGCCACGGAAGACACGGAAAAATCACGGAGAAATTCCTTGCATGATCTCCTTCCGTGTTCCTTCCGTGTCTTCCGTGGCTAAAGCAATTTTAGGCTTGGCAGGGTAGTAGTAGGTTTGTATGAGCCGTCGATTTCTCAAAAAAGCGTTCAGCCTGATTGCTTTTCGCTTTTCTTCTCGTTATAGTGAACGGATACTACTATCGTTTCGACGTCAAGATAGGTCTTGATGGCGTCGGCAATCACCTTTTGGAGAAACCAGAATATGAAAAAGAACAGCACATCGTCGCGACGTGACTTTCTCAAAACGACCGGCGCCTTGGCGGCCGGAGCAACTCTTGTCGGTGGTCTCGGTCTCGACCGGTCGGCCCATGCGGCAGGCAGCGATCAGATGAAGCTCGCCCTCGTCGGTTGCGGCGGACGGGGTCGCGGAGCGATTATGGATCGTTTGCAGGTCGGCGACAACGTCAAGGTCGTCGCGATTGCCGACGCCTTCGAAGGCAATGCCAAGAACGTCGCCAACACTCTCTACAAGGAAAACGAAAAGGACGGCGCTCCCGCCAAGGGAAAAATCGACCTGACCGACGATCGCGTTTTCTCCGGTTTCGACGGTTATCGCAAGGCAATCGACTGCCTCTCGCCGGGAGACCAGGTCGTCATCGCGACGACGCCGGGTTTCCGTCCCTATCATTACCGCTATGCCATTGAGAAGGGCGTCCACGTTTTCATGGAAAAGCCGCTCTTCACCGACGCGCCCGGTTTCCGACACGTCATGGAAACCAACAAGATGGCCGACGAAAAGGGCCTCAAGGTTTGTGTCGGACTCCAACGCCGTTACGAACCCCATTATTACAACTGGGCCAAGCAGATTGCGGACGGCAAAATCGGCGACGTCTCTTTCTCTCGCGTTTACTGGAACGGTGGCGGCATTTGGTGCCGACCGCGACAGCAAGGTGATACCGAAATGACGTACCAGATGCGCAACTGGTATCATTTCGTCTGGCTCTGCGGCGACAACATCTGCGAACAGCACGTCCATAACCTCGACATCGGCAACTGGATCCACGGCAAGGGCGACAAGATGGCGCATCCCGTGACGGCCAACGCTCAGGGCGGTCGCCAGAACCCCGCTTGTCCGGACGACCTCCGTCGTACCGCTCCGCCGTACGCCGACAAGGACGCTTGGTGGGCCTGGTACGAAAAGAACAAGGGCGCCTGCAATCGTTACGGTCAGGCTTGGGATCATTTCTTCATCGAGTTCACGTATCCCGACGGCTCGAAGATGTTCAGCCAATGTCGGCACATCGCCAAGTGCTGGGACAGTGTTTCCGAACACATTCACGGAACCAATGGAACCGGCGGTCCCGGTTGGCTCAAGGACCGTGAAGGCAAGGAAATTTGGAAAAACGACGAAAAGGCGCAGAAGGGCCCCTATCAATGGGAACACGATTGCCAGGTCAAGGCGATTCGCGAAGGTCTGCCAATGAACGACGGTTATTTCGCCGCCCATGCGACGATGATCGCCGTGTTCGGTCGTCTCGCCGCGTTTTCCGGCAAAGAATTGAAATGGGACGACGCCGTCAGCAAGGGCGTGCCCTACATGTTGCCCGAAGACAAGCTCGGGTGGGACGCCAATCCGCCGGTGATGCCCGACGAAGACGGTTTCTATGAGAAGAGCGTCGCCAAACAGGGCGTCTTCAATCCGTTCGTCGGCTAGTACAAAGTTAACGAATTGATATTCGTGAAAACTGAAAAGATATCGTCATCCCCGCGAAGGCGGGGACCCAGAGAACAGATATTAATGGGCTTTTGCACACGTTATTGACGGAGGCAAACGGTCAATCACGTTTTCCGTCTAGGTCCCCGCCTTCGCGGGGATGACGGACATTGATCCATTTTCATGAACATTATTTTCTTAACTTTGTACTAGGTCTCCGTCTGCGCGGGGATGACGATTTTTTCCGTTTCCACGAATGGTAATTCGTTAACGCCGTGCTGAAAATCAGCATTTCGTCAATCAGTCCCAAGGGAATGCGACCGAATATCGATACGTCGCTGAAACCTGGGGCTTTTTTTGTCGATAAATATTCACTTCCCCCTCTTTATCTTTTTGCCATGATGAGAACATCCGTATTCGTTTTGTTTTTTCTGTCCCTGTTTCTCCCGACTGTTTTCGCCCAAGATTCGGCGACGAAATCCGACGGCAAAATCACGGTCGCGGCGTATTATTTTCCGAATTACCATACCGGCGACCCGCGCAACGAAAAGAACAAGGGAAAAGGCTGGGCCGAATGGGAACTCGTCAAGGAAGCGAAACCGCGGTTTCCCGGACATCATCAGCCGAATGTTCCGGCGTGGGGTTACACCGACGAAAAGGATCCCAAGGTCATGGAGCAAAAAATCAAGGCCGCGAAGGACCACGGCGTCGACGCCTTCATCTTCGATTGGTATATGTACGAAGACGGTCCGTTTTTGAACCGTTGCCTCGACGACGGTTTTCTCAAGGCGGCCAACACGAACGACGTGAAATTCGCGTTGATGTGGGCGAATCACGATTGGGTCGAACTGCATCCGGCGTCGAAGGGGAAGCCTCATGAATTGATTTACCCGGCGAAGGTTTCCGAAAAGCGTTACGATGAAATCTGCGATCATGTCGTCAAGGATTATTTTACGAAACCGAATTACTGGACGATCGACGGCAAACCGTATTTTTCAATTTACGACGTCGCGAAATTCGTCGAAGGTTTCGGCTCGCTGGAAAAAACGAAGGCCGGCATGGACCGTCTGCGGGAAAAGGCGAAAGCCGCCGGTCTGGCAGGGGTTCATTGGAATCTTGTCGCTTGGGGCAATCCGATCCTGCCCGTCGAAAACTCGCCGCCGGACGTCAAAGGCTTGGTGAAGGCTCTCGGCTTCGATTCGGCGACGTCTTATGTCTGGATCCATCACGTCGGCCTACCGGATCAGGCAACGGACTACAACAAGGTCCGTGACGATTATTTCAAGCACTGGGACAAGGCGAAAACGGAATACGGCGTCCCCTATTTTCCGAACGTTTCGATGGGCTGGGATTCGAGTCCCCGCTGCAATCAGGCGGACGAGTTCGGCGTCTTTGGATATCCGTTCATGAACACGATCGGCAACAACACGCCGGAGAATTTCAAAACGGCGTTGCAGCGCACGAAAGAACGTTTGCTCGCCGATCCGAAGGGACCGCGTGTCCTGAACATCAATTGTTGGAACGAATGGACCGAAGGCAGTTATCTCGAACCGGACACGCGCAACGGAATGAAATATCTCGAAGCGATCCGCGACGTGTTCAAACGCTGACACCATCCCCAAAGGCCAACGCTCCCGAGCGTTAGGAGCTGCGTCAAAATAAACGAGAGAGTAGCGAAAAAGTTGATTTTTGTCGATTTCGCCCCGGAGGGGCATTGCATCACAGCCCAGGGCAGAGCCGAAGGCGTCGCCCTGGGTTGCCAACGCCCCAAGGAATGATTCGCCCTGTAAGGGCAGTGTAATACCG
>JAVBQW010000181.1:0-31622 GCA_031548665.1 Thermoguttaceae bacterium
TGGTACAACGCTAAAGCATATTTTATCAATATTTTGCCACGGAAGACACGGAAAAATCACGGAGAAATTCCTTGCATCATCTCCTTCCGTGTTCCTTCCGTGTCTTCCGTGGCTAAAAGCAATTTTAGGCTTGGCAGGGTAATAGTCTTGCTGTCCTCTCTGTGAACTCTGTGTTCTCTGTGGTTAATCATTGAAATGTCGGCGTTTAGCGACAAGTTGCGCAGCACAAATAGAAGGGTAAGAAAAAAACTGCAACGAGCTGCGACCTGTATTACTAATGTTCAAGATCGTGAATTCTTGTCATGAAGCGTCAGCAGGATCGGGAGCGGAGCGACCATCCTGCGGGTTTTGGCGCCGGAGCAGAAGCTCCTGTTGACGGCCCAGCCGTGCTGGGGGCGCAGAGAGGATATTGCGAACCATGTTGAAAACGATTCGTTTGACGCCGTCGGGCCGTGGAGCCGTCGCGGTTCTCCGTTTCTCGGGATCGGGAGCCCTTGAGGTTTTCTCCCATCGTTTTCGGGGACCGACGCCGTTGGTTGAGGACCGTCCGTTATTCGGTCGGTTTCGCTTGGGAAACACAGAACACGAAGAAGAGGTCGTCGTTCGGGTTTTCGGTTCGGACGCCGTGGAAATCTGTTCTCACGGCGGCGAGGCGGTCGTTGCGGCGATCGAGCGGTCGCTGATTGAAGACGGAGCGACGTCGGTTTCCTGGCAGGATTTTTTCCATGCCGACGACTCGCAACGAAATCGGGCTTCCCGATTGCTTCCCCATGCAAAAACGGAGCGAACGGCCCAGATTCTGCTCGACCAGATTTTTTTGAATCTCCCGGAGCCGCCGCAGGGAAACGAGAAACTGGGCGAACATCTCGTGGAGCCGTTCCGGGTTGCCTTGGCCGGTGGAACGAACGTCGGCAAGAGCAGTCTTCTCAACGCGATCGTTGGATTCGGCCGCTGCATCGTGAATCACGTTCCGGGTACGACGCGGGACGTGGTTTCGGTGGAAACGGCAATCGACGGTTTTCCGGTGCTGTTCTGCGACACGGCAGGGTTTCGGGACACGGTCAATGAGCTGGAGCGACAGGGAATCGAGCGTTCGACACGGCTTTTGGAAAACGTCGACCTGGTCGTTTGGATGATCGACCAATCGCGTTCGTTGACGGAGCAGCCGCCGATTCCAAAGCGGGAAGATCTTTTGATCGTTTACAACAAGCACGATCTGCCTGAAGGCGTCGAGCAACGGATTTCGGAATCCTTCTTTCCGTTGAGCGCGGCGACCGGCGAGGGGGTCGAAGAATTTCTGCGGCGAATTATCAACCGTTTGGTTCCCAATCCGCCGAAACCCGGGGAAAAAGTTCCGATACCGAACGTCGTCGACCGCCGTTGATCAGCGAGCGGTTGCCGCGAACGCTTCATAAATCAAAGCGGTGCTTGTTGCTCCGGCGTCGTAATGCCCGACGGTCCGTTGACCGAGATTTTTTGCCCGACCGAACTTTGCGACGAGATCTTTGGTCGACTCCGCTCCGCTCCGCGCAGCCTTGGCGGCGGCGTCGAAAACCGCCGGGAACGTCGCTCCGGTTCCTTTGAGGGCGTTCATCGCGGCGATTGCCGGAATCAGGGCGTCCATCAAGGTCTTGTCGCCGACGACAGCTTTGCTGGAGAGCTGGACGTTCTTCAGACCGGATTCGAACATCGCAATCGTTTCGTCCGGCGAAAGCGAGTCGGAAGGAGCCGCTTCGGACATTCCGACGTAAAACGAGCCGGTCAACGAACTGGTCGAGCCGCTCGCTTCGCTCATCACGGCCCAACCGACGGCGGAAAGAACTTCCGAGAGGGAACCGCTCGTCGTCGTCGCAGCCTTGGAAGCAGCTTTCATCGCAGCGAGAATCGCCGTTCCATGGTCGCCGTCGCCGGTCGCTCCATCAAGGGCGTTCAGCGAATCGAAATTCTTTTCAATGGAAGAAAACGCCGCCGAAAGAAAAGCTCGAAGAGTCTCTACGGTAAACATGTCAAGAAAAAAAAGAGGTTTCCTCCCATTTAGCCGGTACTCCGGCGTCCCAACACCACATTTCGTAGCATATCCTACCATTCCGCCCCCAACCATGCAATCGCCTGTCCTTGAAGACGACGCTCTCTTTCGATACCATAAACTAATATCTGGCGACATTCAGCGCGTCGCGGGCGACGCGGCTAACGGCGATTTCGTTTGGCTCGAAAGAAAACGCCCCAAGAGCCGGGGGTGTAGGCGGTACTCCGCCGCCCCCGGATGGTCGGTGTATCGAACGGAATCAAACCTTGGATATACTGCGAAACGGCATTCGACTGACATTTTTTGGAAAGGTTGTTCCGTTTCGCCTTTTTTTCGTAAAGTCAAATACTGCCCAACGATGAGCCGACTAACGGAAGGCGGCGTTGATGGAGCCGAAGGCAGCCGCTATACCGTGCTACGGTATAGATTGTTTTTCGACAAAAGTTTAATGCCAAACAAACTCCAAAGAATAATCGATCATTCGGAACTCCGCAAGAACATCATCCTGATCGGCTATCGCGGAACCGGCAAGTCGACGCTTGCTCGACGGCTCGGCGAACGGCTCGGCGTCGCTTCATGGGACAGCGATCCGGAAATCGAACGTCGAGCCGGCAAAACGATCGCTGAAATTTTTTCGTCGGATGGTGAAGCGGCGTTTCGAGACCTCGAAGCGACCGTGATCGCCGATCTTCTTCGAAACGAACGTTTCGTTCTCGCAACCGGCGGCGGCGCCATCCTGCGAGAGGAGACGAGAGAGCTCTTACGACGTCACGGACTCGTTGTCTGGTTGACGGCGTCCCCTGAAACCATCCTCAATCGGATGGTTCAAGATAAAAATTCTTTGACGACGCGACCGAGTCTCACCTCGTTGCCGCCGCTGGAGGAAATCCTCGCCGTACTCGAAAAACGCCGCGGGTTCTACGAACAAACGGCTCACGTAAATATAGAAACCGACGCAAAATGCGTCGACGACGTCGTCGCGGAAATTATTGACTGTCAATTGTTTCAGACAAATGTTTCGCAATAATCACTAAACTTTACGTGAAAGAATATTTTCAAAAAAAACATTGGAAACGTTCGAATTCGTCTTGACTCTTTGGACGAATTTTCATATCCTGCTCCGATCATGAAAATGATACCACGCATGGACGTGTGGTCCCTATCGGGCGTCGCCTCTGGGCTGCTGTTTCAGCATGACCTGCGGCCCGCGTAGTGTTTTCCAATGTAGGATGCGGAGGAGCACTTCGAGAACCCAGTCGGAGGGAAAAGGATGTCTCTCCAATGATGTTCACGGATTCGTCCGTGAAACCGACGCCGCGGGACAAGGATTGTCTCAGCGGCTTTTTTATTTGAGTAAGGAGTTAGTAACTGACAACTCGACTCTTGACTTTTTGAGTCAACTTTTTTTAACACGAAACACACGAAATAACGAAATTCACAAAAAAGACGTTCGTGTCTTTCGTGTTTAATACATTGGGCTGGGGCAAAGCCCCGTTAGAATTTAGGAGTTAGGAGAATGAATTCGAAACATCCTTTGTCGAATTCCAGTTTTCCAACGACTTTCCCCTAACTTCTAACTCCTAACTCCTATGAATTGTGATCTCTGTCCCCGCCGTTGTGCCTTGCAAGACAACGGTTTCGGTTTCTGCGGCGTTCGGCAACGCCAGGGCGACAAGATCGTTCTGACGACTTATGGCCTGATGACGGGGGTTGCGGTCGATCCGATCGAGAAAAAACCGCTGTATCATTTTTATCCCGGTTCGAAGGTTCTGTCGTTCGGTTCGATCGGCTGTAATCTTTCGTGCGAATTTTGCCAGAATTTCCAGACCGCGCAGTCCCGGGACCGTTCCCTGCTTCGACAAACGGCGTCGCCGGACGACATTGTCCGACTTGCCGGGGAAACCGGTTGCCGGAGCGTGGCGTTGACGTACAACGAGCCGATCATCGGGGCCGAATACGCCGTTGATGTCGCTGTTGCTTGCCGCAGGGCTGGAATCAACACGGTCGTCGTATCGAACGGATTCATCACACCGGAGAAGCGTCCGTGGTTTTTCGAGTTCGTGGACGCCGCGAACATCGACCTGAAATCATTTTCGGACGCTTTTTATCGAAATCGATGCGGCGCGTCGTTGGAACCTGTCAAGGAAACACTCCGATATTTGGCGAAGTCGACGAACGTCTGGCTCGAAGTCACGACGCTGCTGATTCCCGGCCTGAACGATTCCGATACGGAATTACGCGAGCTGGCGGAATGGATACGAAAGAATCTCGGAGCGGAGACGCCGCTGCATTTTTCGGCGTTCCGACCGATGAACCGGATGCTCGACGTTCCGACGACGCCGCCGCAAACATTGTTTCACGCCAGAGAAATCGCTCACACCGTCGGGCTTCGATACGTTTATACGGGCAATATCGTCGATCCGGCGGGCGGGACGACGTCCTGTCCGCAATGCCGCCAAGCGATTGTCGTGCGCAACGGATTTTCCGTCGAGGAAAACGCCGTCGATGACGAATCGTGCTGCCGATTCTGCGGTCAAAGCGTCGCCGGATTCTTTTGACGGAGCCCGAATAACAGAGCCCGAATAACAGAGCCCGAAGCGTCAGCGAGGGATTGTGCTCGAACCCCTCGCTGACGCTTCGGGCTCTGTTCGTTCGTTCATTTTTTCCGCTTTTTTCGGACTCGTCTCGTCGTCGTGTGAATTTTTTTCCGTTCCCGGCCTCGCAGCAGGATGCCGAGTTCGCGTCCGCCGAGGATTCGGTGTACGGAAAAGAAAACGAAGCCGCCGATGCCGCCGCCGGCGACAATATGGATGATATCGGACAGCGAGTCCCGCCCCGGCAGCAATTTCATCGTCATCGCAACGGCGAAAGTCATCAAGAGGGATGCAATGCAAGCCCGCCCGACGCTCAGGAAAAACGAACGAAAGTCGAAATGTCCGTGTTTCCTCGCGAAAAGCAGGAACAGGACCACCGACTGGATTCCGACCGTCAGCGACGCCGCAAGAGCTAAACCTTGTTCTTCCATCGGCCAAATCAACGTCAGGCCAAGAAACATGTTGAGGATGCAACCGAAGAATCCGATCCGGCAGGGCGTCCAGTAATCGCCGACGACGTAGAAAGCCCGAACGACGAGCGGCAAGGCGCTAAACGCCCAAACACCGGCGCCGAACCAGAAAATCATGTCGGCGGTTCGAAACATGTCTTCCGGCGTAAACGCTCCTCGTTGAAAAAGAAGATGCGCAAGTTTTTCCGACATCAGCATCAATCCGACGCCGGCAGGAATTGCCAACACGAATTGGATTCGGGCACCGAGAGTCAGATCGTCGCCGAAAGCGCGGAAGTCCCGTTTGGCGGCGTGGCGGCTCAGCAAGGGATAAATCGCGGTTGCAACGGCCAAGCCGATCAATCCTTGGGGAAATTCGTAAAGGCGTTCGCTGTAGTAAATTGCCGCCGCGGCACCGGGATGCATTGGAAATTCGACCAGGCGGCCGAGCCAACGGATACCTTCGTCAGCCGGCCCAGAAAAAAGCCAGGCGATGCTGCTGGCGATCAGAATGTTCAACTGAACCGACATCAACCCGAAGATTTGCGGAAAAAAGCCGTCAAAAATTCGGCGGATTTCGCTTCGCACGGCTTGGAAATCGAGTTCAAACCGAAACCCATAGGCTCGAAGAACCGGAATATGAACGAAGAATTGAAGAATCCCGGCCAACAGGATGCAGAGCGTCAGCAGATAGCATTGGACGACCGGATCACCGGAGAGCATCGGAGCGACGATCAGGATGCCGAGCAGCCAGACGATGTTCAAAATCGGCGGAATCATCGCCGGAACGAAAAAGTTACCGAACGTTTGGAGCGTTGCCGATGCGATTGCCGCCATGCAGATCAAAATGAGATACGGCAGGAGCAGCGACAGGAGATGCGAGATCAGATTGATCTTGCTTTCCGGTGGAAAAAAGTAGAAGCCGCAGAAGCAGACGAATTCGCCGAGAATCACGAATCCGACGAGAAGGAAGAAAACCCAAGCAAGCATCACGGAGAGAAGTTGCCAGGCTTTACGACGGTCTTCCTGCCAAAGTCGAGAAAAGGCGGGAATAAATCCGATGGTCAGCGACCCATCGCCAAACAGGCGTCGCGCGATGTCCGGCAGGCGAAACGCCATCACGAAGGAGTCCATGACGCCGCCGGCGGACATTCCGAGCATGGCGGCGGTCACGATGTCACGGAGCATGCCGAGCAGTCGGCTCAAGAGCGTTCCGAGGCCGGTGATCAAGGTGCCTCGAAGCATTTTCTTGCGGGAATCGGGCATAATGTTCGCGAGAATGGATCAAGGACCGTCATCCCCGCGAAGGCGGGGACCTAGACGGAAGAGATCGGCAAGCGTTTGCATCCGTCAATAACGTTTTCCGCCTAGTACAAAGTTAGCGAATTGAGCTTCATGGAAACGGACAAAGTATCGTCATCCCCGCGCAGGCGGGGACCCAGAGAACAGATTTAAATGGGCTTTTGCACACGTTATTGACGGATGCAAACGATCAATAACGTTTTCCGTCTAGGTCCCCGCCTTCGCGGGGATGACGATATTTTTTTCCGTTTCCATGAATGTCAATTCATTCACGTTGTAGTAGTAATTCCCAAAAAAAACCTCCCCGCCGAGAGAGCGGGGAGGCATAATCAAATCACTTAGCGAAGTGCGACAACCGAAGTGTTACGGTTGTGCACTTTCACCACCGTTACGGCTACCCATTGCGCCCCAAATACCATGGATGGATTTACCAGAGGTGTAAACACCACTTGCGCTGGCACCTGACGGCAAACCGGTTGCACCGTTCATCGTCGAATAGTCGATCGTATCCGAAATGAATCGAACAGAAGCGTCAACCAAGCAGACATTCACACCACCAGGGTGGAAGCTCGACGGAGAAATGACCGCGGCTCCAGTCACTTGTAAGGCCACAGCGCCATCAACGTGACCCGAAGCGGAGTTCGGCGGCAGAATGGTGTTGAATCCGGTGTAGACAATCGCACCGTCACTCCAACGTTTTCCGGAAATGGAAGAACCGGTGTTATTGGCGGTAGCGTTTAGATTACCACTGGCACCCTTGAGGCCGTAAAGCGTACCAAATCCGGCATCCATATAGCCCGTCGTCGTCGCAGTGGCGTAGGCGGCGAAAGTCGTCCAACCGGAGGTCGAATAGACCTGTCTCGCTTGACGGAGGTTCGTCGCAATGCAACGTTCGGAAGCGAGAATCGTGTTCGAGGTACCGTCCGTAATGCTGTGGAAACCGTTCCAAATGTTCATGGCGAACGCACCACGATTGATGTTACAGACTCTTCCACTCTGGGTTCCGACCGTCACGTTCGTCGAAGTCAACCAACCACCTTGAGCAGTCGGAAGAGCAGCGGTCCCGACACCGGAGGCGGCATAGTTTCCACCATTGTAACCAAATCCGGAACTGTGGACCGGATAATCTCCGAAGCACATACGGTAGTTATTTCGGCTCTGGTCGTACTGTTGTTTGGAGCGGGCACCACCATCCGACGGGCAAATCATCGGATCAAGCGTCGCACAGAAGTAAGATGTCGACTGGACACCAGCGGCATCCGAGCTGCCGGTCGGTGTGGTATCCGAGTTGAAGTAACAACCGTAGTTGCCCGACACGATCGACTGGTACAGTGCGGCCTGCTCCAGATAGGGCAGCATGGCAATGAACCCGGAAATACGCGATGCGTACTTTGCTCCGCCTGTTCCCGTGTTACTGTAGGTCGACCAGTAAATCTGGCCGCCGGCGGGGAACGCGTTGAGATAGGTGTCGTGGTAGTTGTGGACCGCGATACCGATCTGGTGCATTTTGTTGGAGCACTGCATACGACGAGCCGCTTCACGAGCCGCTTGAACGGCAGGGAGCAGCAACGCGATCAACACGCCGATGATCGCGATGACCACGAGGAGTTCAACGAGTGTGAATCCTCTAAACTTTCGAACTTGCATTGTCTTTCTCCTTATTCTTGAGGGAACAACTGGAAACAAAAGCGGTTGGCGGACGGTGTACCGTCCCCCTGAATAAAATATCAACGTCTGTATTCTAAATGAACTTCGACGAAAAAGAAACAGGAAAATTGGGAAATTCCAAAAATATTTTATTTTTTTCGTCGAGTGTCCCCGAAGAGGGCGTTTTTCGGTAGAATTTCTGATGAGAACTATTCGGAAACCGATTTTTTTGCTCTCATCCGCTTTCGGTTGATAGATATTGCAGGAAAAAATTCGTCATCCCCGCGAAGGCGGGGACCTAGAGAACAGATTTCAAGAGGTTTTTGCACACGTTATTGACGGATGCAAACGGTCGACAATCCCTTTCGTCTAGGTCCCCGCCTTCGCGGGGATGACGAAGATCAACCCAAAACCAGAGAAGAGCCTATTTTCAAACCTGTTAGGAGGATTGTATGTTAAGAAGTTTATCGTTTTTGTCGTTGCTTTTGCTGGCATCGTTGGTTTCGGCGGCGGAATTCAGCGTCGTTCCGGCCGAGCCGCAGCGGATTCGTGAGGGAATCGGCAACGCTCTTGAAAAATTGAACGCCGGAAAAACCGTGAACGTCGCGTATCTCGGCGGTTCGATCACGGCGGCCAACGGTTGGCGACCGAAAACGACGGCGTGGCTGAAAAAAACGTATCCCGGTGCGGCAATCTACGAGATCAACGCCGCGATCGGCGGTACCGGCAGCGATTTGGGCGTTTTCCGACTTCAACATGACGTACTCCAACATCATCCGGATCTGCTGTTCGTCGAGTTTGCGGTCAACGACGGCGGCGCGGCTCCGGAAAGCATTTGGCGCAGCATGGAAGGTATCGTCCGGCAAACCTGGAAGGCTAATCCGAAAACCGATATTGTGTTTGTCTACACGATTGCCGGAAACATGGTCGAAGAACTTGCCAAGGGAAACTGTTTCCGTTCGATGTCCGCGATGGAACTGCTCGCCGACTTTTACGGAATTCCGTCGATCAACTTCGGTGTCCCGGTCGTCGCCCTTGAAAAAGAAGGCAAGCTGATCTTCAAGGGCAAAAAAGACGACGATCTTCAAGGAAAAATTCTCTTTTCCGAGGACTCCGTGCATCCGCTGGACGCCGGTCACGAAATTTATGCCGAAGCCGTCGTCAAGGCATTCGACGCCATGAAACCGTCCAAGCCTCTGGATCACGCTCCGAAACTCGCCAAGGTGTTCGTTGAAGACAATTGGGAAGCCGCCAAAATGGTTCCGATTACCGACGCAATGCTCTCCGGCGACTGGAAAAAACTCGGCCCGGACGACAATTTGCAAAAAAGCTTCGGTAACCGAATCGGCGAAATTTGGACCTCCGGCAAACCCGGCAGCAAACTGACGTTCCAGTTCAAAGGCAAATTGGCTCGGATTTACGATCTCCTCGGTCCCGACGGCGGTCAAGTCGTCGTGACCGTCGACGGCAAAACAAACTCGAAGCCAACTCCCCGATTCGATTCCTACTGTACCTATTATCGGCTCGCAACACTAGGCCTCGCCGACGGACTCGATCTGAACACCGTCCATACGATCTGCGTCGAAATCCATTCGGAACAGCCGGATCGGAAGTCGATCTCGTTTCGATTGAAGGATCCCGAGAAAGAACTCGCGGAGCCGAAATATCAGGGAACCAACGTCTGGTTCGGAAAGCTCATGATCCTCGGCGATCTCGTGCCGTAAAACTGACCGGTCCCGCCCCTCCGCGCGTCGCAGGCGACGCGGTTAAGAGATGCGCTGAGGGGTGTATCTTTCGGTTTCGGTTTTTGCTATAATCCCGCCTCGGTAGACGATTTTCTTGTTTAACGAGGATTGGCATGGCCAAACACACGAAAAGTAAAACGGGACGTTGGCACGCGTCACAGGAATCGGACGAACTGATTTTCGCCGTCTGTGATCGCTATTTTTTTCAATTGGGGAGGTCTTCGCAGACAGCGGAAGGCGAGGAGCGAACCCGCGGCGCCGCGGCATCGGTCGCCGAATGGATCCAGTCGGAATACCATCGCCCCGACATCACTCGGGAAAAAATCTATCCGTTGTTCTGGGAAGCCTGTCAACGAGGATTCCTGTTGTTGCAGGCTCCATGGGAAAAGACGCTGAAACAAAATCTGGAGGAGAAATATCATCTGGGAACCCATCCCGGTGAGATTACGGTCGCAAACGTCAACGGCGAAACCTCGGCCCAACATGTTACGTCAACGGCCGCCGACCTGATTCTGAATCTGATCGACAAGGTTTGGGTCGAAAAAAAGAAGAAATATCCCAAAGATCCTGCGGCGCAGGCTGTTCATCTTGGTATGGGCGCCGGCTATGCCGCGATGCTCGTCGCCAAACGTCTGTCGCAAAAAATCCGGTCCGGCGACGCGGTTCCCGAACTCGTCCTCCACGCGATTTCAACCGGCGGATTCCTGCCGCAGGAACCCCATAAAGCGCCGACGACGTATTTCACGTTTTTCGACCGCTCGATGACGAACATTAAATACGTCGCCCTGTTTTCCGAAACGGTGGTCGACAATGAGGATTACGAAAAGCTCC
Source organism: Thermoguttaceae bacterium (assembly GCA_031548665.1). Taxonomy (GTDB): domain Bacteria; phylum Planctomycetota; class Planctomycetia; order Pirellulales; family Thermoguttaceae; genus WRKP01. The sequence goes on from JAVBQW010000181.1 coordinate 10,595, forward strand.
AAAAGAACCCCGGTATCCGACAGTCGTTCGAACGAAAAGGCGAAATCGATATTATCGTCACGTCGCTGGCCGCCGCGGATCACGAACACGGTCTGCTGGTCCAATACCTCTCCCATCTCGTCGAACAGGGGTTCATGGAGCCCGATCTACTGGAAAAGATGCGAAGCGCCGGTTGGATCGGCGACGTCCAGTTCCAGCCGTATTCAAAAGAAGGCCCCCTGAAAGACGTCTGTCCGGTCCGAGCCGTGACGCTCTTCGAATTGGAAGAACTCGTCGACATGGTCAACGCGAAAAGCGGAAAATACGTCGTCCTCGTCGCCGGTCCCTGCGGCGAATGCGGCGCAACGAAAAAAGAAGCCCTCCAACCACTGATCGCCAACGAAAAACTACGGCTCTGGACCCATCTGGTCCTCGACGCCCGAACCGCCAGGGAATTGTTGGAAGAGTAGAGGGGCCAGGGGTTAGGGGCCAGGGGTTAGTCATCGGTCGAGCGAAGCTCGACTTGTATTTACTGGCCCCTCGTCCCTGACCCCTAACCACTTCCCCCACCATGACACCGAAGAAACGTGAATATTTTGACCAGCAGGTCGACTGGGTGGTCGAACGGCTTCCTAAACGCGTCCTGCGAATGCTCGAAGAGATTCCGCTGCACGTCGAGGATTATCCCTCTCCGCGGCAGATGAGGGAACTCAACGTTGAACATCCGAACGATCTCTGCGGCTGCTTCGTCGGCGTCATGGAGGGAGATCGACACGCTTACCAAGCGAAGACCCCGAACTTCATTGCGGTCTTTCGAGGCGGAATTTGGGAATCCGCAATCGACGACGATGGAATCCTCCGCCGTAGCGAACTCCGCGAACAAATCCGAATCACGATCCTGCACGAACTCGCCCACTATGTCGGTTTCGACGAGGATCAACTCGAAGAACTCGGATACGGCTAATCGTACTGAGTTCTCTACACTCTACACCCTACACCTTCCCATGCCGACAAGAAAAATCGTTGCCGTTCTTCTCGTTTGTTTGTTCGTCTCGTCCGCCGTCGCTGAAGAAAAAGCACGGACGGAGTACAAGGACATTCCGTATTACTCCGAAGCGGTTCTCGCCAAGGCCGACGAGTACCAACGGTCGCAATGCGTTCTCGACGTTTCCCAGCCGATCGACGCCAAGGACCTGCCGGTGCTCGTCTGGTTCCACGGCGGCGGACTCAGCGCCGGAAACAAGGAAATTCCGAAGCTGCTGCGAGGCGACCGAATCGTTTTGGTTGGCGTCGGTTATCGACTCACGCCCAAGGCGAAATTTCCCGATTTCCTCGAAGACGCCGCCGCTGCTGTCGCTTGGACTTTTGCCAACGCCGAAAAGTACGGCGGCGACCCGAAAAAAATCTTTGTCGGCGGTTGCAGCGCCGGAGGTTATCTTTCCGCGATGATCGGCCTCGACAAACGTTGGCTGAACCCCTATGAAATCGAACCGTCGCGTATCGCCGGACTGGCCCTTCTGACTGGCCAGATGACGACGCATTTTAATGTCCGAAAACTCTTGAACTATCCGCAACCGGAATACGCTCCGGTCGTCGACGAAAACGCCCCGCTGTTCCATCTTTCGAAAGACGCTCCGCCGATCCTGTTGACGGTCGGCGACCGGCGTATCGAATGGCCGGCCCGAGTCGAGGAAAACGAGTTGATGGCGGCGGCGTTGCGGGCGATGAAGCATCCCCATGTCGAGTTTTACGATCACGACGGTTTCGATCACGGCAAAATGGGCTCCAATCCCGAAGCCTTCGCCGAAATCCGCCGGTTCATCGAAACCGTGAACGATCCGAGTAAAGAAGCAGTAAAGAAATAACGTCGTCATCCCCGCGAAGGCGGGGACCCAGACGAAAAGCGTTGTTGACCGTTTGCATCCGCCAATAACGTGTGCAAGGGTCTATTAAAACCTGTTCTCTAGGGCCCCGCCGGCGCGGGGATGACGGTACTTTATCCATTCTCACGGAGCTCAGTTCGCTGATTTTTTTCTAAAAAACGGAGGATCCCATGTCCCATGAAGAAGTTTCCCGACGTGATTTGATCAAACTTCTCGGTCTCGGCACCGCATCGGCATGGACGCTGTCGATGTTCACGGATTCGGCTCTCGCCGACCTTCGGGTTCGAAAAGACGCTCCGGCCGGCCTGAATGTCGACGTTTCCGGTGCGACGCCGTGCCGTCTTGAAGGCGACCGCGTCGTTCGGCCGAGTGTTGCCGTCCCGAAAATCCATGAAACCGACGTTCTCGTCGTTGGCGGCGGCGCGGCGGGCTGCGCTGCCGCGATTGCCGCCGCCCGATCCGGTGTCAAGGTGACGCTGGTCGAACGGTACGGACATTTCGGCGGTCTCGTGACCGGCGGCCTCGTCGTCAAGATTCTTTCGCATCGGGCGGAGAACAATCAGCTCGTCGGTCGCGGCATCGGCGAAGAAATGATGCAGCGACTCGAACAACTTCCCAATGGAATCATCGGGGATTATCGCAACTCGGAGCCGACGGTCGACGCCGAGGTTTATAAATACTTGCTCATCGAGATGATCACGGAAGCGAACATCGACGTTTTCCTTCATTCCTGGGCGCTCGACGCGATCATGGACGGCAACCGGGTCGCCGGAGCCGTTTTTCAAACGAAAATGGGACCGCAGGCCGTGCTCGCCAAACAGACGATCGACACGACGGGCGACGGCGACGTGTTTGCTTCCGCCGGAGCCGAACACGAACGGCGGCAATATTACATCGGCCTGCCACACCGAATCGGCAACGTCGATCAGGCGACGCCGCAGAAAGACGCCAAGCGGCCGCGCGGCCTCGGCGACGTGACGCCGATTCCCGGCGTCCGTTGGGTCAACATGCAGGGACCCGACGGCGACGGCTGCGACGTCAAAACGCTGTCCCGGATGGAACTCAACCACCGCAAACAGATTTGGAAGCAGGTCCGGAACCTCCAGGAAACGCCCGGTTATGAAAAGGTTTATTTGATGGAGACCGCCCCGCAGATCGGCGTCCGCGTGACACGGGTTCTCAACGGCGTCACGGAAATTACGTACGAGGACGCCCAAAAAAACCGGAAATACGACGATTGCGTCGGAATCGGCGGCGCGTGGAACGGCGAACACGCCCCCTGGCAGATTCCTTACGGATCGATGCTTCCCAGGAACGTCGAGAACCTGTTGACGGCGGGGCGCAGCACGTCGTCGGACCCCCGGATGTCGGAACTCGTTCGCGTCATCGTTCCCTGTTGGGTGACCGGTCAGGCCGCCGGATGCGCCGCCGCCGTCGCCGTCCTGACAAACACGACGGCCCGGAACGTCGATCTCGCCGCCGTTCGCAAACGGTTGATCGACCAAAAAGCGTTTCTGGGGTAAGGAGACTGAAAGGGTGAAAGAGTGAGCGTCGACGTATACTGAAAACGGCTAGAAACTACCTTTTTCGTTTTCGACTGAAAAGAGCCCCAAGTGCAGGCGGTACTCCGCCGGAACTTGGGGGTTGAAGCGGGGAAAACGAGGAGTTTGTCCCCGTTTGCAGTATATTAGGCTTTCGCTCGAAAAAAACATACCCAAGGTTTTATTCTGTTCGGAACACCAACCATCCGGGGGCTACGGCGCCGTGTTGTTTCTCTGGCCGCCTACACCCCCGGCTCTTGGGTATGAAACTTTCGAGCGGAAACCTTATACCGTTGCGGAGTGTAGCCCCTTATTTTTGTTCAAGGCCTTTGCGGGATTTGTCGTTTTCAGCCATTGCGTTCTTAATTTTTCGTCGAATGGCTTTTCGCAACGTCGGATCGGAGATCTCGTCGCTCCAACCGACGGCGTCTTCCCAAATTTTGGTCGCGATCATCATCTCGATGGTTTCGGCGACCGCGTTGTCTCGAATGTCGGAATCGTCGATGTTTTCGACCGTTTCCCAAACATCTTCGAGGGTTCCCTGCCAAGCCTGCATCGTCGCGATGGTTCGGAGCGTTTCATTCTTTTTTGTCTTGATTTTCAACCAGGAAAGGGGCTCGTCGTCTTCTCTCGAAAGGAGCAATCCCCCTTCGTTTTCCCAATCGACGGTCGCGACCGACCGGACAGCGGCGGATTCGACGGGTTCCGATACATCGGCGGGAATCGCCGTAGCGGCGGCAAGGACGATTTGCCGCGTTTCCTTCAATAATTCTTCGGGAGATGAATCTTTTTCCGTAACATGAACACGAAGATAAACGTCGATCAGATCGAACAACAGGAACGACTTTTTCTTCGGATCGTCGATCTTTTGATCGAGGGCGATTCCTTCCAAACAGACCGTTCTCGCTTGGGAATGTTCTCTCAACTGCACGAACAGGTCCGCGAGTTTCGTCAGAATTCGAACTCGATCTTCGACAGGACCGATGAACGCCGACAAGGATTGGACTTTCCGACAAAGTATTTCGGCGTCTTCGTTTCTCTCGATCCGGATCAGCAATCGGGCGAGCTTGACGAGTCCTTGGGCTTTTCGCGGATCGTCGTCCGGAAAACATTGAACGGAGCCGATCGTTTCCCGGGTCGTTTGCAGACATCCGACCTGATCCTTCATATTGGCTTGAAAAAAGGCGATATTTCCCAACATTTTGGCTTTCCGTACCGGATCGTTGATTCGTCGGACACTTTCCAAGGCTCCCTGAATATTCGCGCGGTTTCGGTCGGAAAGTTGATGGAGGATCGCATAATCCTGAAGAACGTCCGACATTCGAATTCGAGCGATATCTTCAAGGAGCGAATCACTTTCGCGGACATCACGAACGAGGGGAACGAGCGTCGTCGCCTCATTGTATTCCCTGAGCAACGTCAGACGTTTGATCAGGTCGACATGGATTGCTTCTTTTTTTCGTGAATCGTCGATTCTTTCCGCTTCTTTCAGAGTCTCGTTGATTTCTTCCTTGACCGTCATCAATTGCGTCTTGGGCGATTTGTTTGCCGCGGACGTTGTCGAAACAGCAAGAGGCGGCTCCACGCCGAGACGTGCCAGTTCCTCTTGCAACTCCTTCTTGATTTGGGCCTCGATCGGATCCTGGGGCGTTTCCATCGAGACGGTGGATGGCGTCGAGGGATTACCCTCTTCCCGGCAGCCGAAAAAGAGCAAAAGAAAAAGGAATGTCAAAAAGATGAAGGGTGTTCTTCGAGGAATCATAGTGTTTCCAAATGGCAACATTCTCTAACGACACAAAGAAACAGTTCAAGAAAAAAAGCGTCGTTTGTCGCTTGCCTCTCCGACCTGCTGCGGACGGGATAACGAATTGCAGAAGAGATTGACATGATAGGTTCAAAATTGTATACCGAAAAAGAGAAGATTGCAAGAAGGTGCGTTTTTCCAGAAGAACTTCAGAGCGTCCTCGGGAAGAACCATGTGTTCCATTGAATCGTCGCTTCCGACTCGGTATACTGGTCGACGATACTCAAGTTCACCCAGGAGACACGATGATGATCTACCGTCCGATATTTTGTTTGTTCCTCGTCCTTTGCAGCGGCCTCTCGGCGGCGGAAGGGGTCGCAATTCGACAAAACAGTTTCCAGACGGACAAGCCGCTGCTTCGGGCGGAACGACCGTTCAAGCTCTTTGCCGTGATCGAAAACGAAGCCAAGACGCCGTTTCAATGTCGGCTGATCGTTCCCAAGGAAACAACCGTGAGCGACGAAACAATCGAGTCCGACTCGTCCGGATTCGAGACGAAATACTCTTGGAACCTCGTCTGTCGGAAACCGGGCCAAACCGAATTCACGCTGGAACTGGTCGCCGACGGCAAAACGATCGAAGCGTCGACGATTTCCCAAGCAGTTCTTCCGCCGTTGCCGATCGAAAGGTTGGATTACATTCCGCCGCCGCAGCCCGTCAAAACGAAGATGTTGGTCGGCGTCCATAATTGTCCGCTCTGGGAAACGGAACACGCCAATCTTTGGAACCAAGTCGTTCGCAAACATCAGGAACGGACGCCGGCCTTGGGAATCTATTCGCAGGACAATCCGGAAATCGCCGACTGGGAGACGAAATGGGCGTTGGAACATGGAATTTCGTTCTTCATCTATTGTTGGTACCGAACCTCACAGGGCGGACCGATCACGACGAAATTCGAAAAGAGCGTTTTTGACGACGCGCTGTTCAAGTCGAAATACGGCGACCAGATGAAGTTTACGATCATGTGGGAGAACCAGACCAAAGGACTCGCCGGAATTTCAGACGAAAAGGACCTGCTCGAAAACCTGATGCCGTACTGGATCGAGAAGTTTTTCAAACGGGACAATTATCTCAAAATCGACAACAAGCCGGTCCTGTTCGTTTACCAGCCGATCTCCGTGTCGAACGATCTCGGCGGCGACGACAAGGCGAAAGCGGCATTCGACCTGATGCGCGAAACGGTCAAAAAAGCCGGATTCGACGGACTATGGATTCTCGGTGAATATCGTGGCTCCAGCGTCGACCAATTGCGGCGGTATAAGAATATGGGTCTCGATTACGTGTTCGAGTATTGTTGGTATGTACACAACAGTCCGCCGCCGCAAGTCGTGATCGAAAAACAGCTCGAACAAATCAAAGCGATGCAGGATAAACGGAATATCATTCCGCAGATCGTGACGCTGTCGCAAGCTTGGAGCGGCTGGCGGGACGAGGGAAGCATCTGGAAACTGCCGCCGGACGATTTTGAAAAACTGCTGCGACAGGGCAAAGAGTTCGTCGAAAAAAACATCCCGACCAACGAACTCGGCAGCAAAATGATGATTCTCGACAACTGGAACGAGTGGAGCGAGGGACATTACATCGCCCCTTACAGGGAATACGGTTTCGGATACCTCGACGCCGTTCGCCGGGTGTTTGCCGATGCTCCGGAAGCCGATGCTCCGGGAAAGCATATCGACCTGATTCCGGAAGATATCGGTATGGGACCTTACGACATGCCGAAGAGCCTGTTTGAGAATCGAACGACATGGAATTTTGCCGAGGGACATCCGGCGTGGAACCTCATGATGGGATTGGACGATTTGCGGATCGAAAACGGCAAAATGAAATTCAAGACGACGACCGGCGATCCGGCGATTCGCGTCGCCCAAGATCGGACTCCGGCGGCCCGATTCGACAAAATGATCGTTCGGATGAAAACCTCGCTGACGAAAAACGACATGATCCAACTTCTGTGGATTTCGGAATCGAACCCGAAGTTCAGCGAAGCCAATTCGATTCGCCTTACCGTCAAACCGGGCGATTTTCAGGATTACGTGTTGCCGCTCGCCGGACACGCTGGTTGGACGGGCCGAATCACCGAATTGCGGCTCGATCCCTGCTGCTCGCCGGGAATCGACATCGAAATCGAAAGCATTCGACTGGAATGAATCGGTCCGTGAAAACGGTGTCGTTGACTTTTTTGACGAACCGCCATACAATTTTGACGAATTGCCATACAATTATCGTGCCGTCACGAAGAATATTCCGCGACGGCATTGAAAGACGTTTTTTCACTTAACCTCACATTTCAATGTTCGGTAAATTGTTCGAGCTCGGCTCCCTCATGAAACAGGCCCAGGAATTCGGAGGCAAAGTTCACGAGATGAACGACAAGTTGCGTCAACTGCGGATCAAGGGAACCGCAGGCGGCGGAATGGTCGATGTCGAAGTCAACGGCCTCCAAGAGATGGTTTCCTGCCGTCTTGATCCGGCCCTCTTCCAACAAAAAGACGCCGAATTGCTTGAAGACCTGATCGTTGCCGCGACCAATAACGCTATCGAAGAGTCCCGAGTTAAACAAGCCGAATCCATGCGTTCCCTTACCGAAGGTATGGACCTCGGCTCCCTGACGGAGATGATGAAGTCTTAGCCGCGTCGCTCGCGACGCGCTGAACCCTGAACCGATACAGCTCCATCTCGCCCCACAGGCGAGGCGGCTAAAAATCATGCCCGAACTGACCGAATCCGTGACGCGGATGATGAAGGAAATCGAGAAGCTGCCCGGCATCGGAAAAAAGTCGGCGGAGCGGATCACGTATTATCTGCTGAAGATTGATAAAACCGAAGCGCTCGCCCTTGCCGACTCGATTCGGGCCGTCAAGGAGAACGTCCGATACTGCAAGGACTGTTTCAATCTCGCCGAAGAAGAACTTTGCGATATCTGCAAGAATCCACAGCGAAATCGGTCGCTGCTCTGCGTCGTGGAGCAGCCGCGAGATTTGATCGCCTTGGAACAGACGGGAAGTTACGGCGGTTTGTATCACGTTCTGTTGGGCCGTATTTCGCCGTTGGACAAAATCGGTCCCGACCAGTTGACGATCGCCCCCTTGATTGAGCGAATCAAACGAGGAAAATTTTCCGAATTGATCATGGGAACGAATCCGACGTCGGAGGGCGACGGCACCGCGTTTTACATTCTCAAGCAATTGGAAGGTTTTTCGATCAAAATCACCCGCTTGGCTCGCGGCGTGACCAGCGGCAGCGACCTCCAGTTCGCGAACAAGGAAATGCTCGCCGACGCCCTTGATGGACGGCAATCGCTCCGATAATTCAGGGAGCCGGGGGACCGGCTAAATAAACAGTATTTAGCCGGTACCCCGGCGCAATGTCATATGCATTTTTCGTTCGGCCAAGAGCTTCGCCAAGAGCAAAAGCAGATTCTGACGCAGCGGATGATCCAGTCGATGGAAATCCTGCAGTTGACGACGATGCAGTTGGAAGAGCGTATCGATCAGGAATTGGAAAAGAATCCGCTCCTGGAACTGGGCGCCGACAGCGAGGATATTTCCGAGGAAAATGTCGATCCGTCTACGGAAAACGGCGACGACTCCATTGCGGAAAATTTCTTCGATGTCGAACCGGAAACGATCATCGGATCGACCTCGGATGCAAGGGATGACTTTCAAACGGCGGACGATTTCGCTCAAACTTATGCCGATACGATTGATGAATTGCCGGCCCGGTCGCAAAACTGGATCGAAGACGAAGTCGAACGCCGAAACGATGCGTTCGCGAACATTCCATCGCCGGAACAGACGCTCCAGGATTATCTGACGGAACAACTCGGTTGGTTCGACCTCACCCCGGAACAGCTCGCGATGATCGACCGAATCATCAACAATCTGGACCGAAACGGATATTTCACGTTATCGTGGGAGGAATTTCTTGGCGACAAACGGACCGAAGAGGAGAAAACGCTTGCCGAAGAATCGTTGCGAATCATTCGTCGGCTTGATCCGCCCGGTGTGGGAGCGGCTGACCTGAAGGATTGTCTGTTGTTGCAGTTGACGCCGGAGACGCCATACCGGGACGTCCAGCGAACGTTGATTCTCGACCATCTCGAAGATATCAAGGCGAATCGCCTGCCGGTGATCGTCAAGGCCGTCGGATTACCTTTGTCGACGCTTCAAGCGGCGATTGGGGAGCTTCGGCATCTGAATCCGCGTCCCGGTGCGGCGTTTGCCGAACAGACGGCGCCGACCATCCTTCCCGATCTCGCCGTTGAAAAAGATGAAGAAGGAAAATACGCGGTTCGAATTCTGGAGGGCCGTTCGCAGAATTTGTCGATCAACGATTATTATCGGGACATGGTTCGGAAAAAGGAAGTCGACAAGGGAACCCGCGATTACATCAAACGGAACATCGGCTCCGCCCAGTGGTTGATCGAAGCGATCGAACAGCGGCGCATCACGTTGACGAAGGTCGGTCAAGCGATTGTCGACCATCAAGTCGATTTCTTCGAAATCGGCCCTCACGCGTTGAAACCGCTCAAAATGCAGCAGATCGCGGACCAGGTCGGCGTCCATGTCACGACGGTGTCCCGTGCCTGCGACGAAAAATGGATGTTGACGCCGCAGGGAATCTATCCGCTGAAACGGTTTTTCAGCGGCGCGATCGCAACTTCCGACGGCGGCGAAACGATCGCCCACGATGCCGTGCTGATCAAACTTCGCGAGATCATCGACAAGGAAGACAAATCGAAGCCGTTCAACGACGACGAACTCGTTCGCGAGCTCGACGCCGCCGGAATCAAGATCGCGCGCCGGACCGTCGTCAAATATCGGCACGTGATGGAAATTCCCAGCAGTCGCGAACGCAAGGAATGGAGCTGACTCGGGCGACGCCCTTTTAGCCGGTATTCCGGCGATTGTTCGTCGACGCGCCGGAATACCGGCTAAATATCGCATCGAAGACCTTGCGTCTTATTGTTCGCCGGAGACTTCCTTGAGACGGGTTTGAATCTTTTCGAAAAGTCTTTCCTCGTCGGAATTACGACCGTCTCCGAGTACTTCGAGCGTCTCGAAACCGTTTTGCAGGAGTTTTATCGCGTCATCTTTTCGATTACGTTTGAGATGAAACTCCGCGACTCTCAAATACCATTGGCACAAAAAGAGAATGCCGTCAGGAAACAAGCCCGCGGTCTCCAATAGCGACGTTTCTCGCTGCCAAAAGAGTTCCAACGCCTGATCGTCTTTGTGTTCTCGAACCAGACATTCAAAAATCAGGGACTGTGCGTTATTCAACTGTCGTTGATATCCGATATGTTCCGGCGCCTTTTCGACCAGGATTCCGAACGGCTCCAGAGCTCGGGAAAGATAGGATCGGGCAATCTCGGGCTTGTTTTCGTTGAGATTCATTTCACCGCGTCCGAACAGGATCATTCCCTGCAGGTTGACTTCGTCGTTCTTGAAGCGGTCCGGATACGTTTCACGTAATTCGTCGAGCAGATGCAACGCCGTTTCGAATTCCCGATCGGCGTCGTCGAAGCGATTGGAACCGACGTACGCCAAGGCAAGGGCGAAATGTGTTTGAACCTTGCCGAAATGGTATTCCGGCGGATCGTCGAATCGAAGCATGCCGTCGCGAACGCCCAAGGAGTCACGAAAATACTTTTCCGCTTCTTCGCTGTTGCCGCGTCTCATTTCCACCACGCCGAGATTGTGAAGAACCCGGGCGAGGTTGCGATGGTACTCCGGAACGTCGGCATGTTGGGCGACCAGTTTGCGGTTGATCACCAAGCCCTTTCGAATGCATTCGAGGACTTGGGCGGCAGGATAACGTTCTTCGCCGTAAACGACACCGAGATCTTTATAGCATTTGGACAGAATATCGAGATATTTCGCGTTGTTCGGATGTTTTTGGACCAGCTCGTTGCCAAGGTCGATTGCCTTGAGATAATAGTCGATCGCGTCGCTTCTGTTGCCGAAATTCGTTTCGATGTTCGCCATGTCGAACAGGGAGCCGACTTGGCCCGCGATGACATTGGGATCGTCCGATTTTTGCGAAACGAAATCCTCGTGATATCTTTTCGCCGAATCGAGCAACTTGCGACGGAGTTGCATCAGCCCGGAATTCTTGATCGCGTCGTCCTTGGCGACCGTCGTATAAAAATCGTTGACGGCGTTTTGAGCTTTCTGAAAATTTTCTTCGGCTCGGCGATACTGCAGCGCCGTTTTCTTGAATTGTTCGTTGATCAAATATCCGTACAGCGTCGAGGAGCCGAGGAAGATCGCGAGCAGGCCGACGGCGACCCATTTCATCATCCGGGCCCGTTGTCGAGCCGTTTTCAGGGATCGGACGCTGTTTTTCATCGTCCGTGTTTTTTCGACGTCATGGAACGGATTGCGTTCGACCAATCCGATTTGGGCGTCGGCCAAGGTCAGGTCGCCGGAGCGGAGCGTCAAGGCGATCAGTTCGGTTCGGGCTTCGACTTCGCCTTGCTGGGCGGAGAGGAGCGTCGGATGTTGCGGCACCGGATCGTTTTCTTCGGCCCTGACTTCGTCGGCGATTTGGTGGAGTTGTAATTCAGAGACGACATTCCGAAAGATGTCCGACGTTTCGAGAAAGCGGAGCGTCAGCGACAGGAGGGCTTCGGGCTGTTCGATCATCTGATCGCGTTCCCGACAGAGGGCGTTGAACTGCTTCCAGTTTTGGTCGCAGCGGTTCGTGATGAGCGAGAAACTTTGATAGCGTTTGACGGCGTCGATGAAATCGCCGGCGTCGGTATAGCGGTTTTCCGGAAGTCGCTCCAGGGATTTCATCGCGACGGCAAGAAGTTCTTCCGGAATATAGCGGTGGGGGGCTCGCAGCCGGGGCGGAATGATGATACCGCGAACGGCTCGGAGCATCGGTCCGACTTCAAGGGCTCGAACCGAGTCGAAGGCTTCGCGGTGGAGTCCTTCGATGAAGTTCGGATTGCAGAGTTCGTACGGAGCGTGTCCGGTCAGGACTTCGTAGAGCAGGGCTCCGAGGAGAAAGACGTCGGTTGCCGGACAGCATTTCGTCGGTTCGCCGGCCGCGAGTTCCGGCGACCAGTACAGCGGTGTTCCGGCGACGCCTTCGAGGCGGCTGACATGGGGAACTTTTTCATCGGAGTCCGCCGGCGAGTCCTCGACGTTGCCGACGTCGGCGGCGAGGCCCCAGTCGATCAGGTAAACTTCGCCGTAGTTGTCATTAACGACGACATTGTCCGGTTTCAGGTCGCGGTGGATGATCCGGTGTTGTCGGTGAGCGAACGCAACCGCTTGGGAGACTTCCAACAGAATACGAAGATTATCGTCCAGGGACCGCGTCTTGATCGAATCCGACCAACGATCGCCGTCGACCAGTTTTTCGATGACGATCGCCTGACCGGAGGGTAGGAGGTCCAATCCGAAGACCGGCGGAATATTTTGGTGCGTCAGCTTGGCCTGTGTTCGAACTTCGCGAACCAGGGTTTCCCGTTCGGCATCGTTTTTTTCACGAAGATGTTTCAAGGCGACAAACTGTCGCGTACTCTGCTGTTTCGCTTTATAGACGTCCTTCCAGAAGCCGCTGCCGAGATATTTGTCGACCGCCAACGAGTCGCTCACGGTGAATTCTTTGGCTTGGTTCGCCAAGCCGCCGCGTTCGGTTTTCCCGGAAGCCGGTGTTGTTGGAGTTTCCGCCGAGCCGGGAGTCGCTTTGGGGGCGCCGGGACCAGCATTCAAGGAGCCGGGACCTGTCTTTAAAGAGCCGGGACCTGTGGTCCCGGTCTTCGTCAGCGCAAAATCCATGGTTCCATCGGGAGCATCTTCGACCGGTTTGAAGTCCATGGTCCCGTCATTGACCGGCGGCAGCGGCTGGTCGACGGTCCATTGAAGGGTCTGCGATTTTTCTTTGGTCCAACCGTCGTCTTCTTTCACCGAGCCGAGACCTGTGGGCCCGGTCCCCGCTGTAAAGTTCGTCGTCGCTCCATCAGCCGAGGTCAGCGTATCGGGAGTCGCGATTTTCCCCACCGCCATAAAGTTCGTCGTTGCTCCGTCCGCCGCATCAACAGGGCCGGGCCCCGTGGTCATAGAGCCGAGCTCTGTGATCTTAGAGCCGGGACCTGTGGTCCCGGTTTCCGGTGCAAAGTTCGTCGTCACTCCGTCCTCTGCATCCACGGAGCCGAACCCCGTGGTCCCAGAGCCGGGACCTGTGGTCCCGGTCCCCGTGATCCCGCTTCCTCCGATGAAGTTTGCGGTTGCACCGTCTGCCGAGTTCTGCGTATCGATTTCTCGGACCACGGCCTTTTTTTTCACGGGTTTCCAAGAGCGACGCAGTTGAACGAGTTCGACGGTTTGCGTCACGCGTTCGGAAGCGATTTGCGGGAATCGGTGTCGAACGGTTTCGGCATTGGGATCGCTGTCGGCGTTTTCGAGTTCGTGTTCGAGCAGTCGCAGGAGAAGATTTTCGTCTCCGCACCGGGTGGAGTGATCACGCAGAAAGGCTTCGACGGAGAGGTTCGGCGACGTTTCGAGTAGAAGTCGAAACTTGGTGAAGAGAAGATCGTGGAGCAGTGATTTCGCCTGTTCCGGCCAGAAATCGGCGTAGAGTTCCGGAGGCGGGGCGATTCCGGCCTTATGGAGGCGAACGTAATCGGCGACGACACGATCCAGGATGAAGCGAACGATATGATCGGACATTGGGCGAAATCGTTAAACCGCGACAAGTATTGACATCCCCAAAAATTCTAACGGATTCACGGATCGAAATCGAGTCCCCACCACCCCCCATTTAGCCGGTACTCCGGCTTTTTCGCCGATACTGCTCCATTCGTCGGTACTCCGGCATCTCTCACCTGTACTCTACTCCTACAATCGATACTCCGACCGTCTTTTTTGAATTTCTTCATGAATTTAAAAAAACAACTGTTTTTCATGTTACTTGGAGTCGATTGAGGAGAAGACGGAGTGTTGCCAGAATCAGACCGCTTGCAGGTTCTGGGCTGTTTGGGGCAAATGCAAAAACAAGGAAGGTTCAAGGACGAAGCGATGGCACGAAAGTCAATCGTCGAACTCATCTTTTCTATTCATAAACGATTTTTCCATCGTTTCCTTCAAGAGCCGGGGGCTGTGCCCCCGGTCTCCGTGCCCTCGGTCTCTACGCTGTGTTGCATCGCGGCGGTACTGTTCTTCGGCGTCGGCGCGGCGGTCTTTGCGGACACCGTGGTCGTGGACGACGACGTCACCGATCCGATCGTGATTCCGGCAGGGGGAACCACGTACTTCGTCGATAATGGGGGATCCTACACATTTTCCGACGTGATTTCCGGATCGGGTTCGCTCACCAAAACCGGCCTCGGAACGCTTTATTTAAGCTTTGCCAATTCGTATACCGGGGGAACGATCGTAAAGGAAGGAATGTTGCGGATTTACGATGCGAACTCGATTAATATGGATTCGTTGGACAACGAGGTTTTCGGGGCTGGTTCCGTTTTGGAAACCGTTACCTATCTGGCAGTCGGATCGGTGGGAAAAGGAGTGTTCAACGTCCATTCGGGCGGAATCGTCCAAACGGGAGCGGATTTGGCGATTGGTCAGGCCAGCAGCACCGGTATTTTGAATCTTGATGGAGCGAGCTCGAAAATCTCGGCGATGAACCGATTGGGAATCGGTGTCGATGGAACGGGAACCCTGAATATTTCCAATGGAGCCTTGGCGGAAGGAAAGGAAATTCGTATCGGAGACGCTTCAATGGCTTCGAACGGTTCCGGAAGGGTAATGCTTATCGGATCGGCTTCGCGGCTGACCAGTACGGCGGGAGACATTTCCGTCGGCATGTTGAACAAGGGATTTTTGGGAGGAACCGGTACGGTAACGGTTGCCGCCGGATATGACATGAACGTCGGCTCGACCGGAACACTGTCTCCCGGTGATTCCGCCGGCCAGATCGGCACCTTGACCATCGACGGTAATCTGACCTTGGACGGCAGCGCCAGAATTACGATTGATCTCGACGCCGGCAATCTCTCGGATAAGGTTCAGGTGAACGGAACGTTCACGAATGACGGTACCGTTTTTAATTTCACGAGCGCGCATGTTGCCGGAACTTTTACGGTGATGAACTATACGGGAGTGACGGGGGGGCTGGCTTCCTCCCTGCTCAACGGCGAAGACACGGTTGGAACACGCGCTGCCGGTGTGTTTGGATCCGGGGTCAATGTCGGAGCCGCCGGTGGCACCGCCGCCCAAATGACCATCGTCGCCGCCGCAACGAACCAGTCGTTGACCTGGAACGCCGGCGGTACCGCTTCCGCGACTTGGAATTTGAGCGACAACAATTGGACCGGTGCGGCGACCCAATTCCTCGACGGTGACGAAGTGACGTTTAACGCCGTCAACGGCGGCGCACCGGGGACGAAACAAACGATCACGCTCGGCGGCACCGGCAAGACGGTCGCCCAGATGACGATCAGCGGCGCGGATACGAACGTCGAATTCGTCGGCAACATTTTGGCCGACGGCACGAAAACAACCTTGGGTGCTCTGACGAACCCAGGCAAGCTGGTTATCGACATGACGTTGAATGCGACCGATACCGTGACGCTCAGCGGCGAAAACGAGTTTGTGAAAGGTATCGACATTGGCAGCGGCGTTCTCGTTCTCGGCAACGACAAGGCGCTCGGCTCCTACGAAACGGAGACGACCAACTCTTACTTTTCACGCGGTCAGGCAAACATTTACGGAACTGCGGCGATCAAAACGACGGCGGATCGAATCGTTTCGAACCGCTTTGTCTCAAGCATGTCAACAGCCGATTTAACGTTCGACATCGGCGCCGGAACAACGCTCACCATCGACGGGGTCAAACATCAAGATGCCGGTTCGGACAACTACGGGGGAGCGATCCAATCCGTCAGTGGGGGCAAAATCGAATTCACCGGAGGAAACCTTGTCGTTCGAAACAGCCAGGCGTCCATCGGCGGCGGAATCGGGGTGTTCGACAACAGCTCGGTAACGCCAACGAGCATCGATTTTTCGCCGTTGAGCTCGTTGACCATTGAAAACAATCTCGCGACCGGCGACAACGGAGGCGGCGGCGGAATCAACGTCGACAATATTTACGAAACGAATTTGGACTTCGGCGACTCGACGACGATCAGGAACAACCGTGCCACGGGACTTGGTGCGTCCGGCGGTGGAGTTCGCGTCGTCGGCGTGGGGGCGACAGGAGGGATCGTCAACCAAATACAGTTCCATGGCGACACGATCATTTCAGGCAATACCGCGACGAAAGACGGCGGCGGTATCTATTTCGCGACGACAACGAGCGCAACCATCGGCAGCTCCCTTTTGAGTTTTTACGGCCCGACGACGATTTCCGACAACACCGCGACCAGCGGCGCCGGCGGCGGGCTCCATGTTTCTTCCAAAGCATCGAATCCGCTCCATAACGTGTTTGCGGATATCAGTTTCGATAACGACACGACGATCAGCGGAAACAAGGCGACCAAGGGAGGCGGCATCTACTTGGAAGCGCTCAACCCCACCAGCACCAATGTTAATGCGAACGTCAGTTTCACGGGGGACGACGTCGTCTTTTCCGACAACCAGGCGACGGCGGGCGATGGCGGGGCAATTCATCTCCGTTCCGATCATTCGGGATCGGTCTATATCCGAGCACAAAACTCGTTGACGATGACCGGAAACAAGGCGACCGGCTCCGGTGCGGCGATTTTCTACAACGGTCAGACGGGAATCGGCGGCATCAATCTTTTCAGCAAAAACGCCGAGATTTCCGGTAACCAGGCACTGGGAGGAACGGGAGGAGCCATTTCATCGACGAACAGTGTCACCCTGGCCGGAAACATGCTCTTTTCGAACAACTTCGCGTCCGGAAGCGGCGGCGCGATCTTTTTGGCAGCCGGAAATGGTACTGAAAATGCCGATTTGGATATCGAACTTGACGACAGAAGCGGCGGCGGCGCCGACATCGTGTTTACCGACAACAAGAGCGGGGTGACGAATTTCACGACGCCGGATGGAACCGCCAACTCGATCCACTTCGACGGATACAACGGCTCGTACGTTTATGGCGACGGCAATCTGTTCTTCATTGATCCGATTTCCAGTGGGGCGACGGGCAACAACAGTTTCGTTTTCGACGGCACCGGTTTCGTTCAGTTTTCCGGCGCCAACGTACTCAACGTCGCCGGAACGGACGGCAACGTCGAAGTGAGCGATGGAACCTTCCGCATCGTCAGCGGAGCTTCGTTCCAAGCGAGTACGAACACGGCGGCCAGCGGCGACTTCCTCGTCGAAAACGACGGAGCCGGCAAGCTCGGGACCTTGGCCGGCGGCGGGGCGCTCACGTCGAAAACCTTTACGATCAAGGGAAACGTCGCGCCGGACGCCGCGACGTTCACCCAATCCGTGGCGATGGGCGGCACCGGCAAGACGACGATCGCCGCCGGAGAGAAAATCGGTACGCTGTCGTTGACCGGCAACGTTGAACTCGACGGAGCCACGCTGCTCGTCGATTTGGGAGCCTCGAACGCTTCGGACAAGATCGCCGTGACGGGAACCGTTACACATGGAGCGAATTCCTCGATCGACCTGGCGAATTTTCAAGCGGGAACCTTTACGGTCCTGACGGCGACCAGCGGCATCGACGACACAAAATTCAACGCCGTGACCGTCGGCGGCAGCGCGCTCTCGGGACGCCAAGTCGCTTCGCTGACTTCCACGGGTTCCACGCTGCAACTGACGGCGTTCAATGAAAACTATAACCTGACGTGGAGCGGCGGTACCGGCAATTGGAACACGCTCGACACGAACAAGGTCTGGAACACGAACGCCGATTACTTCCAAAACCTGGACCTCGTGAATTTCACGGCGACCAACGCGGGTACCGTCACCGTTCAAGCGGGGGGCGTTACCGTTTCGGGAATGAACATCACCGGCGGAACCTATGCCTTCACCGGCGGCAGTATCACCGGTACGACGACCGGTGTCGGCGGAACCATCGTCACGCCGACGGGCAAGTTGGAAATGTCCGGCGGACAGGCAACGATGACGAACATCGCCTTGGATTTCGAACAAGACATCGAAATGAGCGCCGGCAAGCTCATCCTCGGAGTCGGTTCGACCCTTGAGTCGAACGAATCGCTTTATGTCAGAAACGCTACCATGGAAGTTACCGACGGCGGCAAAGCCGACATGACGAACAGCGTTTATCTGGGAGTTACCCCCGGCGAGCAGGGAACCGTAACGGTTTCCGGCACCGGCTCGCAGCTGACGGGCGACACGCTTTACATCGGATTGGGCGGGACAGGCGATTTAACGTTTGAAAATACGGCGACGGGAACCTTCGGCGGCGTCGTTTATATCGCATCCGCTCCGACGTCGAGCGGAACGCTGACCGTCAAATACGGCTCGTCGTTGACGGCGGCCTCCATGACGGTCGGCAGCGGCGGAACGGCCGTCGTCGCCGGTAACGGAACGATTACGGCGACGGGAGGGATTGATTTCAACACGGCCGCGACCCTTTCCGCCGGCGACACGGTCGGGGCAATCGGAACGCTTGGCGTCGTCAGCGACCTGAATATCAACGGCGGTACGTTGTTCGTCGACCTTGGCGTCTCGAACGCCTCGGACAAAATCGCCGTCACGGGAAGCGTGACGCACGACGTGACCAACGGCAAAATCGACCTCGCCAATTGGCATACCGGAACGTTCACGATCTTGACGGCGTCGACCGGCGGCATCGATTCCACTAAGTTCGACGCCGTGACCTTGAACAATGCCGCTCTCACAGGTCGGCAATACGCCTCGCTCTCCACGTCGACGGCGAACTCGCTGATTCTGGTTGCAGATTCGAAAAATCTGGGCCTGACGTGGAGCGGCAATTCCGGTAACTGGAACACGACGGACACGAACAAGGTCTGGAACGCGAACGCCGACTACTTCCAAACTCTGGACCTGGTGAATTTCACGGCGGCCAACGCGGGTACCGTCACCGTTCAAGCGGGGGGCGTTACCGTTTCGGGAATGAACATCACCGGCGGAACCTATATCTTCAACGGCGCCGACGCAACTTCGAAGATCACCGGCACGACGACCGGCGTCTCTGGAACGACGGTCACGCCGACCGGCAAAATGAACATCACCGGCGGAAACGTCACGATGAACCTCGAAACCGACTTCGTTTACGGAGCAACGATGAGCGGCGGAACACTGGTACTCGGACACGACAAAGCGCTGGGGGTGCACGTTGCCAATCCTGTAAACCCGGGTAATTCCAAGGGTTATCTAAAGGTTACGAATACGAGCACGGTCGCCGTGGAGGATGACCGTACCATTTCAAGCCGAATCATTGCGAGTTTCGTCAACGGACTTTTCACGTTGGATGTCGCCGCAGGGAAAACCTTGACGTTCACCGGAATTCACGATACAACGACCGGTTATCCGGAATCCGGCGGCGGGGCGATCTTGATCGACACCGGAGACAACGATCAATTTGTCGTTACCGGCGGCGGAACGCTTCGGTTCGTCAATAACAAAGCGAACTCAACCGGCGGGGCGATCAAATCAATTCGCAACTTGACGTTGGGCGACAACGTCGAGTTCATCGGCAACAGTGCTGGTCTACCGGCATCTTACGGATACGGCGGCGCCATCTTCGCGACGGGAGACGTAACTTTCGGCAAAAACGTTCTCTTCGACAACAACCACGCGATCGGAAACACGGGAGAGACGGGCGGCGGAGCGATTCGTCTGAACGGAAATTTGACGCTCGGCGACGACGCCGTTTTTCAAAACAACGTCGGCGACTTGTTCGGCGGCG
Organism: Thermoguttaceae bacterium; assembly: GCA_031548665.1. GTDB lineage: Bacteria > Planctomycetota > Planctomycetia > Pirellulales > Thermoguttaceae > WRKP01. Next base: position 30,631 of record JAVBQW010000181.1, read on the forward strand.
CCATTGTTTTCGGCGCCTGGAATCCAACGCTCACGCATTCCGCTACATTATCGTTCAAAAACAACACGGCAGGCTTGAAGGGGGGAGCGATTTTCGTCTACGGAAGCAACACGTTCGCGGACTTTGAATTGGGAAGCAATATCCTCTTCTCGGGCAACACCGCTTCCGAAGGGGGCGCGATTGCGATGAACGAATCCACACAACGAGTCGGCCTCGTTTTGCACGGAAACACTCTTTTCCAAAACAACTCGGCTCTTACACTGGGGGGAGCGATTTCCGCCAACAGGATTTCGCTTGTCGCCGACAGCGGCGATATCGCTTTTGCGGGAAACGTTCATCAAACCGGTACGGTAACAACGGCCAATTCGATTTATTTGTACGATCATGGCGACAACATGATCGGGATCAGTGGAAACGGAAACATCTTTTTCGACGATCCGATCCGTGTTGACAGCACGCAAACGACCGCCTCGTTGACGAAATCAGGAACAGGGTACGTTCAATTCGCGGGAAACAATCTGTTCACCGGAGGAGAAGTTCGAACTTCCGGCGGAACATTCCGTGCCGTGCAAGGTGCTGGGTTCACGATGAGTGGAAGTGATCCGGCAAAGCAATTCGTCGTTGATTCGACTGGAACACTTGCCGGGGGTGGAACGATCACATCACCCAACGGATTCGCGATTAACGGTAGAATTTCACCCGACGCCGACCGTTTCGAAATTCCGACGTTCAATACGTCGTCGAACTCCTTTGCCGCCGCACGAACGGCAATCGCTGCCGGTAAGGAAATCGGAACGCTTTCGCTTACCGGTAATGTGTTGATCGACGGAGCGACTCTCCTCATCGACCTCGGAGCGTCGGACGCGTCGGACAAAATTGCCGTGACGGGAACGGTTTCTCATGGAGCGAACAGCACGATCGACCTCGCCGACTGGGAAACCGGTACGTTTACGATCCTCACCGCGACGAGCGGTATCGACTCCTCGAAATTC
>JAVBQW010000138.1:0-3302 GCA_031548665.1 Thermoguttaceae bacterium
GAGTCATGCAACCCTTTTTGGGGGAGGGGGCGGCGTGCGCCGATCGTCGAAAACCCGTGTTTTTTCATGAAAATTTCACGATTTCGCTCCCTCCGGGAGGAATCCTTCACTCTCAAACACCGTGTGAAATTTCCGGGCTAAAACCGATCCATCTCCCAATTGACGTCCGACCATTTCAGCCGCAGCACCTCCGACGGACATCGCAGACCGCCGATGCGGGCCAAGGCCAAAATTGCCCTCCAGTCCGCACAAGGACAGGCGTCGAGCAACCGGGCGTATTCGTCCATCGTCACGAAATAATCCTTGTCGCGATTCACGAACGAGCCTCGACCCACCCCCTCCAACGGACGTTTTGCGAGCCAACCGGATCGGACGGCCCAGTTGAACACGGCTTTCGCCTTGGTCAGCGTTCCGGCGACGGTGCTTTCCTCGAAGCCCAGAACCTTTGATCGAGCCTGCGGAATCTCCGTCTTGAGGAACTCCTTCCACTGCTGCATCCGTGTCATCGTCAAATCGGCGATCTGTTCTCCACCCTTGAAATAGGCGAAAAACCGGTCCTGCGACCGCTCATAGGTCTCCATCGTCGAATCCTTGATGTCGGTCTTCGTCCGAAGGAATTTTTCCCATAATTCCTCTGCCGTATGGGACTCCGGCTTGTCGATCAGTCCGACCGCCGCGAGCTTGTCCCGAATCTCCGGAGCCGCCTCCTGAATCCAGGCGAGCGTCTTTTTGTCCGGAATCACCCCGTTGTCGCGGCTGAAGATGACCTTCTCGACGACTTCTTTCAACTGGTGAGCAGTCTTTTCACTGTACTTCTTCCCAAGCGAAATCGGTCGTCGTCTCTTGTTCTTGTCGAAGAACTGGATCAACCAGCCTCCGTCTTTTCTGCTGAGCGTTGCCATAATTTACTCCTCTCTTATGTTGGCACGTCGCAGAATTCATTGCACTTCTCATTATCTGCGCATGCCGAACGGGTTCAAGCCCTCGTTGGTAGAAAATCAAACACACAGGAAGCTCTATTCCTGTGTGTCGGACTCGTTGACGAAGCGTTTGAGGGCTTCGATCGAGTAGACGATCCGTCCGCCGAGCCGCTTATGCGGTAGTTTTCCGGCCTTGGTCAGTTGAAAGACGGTCCGGGCCGAGACACCGAGCATCTGCGCGGCTTCGACGGCATTGACCGTCAGACATTCGATCCGAGCGGGTTCGGTTGCTTCTTGTCGCATTTTCTTACCTCCTGTGTTTTTTCGTTGCTTGTTGTTGAAAAATGGCGATGTTTTAAGTATTCTTCAGTAGTTCGTAGAAAAGGAGCTTGAATTGCAGGGTATTCCGTGATTTCCGGCATGGGAACGCGAGATTTCGGCGGTCAAAACACGCAAATCTTCTTCGAGAAATTTTCGGAGTCGTTCCAATAAATCCTTGAAACTGAAATAATTTTCCCGCTCCTGACTCCTTCGCCGACCGTTGTTCATCACGTATGTCTGTTCGAACCACACCCAACAATTACGCATGATCATCGACAACGCAAAATAAAGTAACCGCAATTGAGGCTTCCGCGTGCTCGTCCGAATCCGACATTCGTTCGACTGACGGTAACTTGTTTCAATCCCGAACCGTTTTCGATACGTCTCGAAAAACCATTTCGCGACACTTGACCTTGTATTATAGTACGCAAACGTGAACGATTTCCTTCCGTACTTGCCTCGCTTGCCATTCAAGTTTTTGCAACAGACGCAAACCCAAAACCACGTTTTCATTTCCTTTCGCTTTACTTTTGTTTTCAATTCGTATCGATCCCATCCGCTTTTCTTCCAGTCACGATATTTTCTCGTCCCACCAGCCTCTTGATCCTTCGTCGCTTTTTTGCCGCGAATGATCACCGGCATCACGAACGGGGACCTGCCGTCCAGGCGTCAGGTGCTGCCGCACCGATGGTGGATATTCGTTCGGATAGTCGCTTCGCTCCTGCCCCTCACTGCCGAACACAAGGAACAACGTTTGAATATTCGAATCAAAAATACAACCGTTATGCTTTTCTGGCGGCAAGTACAGACTGGGAGCACCGCGACCGTCCGACGGTTTCTCACGCCGAGCGGAAGCTCGAAACGCCTGGACGGCAGGTCCCCGAATTCATCGCGGTGATCGCCTCGACGCCTTCTTTTTTGTACATGTTGATCACATCACGAACGGTATGCGGGTTTTGCTTGACGATCTCCGCGATTTCCGGAGCGAATTTTCCGCAGCTGTGGAGCCAAAGGATTTCAAATCGCCGCATGACCCGCTCGTCGTGATAACCGTACCGAATTTTGTGAAAGAGATCACGTTCTTCTTCCGTGCCATTCGCTCGCAACATTTCTTCGCCTCCTTGCCAAATGGAAAAGGAGCAATCATACACTTGTTCGGCAATTCTAGATATGGCAGTTTATTGACGTTGCTGTGTATATCACTATGCCTGTCCCCAGTTCCAAGTGCAAAGGAACATTCATCTTGAGAAAATATACCACACAGGATGGCCCATTGACCTGTCCTGGCTTCGCTCACCATTTCACCGGTATCGGCCCTTGATACTTTGGCTATTCCGTTTCTCGAAGTGGTGAGAAGGAGTTTGCTCAATGGCGAGAAACAAACTCCCCGGTATGGCTGATAGCCGAAACCTGTTCGCCGGTGAGAACATTCCAAATCCTGATGGTATTGTCCGCACCTCCAGAAGCGACCATTGATCCGTCCGGTAATTAGGCGACACATGTTACGCCGTAGTTGTCGCGAGCATTGAGTGGATTGGTTTCACCGAATACCCGCAGAATCTTTCCGGCAGTTCCGTCAAGTCCGGGGTATTGCACCACGGGTCCAAGAGTGAGAGTCGGCTTTTCGGGGTTGATTCCAATCTTGCTCAAATCGAAAAGGCCGAAGTCGGCAGTTTCAAAATGCGAGTGGAAAAAGGGATTCTGCTTTTGACGGTCGAATTCCCGGAACACAAAGCTCGTCGTTTGCTGAATCACATCATTGCGCAGTTCAAAGAGCGTGACGATGCCGTCGCTATCAACATCCGCCTTGCTGAGTGCGCCTTGAACGACATGGTACATGAACACACCTTGTTTCAGCTTCGGTGATTCGTAGGACTTTTCCTTCGCGGCACAGCTGACGAGCGCAAAGGTTCCTCTCGGTATACTGCGAAACGGCATTCGACTGACATTTTGAGAAAAGGTTTTGCCGTTTCGCTTTTTTTCGTAAAGTCAAATACCGCCGAACGATGAGCCGACCAACGGAAGGCGGCGTCGATGAAGCCGAAGGCAGCCGCCTTACCG
>JAVBQW010000203.1:0-16426 GCA_031548665.1 Thermoguttaceae bacterium
GAACACTGAACAAGGCCGGAGACTGAAGGCCGGAGGCTGGAGTTCCCGGTTTCCAACCGTTCCCTCCGGTCTCCAGCCTCCAGTCTTGCGGCAGAATCAAGGTTGCGTTCACAAACAACGCCGAGAACTTGCACAGTACAAATAATGAATAGTATTTTAAACTCGGCGTACTAGGTTTTCCTTCTTCAACCCCACCAAGCTCTGACAGAGTTCTGCCTGCACTTGGCTCCATGCAAACCGATTGGAGAATTCCATGAATCGTCGCGACTTTTTTTCGAACGGAATGTTGGTCGGCGGGCTCGGACTCGCCGGTTCGGGAACCTTCCTTGGAGCGGAATCGACCAAGCAGCCGGAACAATATCCGATTGCTGCCGATGCGGATGTTTTGGTCTGCGGCGGTGGGAGTTCCGGTGTCGCGGCGGCCGTCAGCGCAGCCCGGCACGGAGCGAAGGTCGTTCTCCTGGAGCGGTTACCGAGTATCGGCGGCATGGCGACCAACGCGCTGGTCAACTATTTTCATTGCAGCGACCGAACGAAAAAGGTGATTCTCGGACTCGTCGAAGAATCCGTCCAACGAGCCGACAAGAACGGTTGGCTGCGGCCGATGGATCCGGTCAAGCGGCACGAGACCTGTACGTTCGAGCCGGAGGGAATGCGCATCGTCTGGCAGAAAATGTTACGGGAAGCCGGAGTCCGAACGTTCTGTTACCTGACGGCCGGCGAACCGGTGATCGTGGACGGTCGGATCAAGGGCGTGCTTTCCGACACGAAAACCGGTCGGAAGCTTTTTACGGGAAAGATCGTGATCGACTGCACGGGAGACGGCGACATCGCGGCGAAAAGCGGTTTGCCGTTCGAATTCGGTCGCGTCCCGGACGGCCTGGTGCAGGGCATGACGATGTGTTTCACGTTGCGCGGGATCGACGTCGCGACGACGAAAACGCTGTCGAACCAAAAACTCGACGAGATCATGAACGAGATGGCCGACCTGCTCAAGCAGGGCAAGATGCCGCCGTACAACGTCGGAAACACCCGGTCGCACCTGAAAAACGGCGACAACTTCCAACCGTGGAATCTTTGCCCGGAAGCCGGTAATCCGCTCGACGAGGAAGAATTGACCCGGTTGACCGAGGAATCACGCGAACGGGTTTTCGCCTACGTCGATTTTTGGAAACAAAAAGTTCCCGGCATGGAAAACGTCGCGGTCGACCAAACGGCGTGCTGCCTGGGAATCCGGGAATCGAGACGGATCACGGGCCGTAAAACGTTGACGAAGGAAATGGTGCTCGACGCCGCCAAACATCCGGACGCCGTCGGCCACGGCGTCTGGATGATCGACATCCACGATCCGAAGGGGAGCGGCTATACGACCCATTCGGACCGGAATGCGAAAACGATGCTCCAGGAAGGAACGAGTTATCACATTCCGCTCGGCATGGCGTTGAACGATCGAATTCCGAACCTTGCGGTCGCCTGTCGGGCGGCGAGTTCGACGCACGAAGGACATTCCTCGTTCCGGGTGCAGTCGCACCTGATGGCCTTGGCGCAAGGCGTCGGAACTTGCGCCGCGATGGCGTTGAAACAGGAAACCTCGCTGGAGAAAGTCGACGTGAAAGAGTTGCAGAAAACGCTCAAAGCCGACGGCGTTTACCTAGAAGATGTTCCGGCGTGAGTGCTAACGACCTGTTCAGAGGCTTTCGCCAGAAATTAACCGGCAACATTCGAGTGAAAGGGTGAGAGAGTGAAAGGGTGGAAGAGAAAACACAAGATGCGCGATGCCAACCGGTTGCGTCTCCTCCACCCTCTCACCCTTTCACCCTCTCACTCATTGATTTTGCCGTTTATTTCCTGGTGGAAGCCAGAAACAACCTTTACAACTGTACAAATTTGATTGCCGCTTCTACCCCCAAGTTGCGCGGAGTACCGCTTCACTTGGGGCTCTTTGTCGGGGCTCTTTGTCGGATGCTTTATTTACGTCACGGATAATTGTAATCCGGATTCTTGTAGTCGAAGTCCTTGTCGGTCAGGCCGACGTTGAGCTTCAGATTTTGGTAGGTGTAGGCTTCGATCATGATCGGTTCGTCGCCTTCTTTTTTCGGCCAATCATAGGATTCGTAGCGAATCGGCAGGTTCAATTCCTTGTCGACGAACACCCGGGCGATGTGAAACTGGAAGCTTTTTCGCGGAACCGGATGCACGACCTGAATCAGCGTGCAGACGCGGTCGCCGACGTTCACGTCTTCGAAATACTCGACGGTACATTCACCGAACTTGGAGTCCCGACGACCGACTTCGAGCAATTTGTCGACGAGGTTCAGAAGTCCCATGTCGGTGATCGGATATTTGTTGCCCCGCATGGCGATAAAGCCTTCCGGATCGACTTTTTGCGTTCCGAAGGTTCGTTCGACACCGACACCGTGAGCGATCAGCTTGCTGTCGTTCTGACCGCGAACGAAAATCGCTTCCTGACCGTTGATCTTTTTCGGATAACGGAATTTAAGGTAAACGCTGAACGGCTCCTGACGAAACTTGACTTCCATCACCTGGGCGTCCTGGAGTTCGCCGTTGATGTTTTCCTGTTTCGTCATCAGAGCGGTGTAATCCTTAATCGCGACGACTCGGGGCCGTTCCCGTTCCGCCCATCGCATCACCGGCATCAGGGGATGCTCGTTGACCGCCGGTTGTTGAATGTTATTGGCAATCTTCGGCGACGGAATCTCTGCCTGCTGGGCGGACGTCGCAGAGGAAACCAAGAGGACAAGGAACGGCGTCAAGACTCCGCCCCAAAAATACTTGAACTTTGTCAACATCGATTTCATCGTCTTTCGTTTCCTTGAAACAGTCAGAGTTCGGGAAGGAGGGAAATTCCGTGGCAACTCATTTTGCATCCTTACAAAATGTCCGATGATTATTCTATCGCCCGAACGGGAACGACAGCTGGACCTTTTTTGCTCGGTAGCCGATTGCATTTGTCAACCGTTGTTGATACAACATGATCGGTTTGTGTATTCTAGCGAAAAGGAGAATTTTGTAGGAGAGCAAAAAATGGAAATATCGAAAATTCTTATTCATTCGATCACGTCTCTTCCCTTTGAAGAGAATACCTATATTGTCTATTTGAAAGGTCGATCGGACTGTTTCGTCATTGATCCGGGCTTCGAGCCGGAAAAGATCATCGGCTATCTGGAAAAAGAGAAACTCAAGCCGGTTGCCTTGCTGGCAACGCACGGACACGTCGATCACATCGCGGGGATGGGCGAACTCAAAAGAAATTGGCCGGACAGCAAAATCTGCATCGGCAGCGACGACAAGGAGAAACTTTCCGATCCGAACGAGAATCTTTCCTCGCCGTTTGGAATTCCGATCGTATTGCCGAAGGCGGATCTTCTCTTTCACGACGGAAGCCATGAAGAGATTGCCGGAATTCCGATTTCGGTGCGGTCCGCTCCCGGCCATAGCTCCGGACACGTCGTCTACCTGATCGAAACGGATACGACACCGATTTTGTTTGCGGGTGACGTGATTTTTCAGCGAAGCATCGGTCGCAGCGACTTTCCGGATGGCAATTCGCTGCAATTGATCGACTCCATTCGACGGCAGATTCTGACGCTTCCGAACGAGACGATCATCTACAGCGGACACGGCCCGAAAACGACGGTCGGCGCCGAACGCAAACACAATCCGTTTTTGCAGTAGAAGAAAAGCGTTGTGATTTTTCCGTCATCCCCGCGAAGGCGGGGACCTAGAGAGTAAATTTTCCAACCCTTTGCATCGCCGCAAGTTAGAGAGTGTGCAAACGGTTGACAACGCCTATCGTCTGGGTCCCCGCCTGCGCGGGGATGACGGATTTACCCTCAACTCAATCCGGCGTGAACGGTTTCGAGCAGTTTCCGGATCGACAGCTTTTGCGGGCAATTGTCCTCGCATTGACCGCATTGAGTACAGCGATCGGCTTGGATTCCAGAGTCCATCGCGGAATAAAGGATTTTGAACAGATCAGAACCCTTATCGGCGGCGGCGAGGTTGTTGTACATCTCAAAGTTCAACGGGATGTCGACGCCGCTCGGACAGGGCATGCAATATCGGCATTTCGTGCATTTAATCGGTTGCGACTCGTCGTAGGCCTTGCGGAGTTCGTCGACGAACGCCGATTCCGCTTCCGTCAACGTACCGACGCCGCTCCGGTTCGCGGCGTCGAGATTCTGCACGACATGCTCGTAGGTCGTCATGCCACTGAGAACGACGGAAACTTCCGGTCGGTTCCAGAGCCATCGCAACGCTAAATCGACCGGATTGAATTTCTTGCCCTCGGCTGATTTAAACAGTTTCTTCATCTTTCCCGGCGGATCGGCCAACACGCCGCCGAGCAGCGGTTCCATGACGATTACGGCAAGTCCCTTTTTTGCCGCGTATTTCAATCCCCGGGTTCCCGCCTGCACGGTCTCGTTGGCGTAATTGTATTGCAATTGGCAGAATTCCCATCCGTCGTAGGCTCCGAGGACTTCTTTGAAGAAATCGAAATCGTCGTGATAAGAAAAACCGACGTATCCGATCTGGCCTTTTTCCTTTTTTTGGGCGATCCAATCGATCAGTTTATGTTTTTGGACGATCGGCCAAAGACTGCGCTGCAACGTATGCAGCATATAGACGTCGATTTTGTCTGTTCCCAGATCGGTACGCTGTTCGTCGAAAATCCGGTCCGCTGTTTTCCGACTGTCGATTTCCCAGGTCGGGAGTTTCGTTGCCAGTGTGACTTTTTCACGGTATCCGGCTTTCAATGCCTTGCCGACGACTTTCTCACTGCGACCACCGTGGTACGGCTTCGCCGTGTCGACGTAATTGATCCCGGAATCAATTCCGTGACGGATCATCCGGATCGCTTCCTTTTCGTCGACGGTTTCGTCCATCTTGCCGCTGGTTGTCGGCAGCCGCATGCATCCGAAACCGAGAGAAGATACCCTGAGACCCGTGTTTCCAAAATCCCTATATTGCATGATATTATGTAGAAATGTTGTCGATACTCCGTAAACACGATGTGTTTATTTTGTGAGCCCCTACAGTCGGTGTTTTTCGTGATTTTCCCGCCAAATCAATAAAAACCGTTAACACGGCGTGTTGACGGCTTGCTTTTCTCATGATGAATACCGCAAACGGGAACAATATGTTTGTTTTTTTCGATTCTACCCCCAAGTTACGCGGAGTACCGCTTCACTTGGGGCTCTTTTTCGGTCGAAAACGAAAAAAGGTTATTTCTCGCCGTTTTCAGTATCATTGACCGAGATGGTTTTTCGAGACGTCTGTTTCGTCTCCGAATTTTTTCGGTGTGACGGTATCAATACTCCCAACCTCTGCGGAATTCCGGTTTCAGGGTGTTTTGAACTTCCGGGCAGTTCTTCGCGATCAAGTTTGCGGCGTCCCAGTCAAAGGACTTGTGTCCGGCCTTAAACGCCGTGTTGCCGAGAATCGCGCTTTCGGCCATTGGAGCGGAATACGCGAAATTACAGGTTGCCGGTTCGCCGCCCTTACAGGCGTTGACCCATTCCCGGTGGAAGCCCGGCGAGTCCGGGATAAACTGTTTCGGATATTCGAAGTCGGCAAACTTTTCCTCCGGCAGCAAAACGTGCCGGTCGAATCCCGTCAGCAACATTCCCTTCGATCCGACGAACAGGTTGTTCGGACCGACGTCCTTGCCATCCTTGTCCTTGATTCCCTTTTTGAGACCAAGTTTTTCATAACACGGCGGCGTTTTCGTGTGGGACCAGTAGAGTTTCAGGGCCGGTTGCTTGTCTCGAGCGGGATAATCGAAGACGACGTGCATTTCCTTCGGCGTTCGCTCCGGATCGACTTCCGGACCACTTGCGGAGACTCGGGTCGGATATTTCAGGTCCAGCGCCCAGTACGGAATGTCGAGAATATGGCAGGCCCAGTTGCCGGTTTCGCCGGTCCCGAAATCCCACCAGAATCGCCAGTTATACGGAACCAAGGTTCCTTCGTCTTTGCCGTTGAGCGCCTTCGAAATGGAGTACTTCCAATCTTTCGGACAAGGACCGAGCCAGAGATCCCATTTCAACGTGTTCGGCGGATCAATGAACGACGTCGGTTTTTCCGGCATGCCGCGGTCGCCGCCCATCCAGGAATACACCTCGGTCACGTCGCCGATCGCGCCGGACTTGATCAGTTCGACGACCCGGTGCATGTTCTTGATCGCATGACGTTGGCAACCGAGTTGCGTCGCGACCTTCATTTTGGCGGCGGTTTCCGTGATGTTACGGATTTCCTGCACGGAATGAGCGAGCGGTTTTTCGCAATAAACGTGTTTTCCGGCCCGCAGCGCCCGCATCACGGGATGATAATGGGTGTGGTCCGGCGTGCTCACGGCGACGGCGTCGATCGACTTTTCCATTTCGTCGAACATTTGCCGGAAATCGTAAAACTTCTTCGATCCGGGATTGTTCTCGTATGCTTTTCCCGCCTTGAGATCGTCGACGTCGCAGAGGGCGACGAGGTTGACGTCGTCTTTCATTTTGCCGAGGTTGGAAACCTGGAAATTACCCTGGTTGCCGAGGCCGACGCAGGCGACGTTCAATTTTTCGTTTGGCGACGCCCCTTTGGTCAGAATACCGCTCGACAGGAACAAAGCGCCGGCACCGAGGACGGTCGACGCTTTCAACATTTCACGACGATTCATGGTTTTCATGGAAACTCCTTGAAGTGATGCGGAAAAAAGTTAATTCGAGTCGAATTCGGCATTGGAGATGCCGGAACGGCCCGGAGGAAAAATGTTGTTCGAAAAACGGAGATTGCGCGGACCGTCGGGGCCTTGGGGAACGACGACGGCGTAACGATAACGAGGCGGAACGTCTTTTCGACCGGCTTCACGTCCCGGATCGTAGAGGATGTTTCCCGAAACGACGACGTCGGAGAGCGGCGGATTGTGTGGGAGCTGTCCCGTGTCGAATTTGAACGGCACGCCGTCGTCCCCCCAAATCCAATGGGCGTTCCCGTATCCGAAATCGGAAACGATATTGTTCGCGATCACCGAACCGCCGTCGACGTTCGCATTGGGGTTGTCTTCGAATCCCGCGGCACGGGACGGAGCGCCCGGCATCAGGCCGATGCTCCAAAGATCGTTGCGGATGAACTGGTTACCGAGGATCAGGATGTTGCGTGAACCGTGCATCGCCTTCATGCCGATGAACGCGTTGTCGACGATGTTTCCCGAAAGGATGACGTGGTCGCAATGCAAGTCGATTCCTTGGGCCGCGTTTTCGATCGTATTGTCGAGAATTTGCGTCCGATCGCTCTTTTCCGGCGACGTGACGATGATCGCGGAGCCCTGGTGCCAATTGTTGACGTATTCCTCGTCCCAGGTTTTTTGAGCGATGATCTTTCCCTTTTCCGCGTTCTTCTTGACGAAAATTCCGAGTCCGTATTTTTCCTTGATTTCCGGCGTCGGCAGCAGATTCTTTTCGATCACGCGGTTTCCTCGGATCACGGTTCCCGTACAGGCACGAACCGAGATTCCGGTGCCGTCGATGCAGCGGAAGGCGTAACCGTAATTCGGACCGGCCGTACGGTCGTCGACGGCGATTTTCATGTAATTCCGTACGAGACAGTTTTCGATCCGGGCTCCGTCGCAGTCTCGTAACGACAGGGCGGCGGAACGGGTTCGATTGTCGAGAATCCGAACATTTTCGATGCGCAGCTCCCGGCAGTCGGCGGCGAGAATTCCTTCGACGTCGGTTTCCATTTTTCCTTCGGGCCTCGTCAGCGTGATGTCCCGGAGAACGACGTTTTCGGCGTGTTCGATCTCGATGATCGGCGATTCCGGATTCGTCTGAACGATGCGGCCCGGTCCGTAGAGACCGGAATGGTCGGCGTCGAAGCGGATCTTTTCATCGATTCGGTACTCGCCGGAAGGAACGTAGAGCATTCTTCCCGGATTCGCCTTGACGGCGTCATGGATCGACGGATAGGTCGCCACGGAAACGGAACCGTCGTCGCTGAACCCTGCCGCAGCAAGGAAGAGAAAGACGAAAACAGCCGAAATGTCACGAAAATAGTTCACGAAACTTAACTCCCAGAATTCCATGCCGAAAACAAAAGCCGGAATGAAGCGAAGCGTAATGACGGTAGGACCGTCATTACGCCGGAGTACCGGCTCCATTCCGGCTGTTATTTTTTACTTCGCCGGGGCCGGGTTCATCAACAAGATGTTGCGGTTGAGCAGTTGGATTTGCGTTTCAAGGGCTTTGACGGTTTCCCGCATTTCGCCGAGTTCCTTGCGGAGGCCGTCGACGGTCTGTTTGAGTTCCGAGAGTTCTTTCGAGGGTTTCGGCGCCCACGGCGAATCCGCCCAAGCTTGATCCTGATCGAACTCCGTCGGCGATTTTCCCAAATTCGGAGGAACAGCCGGCGGCATTCCGCCCATTCCTCCAGGCGGCATTCCGAGCATTCCACCGTGCTGACCGGGGATGAAACCGCCCATCATGCCGTTCGGCAGCGGATTGCGTGGCGGTGGCTGGATCATGTTGTCGACGGTTTCGTCTTTGGTCATCGGCCGTGGAACGACCATTTTGTCGGCGGCTTCGTCCGGCGTCGTCCGACGTTGGACCATGATATCTTCGGCTTTTGTCGCCGGTTGCGGCATGCCGCCGGGAATCAACGTCGGATCGGTTTCGGGGGGAATCGCAGGAAGATTCGGTTTTCCCGTTGCCGCTGCTCCCAGAGCGTCCAGTGCTTCGTCGGGAAGCGGAACACCTTGTTCTTTGAGCTGGGTGTTAACGTCTTTCAGTTGGGCGAGCAGCTCCGCCTGCATGTCTTTGAGCGTTTTCTGGAGCTGCGTGTCCTGCGGATCGATGAATCCGAGCTGCCGTTGGATTTGCTGGAGTTCGTGCGTCATCTGATCGCGCATCCGCAGCATGATCGTCGGATTCATGCCCCGCATCGGCGAGACGGCCTGAGAGCGTGGAGCGACAGACGGAGCCGGAGGAAACGCCGGCTGCGGCATGGTCGACGGCGGTGTGGTCGGCGAGACCTGTTCTTGAGCAATCCCGAAGGAACAAAGAACACACAACGCTAAAAAAATCCGTATCGGCATGGAATCGCTCGTTGGATCGAGTGAGATTGTTTGGAGAATCACGACAAATCTTCGCCGATTATACGCCCCTCGAAAGAGTTTTTCAATAAATCGGTGAAACAAACCGAAAAGAAAGAAGATCGATGACGATCGTTTCCATCGTTTTTATTGCTTAAATAGAATTGCTTTTTGCCGACAATTCCAGTAGATTATGTCGGTGTTGTTTTTTTCATGCACCATCGTCATTTTTTTCAAAGGAAATCTCATGAAAACTCCGGCTGTTGGACAGCGTAGAAGGGAAGAGGCGGATGGAAGCGGTTTCACGCTTGTCGAGCTTCTTGTCGTGATCGCGATCATCGGCGTGTTGATCGCTTTACTATTACCGGCTATTCAGGCGGCTCGGGAAGCGGCCCGACGCGCACAGTGTGCCAACCATTTAAAACAAGTCGGTCTCGGCGTCCACAATTTCCATGATTCCATGGGCGGTTTGGTTCCGGCCTGTATCACGCGAAACCGCGCCAGCGCATTCGTCTTGCTGTTCCCTTTCGTCGAACAGATCCAGATTTACGAAGCGTTGAGTACTCGCATGAGCAACTTCCACAATTGGTTTGACTATAATTGCTGGACGAACACGGGCAGCGGCATTTACATGCAACCGGCGACGCGGGAAGCGCTCTTCCGCGTTCCGACCTACCGTTGTCCGTCGCGGCGGGCGCCGACGGCTGATGGTGGGATTTACGACGCTTCCATTACGACGAACATCAATAATGCTCAACGAATGGGGCCGACCGGTGATTACGCCATTGTCGCCTATTTTGACTACCCGTGGGGAACGACGCCTCCGGGAGCGGCGAAGCCGACGGCCCCTAATTACCCCAATCACTGGTGTCACACCTTGGATCCGGGAGCCGGTATCACGCCGGATAATTTCGAGTTGATCAACCAAGCCAAGGGGGCGCTGCGGACGGCGGCTCTTTTGGAAAACGTTACGCCGGCCACCACGAATCCCTGGGGACTCTGGACGCCGCGAGACACATTTGCTCGCTTGGTCGACGGAACCAGTAACACGATCATTTTGGGTGAAAAACACATTTCGACGGAAAACATCGGAAAATGTGTTCCTGACGAAACGGTGCCGGCTTCTCTTTTACAAGATTGTGCCTATACGCATAATCCTGCCGGTTCTTGGGGAGATGGTTGGATCTGCCGCGGATTTCTCAATGGTATAACGACGGTTACTCCGATCAAACGGCACCCGTCCGAGGGACCAGGCGCCTCTCCCGGTGATGCGGGGTTCGGCAGTTGGCATCCCGGCGTCTGTCTGTTTTTGATGGGCGACGGCGCTGTGTTCCCGCTCAACAACTCGACGCCGGTCGGTGCCTACAACGACAAGGGAACGCTGCTCCGTCTGGCCTGTGTCGACGACGGCGCTTCCATTCGATTGGAGTAAATATACTGCGAAACGGCTAGAATTACCTTTTCGTTTTCAGTATCGTTGTTCGGAAACTGTAATTCGGTGAATCAGAGCCGCGACCGTCAGGGAGTGGTTGCCCCGAAAAAACCGCTCCCTGACAGGCGTGGCTCTGAAAAACCTTGCGAATTTTTTGTAAAATGGTATACTGTAAATGGGAGCAAATTGCTCGTTTCTTGCCGCTTCAACCCCCGAGTTCCGGCGGAGTACCGCCTGCACTCGGGGCTCCTTTTCCATCGTAAACAAAAAAGGTAATTTCTGACCGTTTGCAGTATAGTTGCCGAATACTTCATTCGTACACGACATCGAGAATCGTGAACTCGGCGAGACCGGCGGGAACCTGGATTTGAACGGTCTCGCCCTTCTTGCCGCCGAGGAATCCCTGCGCCAGCGGGCTGGTGACGAGAATTTTGCCTTCGTCGTAATTTTCTTCACCGGCTCCGACCAATGTGTAAACCAACTGGCCGCGTCCGCCCTTTCGCTTGACAGTGATCTTGGCTCCGAAACGAATTTCATCCTGCGGCAACATCGACGTGTCAATGATCGTCGCGCGGGAGAGTTTGCTCTTCAGCTCGTTGATCCGTGCCTGAAGCAGGCCCTGACTTTCCCGGGCGCCGTGGTACTCCGCGTTTTCCTTCAGGTCGCCTTCGGAGCGAGCCGTCGCGAGCCGTTCGAGAATTTCCGGCATCTCTTCGGTTTCCATCCGGTCGATCTCCGCCCTGATTTTGTTGTATCCTTCCCGGGTCATCGGTATGGAATCCATGATTTTCCTCCAAATTGATCTTTACGAATGAAATGATATTCGATACGATTCGGGGCGTTTATCGCGTCGGAAGTCGATGCGGCAAATATAGCGTGTCCCACTTTATCGCGTCGGCGGCCGGCGCGGCTAAACTCCCATGTCCGATCTCGACCGTGAATTGTTGGTCCGCTGCCTGGAAAATAAACAACGAGCTTGGGAAGACTTCGTCGACCGTTTTCTCGGACTGGTTCTACACGTTATCGACCACACCGCGATGATGCGTGACATTCATCTCGGTCGCGATGACCGTGACGCACTCTGCGAAAAAGTGTTCGCGGCTTTCGCCCACGACAATTTTCGACTGCTTCGATATTTTCAGGGACGCAGCAGCTTGGCAACCTATCTGACGACTGTTTCACGACGCGTCGTCGTCAGGATCATGCTGAATTACTCGTTCGTCGGTCGCAGTTTGCGGTCCGCCTGATAAATGAAAAAAACTCGTCGTCCTCACGGAAGCGAGGACGACGAGAAATCCTGTTTCGACTGATTTGATTGAAGTCTTCTCGAGTTTCATCGCGTCGCAGGCGACGCAGCTAGTCGCGTTGCAAACGACTGGCAAAACTCAAGCTTCTATTTTCCAAGTGCCGCTTTGGCCATGCCAACGACCTGTTCAAAAGCTTTGGCGTCTTTGACGGCCATCTCGGCCAATGTTTTGCGGTCCAAGGTGATGTTCGCCTTCTTCAGACCGGCGATGAATTCGCTGTACCGAAGTCCGAGATTTCGCGTCGCGGCGTTGATTCGAGTGATCCAGAGAGCCCGGAATTCACGTTTGCGAACCCGACGGTCCCGGGTCGCGTAACAATAGGCTCTGGTGAGCGTTTCCTTGACGGTTCGCAGCAAACGACCGCGACCGCCACGAAATCCCTTTGCCCGCTGGAACAGCCGCCGCTTCGCTTGACGTCGTGCGGCTCCTTTTTGCGTTCTCATGCTTCTTTCCTTTCGTTGTTGTGACGAACCTAGGCCCTTGGAACATTCCAAGCGTTACGGCCCGGCTGCGTCCGATGTATCATTTTCACCGTATCATTTTCGCCGGAGTACCGGCTAAATGTTGGAAAATTAATGTTGGAAAATTATTTTCCGGCCGGTCGGAGGGCTTCGACGAGTTTTTGCGTCTCGACCTTGTTGACGACAGTCGTTCCACGGAGGTTACGGCGTTGCTTTTTCGTCAGGCGGTAGGCCAGATGGCTCGTGCCGCTGTGTCGGTGCTTCACCTTGCCGCCTGCCGTCAATCGGAATCGCTTTTGGATTCCTTTGTGCGTTTTTTGCTTGGGCATGATAATGTTTCTTGCTAAAGTCGACGTTGGGGTTTTTCCACCTTTTGCGGCGGAACGTTGAATTATAGTCGCAATGCCTCGAAACGAAAGGGGGGCGGCGTGGCGGCGTCCTCTTGATCGCAATGGTTGATCGAAATACAATACGGAACGAAGAATCCACGCGCTTCGCGGCAAAATGCAAGCGGATCACCACTCGGAGCAATACCGCCATGAAATCACACCGGGAAATCATCACGCTGAACATTCCGCATCGCATGGATTTCGTGAACATCACGCCGCAAGTCGCCGCGGCGGTCCGAAAGAGCGGCATCCAAGAGGGGCTCGTTCTTGTTAATTCGATGCATATCACGTCCTCGGTGTTTATCAACGACGACGAGTCCGGACTCCATCAGGATTACAAGCGTTGGCTCGAACAGCTTGCCCCGTACGACGCGTCACCGAGTCGCTACGCACACAACAAAACCGGCGAAGATAACGGCGACGCCCATCATAAACGTCAGATCATGGGCCGGGAAGTCGTTGTTGCGATCACCGAGGGCAAGCTCGACTTTGGAACTTGGGAGCAAATCTTCTACGGTGAGTTCGACGGTCGCCGACCCAAACGAGTCCTCATCAAGATTATCGGCGAGTGACAGGACCCGTGTGGACGTTGTTGTACCCTTTATGTCCGGCAAACATTTATCCCCGGCAAACACTCCGCCGGCGTTTTAGCCGCGAACCGCATCGATTCAGTGCGGGAAGATTTTGTGGCAGGATTCGCAGGTTTCCGCCAATTTTTGGTAGGCTGCTTCATAATCGGCGTAGGTCGCTTCTCCTTTGGCGAAAGCGTTGACTGTGGCGTTGGCTTTGATCGCGGCGTCACGGAACAGTTCGCATTCCTTTTTCCATTCGGCGTCGGCGTCCGGTTTGGCCGTTTCCTTGACGTTTGCAATACTTCCTTGGGCGATGGCCGCCATTCCGGCGAGCGGAGCGGAGATCCGGGAGGGATCCTTTTTGAGCTTTTTCTCCGTGCTGCCGAGACGCTTGACGGCGGAGTCAAGATTCGGGACCGCTTTCATCACCGGTCCCAGCGAAGCGACTTTCGTCCAACCCAGCGTCGACGGATCGCCGGAAGACGCGAACGCCGCTTTCAATGCTTCATACGCTTTGTTGGCTGCGTCGAGTTTTTCGACTTTTTCCAGTTCAATGGCCGCGGCGACGATTCCGGGGGCCGCCTTCTTGTACTTGTTGTCTTCCGGCGACAAACCGAGCGTCAGGGCGATCAACGAGAGGCCGTTAGCATCACGAATCACGGCGTCGGCGTCCTTTTTGTAGTCGGAAGTTCCGTCGAGATCTTTCAGCGTTCCGCCGATCTTTTCGAGATAGTCATCGGCTTGGGCGACCAAGTCGGCAGCCGGCGGAAACGGAACCGCTTGTTGAGCGATTTTACCGAAAGATTCCGATTTCAGCAGAAAAGCCCCTTCTTTTTTAGGCTCGTCATTTTTTTTTTCCTCGGCCTTCGGCGCGTCAGCCTTCTTTTCCTCGGCTTTCGGTTCGTCAGCCTTCTTTTCCTCGGCCTTCGGGGCGTCGGCTTTCTTTTCTTCGGCTTTCGGGGCGTCGGCCGGAGCTTTGGGAACCATCGGCTCGACATGCGGTGTCGCGGTTGTCGCGCCAGGCTTCACGGCAGGGGCGGCTCCGGCAGGCGTCGAGGACGGCGCTGCGGGAGGAGCGGAGGACTCGCCGCAACCGGTCATCGCGACCAGTAAACCGGCGATAAAAAACGGCGCAACACAGGAACCGAGGCAGAGAAAAACATTTCGTTGCATTACTTGAACTCCTTGGTAAAAGCGATGAGTCCCGACAACCGGAACAGAAAAACCTTTGGAACCGGTCATTCTACGGCAAAACGGCGAAAATTCCCAGCATCATGTTTCTTTTTTTTCCGTTTCGAGGCCTTTTTTTTGTTTTTCAAGACGCAGGACGCTTTTTTTACGAAAAAACGTTATAATGAGCAGCGTCTCAGTTTCGGAGCCCATGCCATGCGATTCTTTATTGTTTTTCTTTTGATCGTATCCAGTACCACGGCGTTTGGAGCCGAGGCGTTGACGCCTAAATCTCCGATTGTTCTTCAAGCGATCGGTCGAGCCGTAAACTATCTGAAGCAGAATGGAATCAAGGAAAATCGGCTTGGTGGTCGGGCGTTGGCCGCATTGGCTCTGTACAAAGCCGGTACCGATCCGGTAAGCGATCCGCTCATTCAGGGGACGCTTGCGGATATCCGGAAATCGATCGCCAGTGATGGAACGATTGCGATCAGCGACCACATTTACACCGCAGGGATTTGCATCCTGTTTCTGGCGGAGGTCGGTCCAGAGGAATATCGGCGGGAGCTGATCGCTTTCGGCCGATTCCTTCACGACAATCAACGAAAAGACGGTTCCTGGACCTATTTGACGTCCGGGGCGGCGGATGCATATCCGAGCGGCGACATGTCGATGACGCAGTACGGAACGATGGGGCTCTGGACTCTACACCAACTCGGTATCGACGTTTCGGGCTACGACGTCAATCGTTTGGGACGCTGGTTGACCTCCGTACAGACTGCGGAGGGGGCTTACGCTTACCAGACCACGGTTTCACTCGATTTCAAGCAGATCAATTGGAACAACCCGAAACTTTCGATGACCGCCGCCGGATTGGCCAGCGTTTATGTTTGTCGGGATCTCTTCGGTTTCAACGGCGAAAATCGCAAAGTCGATGAAGTTCACGAAGCCTTTCGGTCAAGGTCCGAGGACATCGCCGACTCGCCGTTGGGGAGTTATCGTCTGACCATTCCTAAGGAAATGTTCAACGTGGCTCAAATGAAGGGCAACGCGTGGATGGAACGGAATTTCAATCCGATCACGACGGCAGCGGATCATTTCCATTATTATCTTTACGCCTTGGAACGCTACGCCGCTTTCAAAGAGTTGGCGGAGAATAAATCTCTCGAATCGCCGCCATGGTACAGCAAAGTCGCGACCATCATGCTCGAAAAGCAAACGGCAGACGGAAGCTGGCTCGGTACCAACGGCGCCCAGGTCGATACGGCGTACACCGTGCTTTTCCTGACTCGGTCGACGCGACGCTCCTTTGAAAAATGGAAGGCGCCGAACATTTTCGACGGCGGAAACCTGCGGGGTGGTCGCGGACTACCGAAATCGACGGACGACATTCGAATCGAGGATGGTAACATTGTTTCGCTGTCCGAAATGGGAAGCGCCGAACAACTGATCGAACGATTGGAAGATCTGCAAAATACCGATGAGGAAACGCTTGGACAGCTCGCGGAGCTTTCCATTGCCGATGTCGAGAATCTCTTGAAACGAAATAAGTCGAAAATCAAAAAAATGGTCGGACACGAAGTTGCCGCCCAACGCTTTGCCGCCGTCGAACTGCTCGGAAAAAGCGGCGACGTTTCCAACGCCCCGGCTTTGATTTATGCCCTGACCGATCCGGATCACGATGTCGCGGAGGCGGCCCAAAAGGCGTTGCTTCGCCTGACACGCCAGCTGAAACCGGAACCGTTGCCGAAACCGGAAGACGCCGGTTTCGAACGCAAAATGACTCTCTTGGTCAATCGTTGGAGAGATTGGTACCGAACCATCGACCCCGACGCTGTCTTCGAAGATCGGTAGTACTTGTACTGCGCAAGTTCACGACTTTGTTTGTGAACGCGACCTTCATTTTGGCGCAAGACTGGAGGCTGGAGACCGGAGGGAACGGTTGGAAACCGGGAACTCCAGCCTCCGGCCTACAGTCTCCAACCGCATTCAATGTTC
>JAVBQW010000070.1:0-39972 GCA_031548665.1 Thermoguttaceae bacterium
GATGAACAGTGTTTCCTTAAGGCAGTCGCCAGAAAGTTTCCTACCGAAAACAGAGAGGTGAGAGGGTGAAAGAGTGAGAGAGTGGGAGAGATGTAACCGCTTGATAAAACGTATCTTGCATTTTCCCTTTCACTCTCTCACCCTTTCACTCTTTCACTCAAAAGCTGGCGGTTTATTTTCTGGCGAAAGCCTAACGATGTACTGGAGAGAAAAAAATTTCAGTACGCCTGCATGGAGTTCTGGTTCCAGCCGAAATTGGCGGGAGGCGTCGCCGCAGGTTGCGGAACCGTTTGACTCCAAGGATGAGCCGTCGTCGGCGTCGGTGTCGGCGATGGATATTCATTGCCCGTGTACTGGTAATACACCGGACTCGACGAATTCGCCGGATAATGAAAAACCTTCGAAATCGGCGTCGCTCCTGGAACCGGCGGCTCCATCGTCTGCGGCATCGCAGACGGCTGTTGCGTCGGAATCCAACCTCCGGAGGTTTCTTGAGGTTTCGGAAAACGCTCCAATGTCGGATACGGAGGTTGCTGGGCAGCGGTTGCCGCTGCTTGGCCCAAAGCACTGTTCGGAGGGTAGGCCGCGACCGGCGGCATCGCGGGACGTGTTTGTCCCGGCGGTATCATCGCCTGTTGTTGCATCGGCTGCATCGAATACCCGTTGGGCGGCAACGGCGGTCGCGGTTGAGTCGACGCCAGATATTCGTTGCGTTTCTCTTCGGCAACCCTTGCCAACCCTAAATCGCCCTGTTGACGATAAACCTGTGCAAGCTCTTGATAGGCTTGCGCTTTACCGACTGCCGAGATCAGGTATCGCAGGGACTCCTGATGTTTTTTCTGCAACGCGACGCAACGTCCCAGATAAAGCAAGAGCCGTTTGTTCTCCGGATCGTTGATCAACGCGTTTCGCAGGATGATTTCCGCCTTTGCGTAATCGCCCTTCGCCATGAGAAATTGAGCGTAATCACCGCCGACGATCAGTAAGTTGCCGCCGAGAGCGTAATTGATCGCGTACCGAAAATAAATGTCGGCGTCCGTGACGTTACCGTCTTTCCAGGCAATCAGGGCCAAACGATGGTAAGGACTCGCCAAGACACCGTTCGCGGTCGACCGTTCATTCGACTTGATGAAACCGTTGTAAGCTCGAATCGCGTCTTGAGTTCGTCCTTGCGATTCGGCCAACAATCCCTCTCTGTAAAGGTTTCGAGCCCGGGTGTCTTGGGGAGATGTCGCCGAAGCAAGATAATCCGCTTCGGAATACTGTTTTTCCTTGACCGAGGCTTCGACTTCCGCTTGACCGCCGTCCAACGGATCCTTCGATTTTTTTGAATTGAATATCGGAGTTGTCTTCGCCGACGCCTTTGACGACCTGAATTTACCGGTTGACGGCGGTTCGACAGCCGTTTCTTCCTCCGTCGCCTGTTGATCGGACGCTTTTTTCGAGGAAAAGACGGACCACCACGACCTTTTTTCTTCCTGCGGCGGAGGAACGACGGGCGTTTTCGACGCAAGCAGTAACGCGGCGTCTTCCGTCGGCTGTGGAACCGGCGAAGGAAGGTCCGAATATGAAGGAGGATAGCCGCCCTGAACGGTCGAAAATTGATCCGCAACGGCAAGCGACGTTCCTCCGAAGAACACGATCATCCCACCGAGAAACAAACTCGTCCAGCCGCTTCGAATTATCACTATGTATTGACGTTGCATGGAACCGTTCCTCGACGAAAAAAAGAATTCCCGACCCGTACGACGAAGGGTCTGTTCGTCTTATCGAAAGGCGAGTCCGGACGGCTCCAGTGGAACAATTCTTTGTCCACGAATTCCGATGAAGTGTGAAAATACAACCGATACCCTCCGACTTTCCCCATTAACCACAACAACCGGACGGACAGTGAACAACGAACAGTGAACAGTGAACAACGAACAACGAACAACGAACAGTGGGGGAGTGGGTGGCAATGTCGCGAAAAATCGGCGATATTGTACTATTCACCGATCGTTATTCACCGATCGTTGTTCACTGTTCGTTGTTCACTGTTCACTGTTATGGCTCCGATTCGTTTTTTCTGTCCCCGATGCAATTTGATGATGAAAATCGGAGCCTCGATGCTCGGAAAGTCCGTCGTGTGTCCGGATTGTGGAAACCGTATCGAGGTTCCCTTCGAATCCGATCCTCGAGCGGAAACGCTGTATCTGCGAATGAAGCAGCGGACTTCCGGAACAACGTCAACCCCTTCCGAGTCTTCGACGGTTTCGACACCGTCGATCCAGCAAACCTCTCCGAAGCCGCAAAGTCGCTCTGATTTGCCGAAACCTTCGTCCGCCTCGCCGACATCTCCAACGCTTACCGATCTGTCGCAAATCGGTTCCGGGCAGGTGGATGTCTGGCTCGAAAGTCTCTGGGCCGATATTCCGGATTCCGGCGTCGTCGAAGATGTTCAACGTTATCATGATCCTTCGACACGGAGAACAAACAAGATTTCCGAAGAGGAAACGCCGCCCGATCGATCCAATGTCGACAGAACAATGCCGGTTCTTGGGAGCGACTCTGCCTGGCTCCCATTGGCAGCGGCTTTTTTGCTCGTTGTTTTTTTGGTCGGTGTGTCCTGTGGTTTCGTTCTTCGACCGCTGATCGCTCCTGATCGGGCGACGGCAGGGAATTCCGGAGCTTCGGGCGAATCCGGAGCCGGTCGAAACGCTGCCGTCAACGGAAAACTGTCGTTCGAAACGCCGGAAGAAAAATCGATGCCGGACGCTGACGCCGTCGTTATCTTTTTGCCGACCGCAAGAAGTCCCGTCGTTCCGCTTAGTGGTCGAGGTCTGCGACCGCAAGACGGCGGAGAAACGGAAACAGCCGACATGCTCGACAGCACGCAACAAATCGAAGAATTGGGCGGAAAATGTCTCCGAACCGACGTCGATGGAAAATTTTCGTTGACGGTTGACGCCGATGGTCGCTATCTCGGCATCCTGATTTCGTCCCACGCCATTCGGCCAACGGACGCCAAATGGAACGCGGAAACGGATCGAAATCTTCGACGCTTTTTCCGTGAACCGGCGGATCTTTTGGGAAACTACCGGTTTCTTTGCGAGGAATACGAGTTGAAAAAAGGCGAAACGCTTTCCGTTCAGTACAACTTTTCCCGCTGACATTGCTCAAGGTCGTCGGGACCACAGGTCCCGGCTCGCCAATTTTCAATCGACGCGGCAGTCTTCCAGTTCGAGTTGCATGTCGCGGAGCCGGGATTTGAGGTTGTCGAGGTTGTCGAGCAACAGTCGTTTGGCGTCGTCGGATTCCGTTTCGAACTGGACGGAAATCTTGCCTTTTTTCGTGCTGACGCGGATCGTGAGCGGTCCCAGCGATTCGGGATGCAGTTTGATTCGAACCGTTCCCTGCTGCTGCGCCGCGGAGCGGCAGGCGGCGGCGACACGCTGGACGAACCGAACCCGATCGGCCTGTGTTTGGACGTCGGATTCCACGTTGTCGATCCGTTCCGCTAAGTCTCCACGATACAGCTCGCAGGTCGGAACAAAAGCTTTCGAATCGAACAATTCCTTGAGGGAAATCCCTTCTTTCTCTTTCTGCGGAAGCTCGATGTTCGCCGGTTCGATCGATGTTCGTCCTGACGGTTCCTCGGGAGTTTTGGAACGGCGAGTTCCCGAAGCGGTTTCCGCCGAAGATTCCGCGTCGTCGCTTTCGACGCTCGACGAAAGGAGCGGACCGAACAGAGAAACGCTCCGTTCCCGTTTCTCGCTTTTTTTGTCGTCGAGTTCCTTTTCCTTTTTAACGCTTCCGAATCGACCGGAAACGGTAAAAATCGTGAACGCTGAAAGATCGACCGACGGCTTGGAGATCGGATCGAGCATCGGCGTCGGAGCGGTCGGCAAGACCGGCGAAGCAACCGCTGCCGTTTGCGGAAAAAGAATCGTCGGAGGAAAAGCGACGTCAGTCGAAATCGTCGGCGGAACGGTCGGCAGAGACGGCGCAACAATGGATGGTAATTCGGTGGTTGAATCCTGCCGCGACCAGAAGTTGTTGGGAGAAATCGTCGAAAGGGATGACAAGGGAGTATTACCGGAAACAGCGGGATTCGCCGTTGTCAACAGATCGGGAATTTTTGCAGCCGGTTCGGTTTCCGGTTTCTCGTTGAACCATTCACGACGGTCCGTTCGATGCCGATACTCGTCGTCAAGTTGCCGTCCTCGATCGAGCGCCGTTTCAATTTCGTGTTTGTCGAGGTTTTTTCGCTGTGAAACTCCCTCGACGTTTCGTTGTTGTTCTGCGGCCCGATCGGACGCCGGATCGTCACGGCGTTGGTCGCTTTGCTTCGACGCCTCCAAAGCGGCGGCAAAAGACGTTCGCAAGGCGTCGACAGCTGCCGTTGACCGAACCGTTCGACCAACGGAAGGAAAAAGAGGCGTCGAATGATTGTCCGTACCGAAGGTCGACATGGGTGGTGTACCGTCATCCCCGCGAAGGCGGGGACCTAGAAAACAGGTTTTAATAGGTTCTTGCACACGTTAATTGACGGATGCAAACGGTCGACAACGCCTTTCATCTAGGTCCCCGCCTGCGCGGGGATGACGAACGTTCTATTACGGAGAAGTCGGCGGCGGACGCTCGGCGGCTTTTTTCGCGTCTTCAATAACTTTTGAAAGCGGTTCGCCGTTGCCGATTTTCTGGAGAATGTTGCACAATTCCTTGAGTTCCGGTTCGTCCTTCATCTGGTAGAGAATCTCGCCGCGTCGTTGTTCTTCCATTTTGAGCAGCATGGTCAGGACCCGCTCGATCGCTCCGTGATCCTTGATGAGACCGAGAATAATCTCTTTCGCGAACACCGGTTTCGCTTGCTCGATGAGCCGCGTTTCTTCGAGGAGTCCGGCTTCCGTCGTCTTGGCGAGATAGTCCTTGACATATTTATCGAACGCCGTCCGGGAATCTTTGATTTCCTTGAGCTTCGCGTTGATCTTCTTTTCGTCGGCGATCAGTGTTTCGGACGGTTTGCCGCCGGTTTCCTTTTCGAATTCTTCGTCGCGCAACCGTTTGGCTCGGATTTGGAGGACCTCTTCGTAACTCATTTCGGCGATTCGGTCTTCGACCTGCCGACGGAGATTGAGGAGATCATGTCCTTGGGCGATCGCGAGCATTCGCACCCATTTGACGTTGTCGATTTTCCAGGCGTATTTCAGATACGCCGCAAGCAGCAACGACGCCAAAAACAGGCTCGCGCAACCATACAAGGCGACCGTTCCCGTGATTTTCAGCAGCTTGTCAACCATTTTGATCAATTGAGAGTTGAAAATTGAGAATGGAGAGTTAAAAACTCAAAGCAATAAAAAGTTTCTGGTTGTTTCGGATTTTGGGGAGGCGAAAAACTCGATTGTGTGGCCGCTTCACCCCCCGAGTTCCGGCGGAGTACCGCCTCCACTCGGGGCTCTTTTTCCATCGTAAACAAAAAAGGAATATCTGACCGTTTGCAGTATATTCAACTCTCAACTCTCAACTCTCAATTCTCAATTCTCAATTCTCAATCGACTTTCCTCCTTTCGGCGATTTCGTCCATTTGGATCGTTTCTTTCCGGTTTTCCTCGGCGCGGTATTTTTCGCGTTTTTTTTCTTTGAGCTTTTCGATGATTTTGAGTTCCTTGTTCGCTTCGGCGACGGCGGCACGACGTTTTTCGATTTCCTCTTCGATCAACGCGATATGCCGCCGAACCTCGTCGAACTGTGCCGCCAAGAACGCTTCGTGTCGTCGAACGCCGAGGAGAAAATCGATATTGATCGTTCCCGATCTCAGCATCTCGCGTCCGAACCGTTGGTTGTCCTCGATATTGCGTTCGACTTCAAGCCGCTTTTCTTCGGCGATCCGGCGAGCTTCGTACGCTTTCGCAAGCTCCGCCTGTTTTTCTTTCAGGACGTTGTCGCGAATTGAAATCAGCGGTTCAAGGCGAAAAGTAAAAGGCATCCTGTTTGCCGCGTCGCCCTGCGACGCGTTGAAAACGTGAGTTGGCCGACACGGCTCAGACTTGTTTCGGTCACGAAAGCGGATTATACTCATCGAAACGATTTGATGGAAGGTCGAAAAAATCCGCCGACATGCCCCAGCTTAACTTTCAGATTCTCCTTGTTGTCGTTCTCTCTTGCTTGCTTTGTTCCGGGATCACGATCCGCGATCGGGTTCTGGTCGAATCCCTGCATCGGATCGAGCATTTGGCGCTTGTCAATCCGACGGAAAGAGAACTTTTCGAAGGCGCGATGCACGGAATGTTCGACGTCCTTTACGATCCGCTCGGTGATGATTATTCGGCGTACATTCCGTTTGCGGAGCAAAAGGAATACGAAGGAAATCTCGACAATCGATTCGACGGCATCGGAATTATTTTTCGACAGAATCCCGTATCGAAGAAGATCGAGATCGTTTATCCGTTGATCGGCTCGCCGGCTTGGAAAGCCGGACTGCGGGCCGGAGACGAAATGATCGCCGTTGCCGGGGAAAAGACGGAAAAACTGGCCTTTGACAAGATTTCGCAGCTCATCAAGGGGCCGCTCGGGACCAACGTTGTTCTTTCCGTGCTCCATCGCAACTCCAAGGAGCCCGTCGATGTTCCGGTAAAGCGGGGACCGATCCAACGGGACAGCGTCGAAGGTTTCTCGTTGAATGCTGAAGGAGATCGGAATTTTTCTTTCCCTAACGAAGCGGAACTCGGATATCTTCGGATCACGTCGTTCAGCGATTTGACCGCGATGGAAGTCGAAGACGCTTTACACTGGATTCTCGAAGACAAGCGGAAAGGATTGGTTCTCGATCTTCGCGGCAATCCCGGCGGGTACATTACGACTTGTGTTGCGATTGCCAACTTTTTCATCGCCCCGAACGACGAATATGATCTCGTCGTTTCGACCCGATATCGGGACGGTTCCATCAAGGGCCGTTACCGGGCGTTCAAGGAGGCGAAATTCTTCGACCTGCCGATGGTCGTCCTGATCGACGAAAACTCGGCCAGCGCGGCGGAAATTCTTTCCGCTTGCCTGCAGGATTATCGACGGGCGACGATCGTCGGAACCCGGTCGTTCGGCAAGGGAACCGTGCAGGAAATCTTCGATCTGCCGATAAATTCCGGCAAATACCAGTTGACGGACGCGAGTTATTGGAGACCCAGTGGTCTGAACATCAATCGGGCTCACGACGCCAGAGACGAGGACGAATGGGGCGTGACTCCTGATCCGGAGGGGCTCGTTCCGATTTCCGAAGACCAGCAATTCGCTCAAGAGATGATTCGCGACCGCCGTTCGAACATCGCCGCTCCCGCTGCGGAGGAAATACTCGCCGACTTTTTGAAACAACTCCCGAAGGATGTCGAGTTTTCCCATCACGAGAAGAAAGAGGAAACGGAGCCGTTCCAACTCCAAGGCACGGCCCCGTATTACGATCCGCAGCTCGAAAAGGCGATCGAGATTCTAAAGAAAAAAATCAAATAAAACCGGTTTCTGAGCTTCAGAGCCCGAAGCGTCAGCGAGGGGAGCGAGCACAATCCCTCGCTGACGCATCGGGCTCTGATTCTATTTTCGAACCCGAACGACTAGATCGCCGAGTTCGACGCCGGCGTATCGGGAGATGAAAGCGCATTTCGCCTTGAACAGAAAGCAAGTCGTCTGCGGCAGTTGGCGTTGGTCGTACTCGATCAATGTTTCGTAGTTTGCGAGGCCCTTCGAGACGACCAAATCGGAGCGGCGGAACCGCTCCAAAAAATCTTCGCCGCATTGTTCGAGGACCGTTCCCACCGCGTCGTTGCCGTTGTCGATCACGGGAACCGTTTGCGTCAAGCCGATCTGTTCGGCGTCCAACCGGGTTGCGTCGTTGATTACGGCGGCTCCTCGAACGACCGCAACGATTGTCGGCGGATTCGTCCGTCGCAGGATCTCTTCCATTAAAAGTTGGTCGCAGACGATTTCGCCGCAGTTGTCGAGCAGATAGAGAATATTTTTCGATGACGCAATCGCCTTGGTAAATTCCTCGATGCTTCCGTTGATCGGTTGATGTAAGGCAACCTCAATGGCGTCGTGAATCATTGCGTCGTTCAGGTCGGCTCGCAGCGCGAAGTCGATCGTGTTTCCGGCAATCGACAGGCGAACGGCCGTTTCCAAGGGATTCGACGACGTTCGAATTTCCTTCCGTAAGGCGTCACGGAGGCCGAGCATCAACTCGTTGAACCGATGCTTGGGAACGGCGTACGGATCAGCGTTGCCTGTTTCCTGCCGAACGATTCGTTGAATGTCTTGGGCGACCAGCGGCGGAATGGTGCTGAACCCTTTTTCCTGAACGAGCGACAAAACCTTACGAAGGACGATTTCATGAGTCCTCGGATCGTCTGACGCAAATCGGGCCGCTTCAAGAGACTGTCGGGCCAAACAGAGAATACAATCAAGGGAAGCCGGCATGGTGATCTGGAAGGATTGGAGGGAAGGGACGGTAAAGCAAGTTTTTCAAGCCCCCGAAATCCCTATTTGTACTGTGTAAGGGAGCGGTCAAAAACAATCTATCGAAAAGAGCCCCGAGTGGAGGCGGCCGAAAAATCAATACGGCGCCGTAACTCGGGGGTTGAAGCGCAGGTCGATGTACAATTACTTATTTTGATACGGCTCCTAAGTGATAAAACATCGAACACTGAACAAGGCTGGAGACTGTAGGCTGAAGTTCCCGGTTTCCAAGCGTTCCCTACGGTCTCCAGCCTCCAGTCTTGCGGCAGAATCAAGGTTGCGTTCACAAACAAAGCCGAGAACTTACACAGTACAACTATTGAGTCCCAGAGAAAAATTGGATCAATATCATTCGGAACCTCGACCGTCAGGGAGTGTTTTTTGGCGGAGCCTCCGCAACTCTCGTCGCGAGTTCCTTAACCGCTTGAAGATCGAGTTTGCCGGTCCCGAGCAGCGGAATCGTTTCGACCTGATGAAAGTCGGTCGGCGAAGGAATCCAAAGATTCGGCAGCCCTTTTTTCTGTAACGTTTTGCAGATTTCGTCCGGCGTCATGGAGATATCGGCATGGAGGATCACGAGTCGTTCGCCCTTGCGTTCGTCGGGAACCGCGGAAACGGCAACGGAAACTCCTTCTCGTTCCGAATACCCGACGTCCGATTCCCGAAGAATTTCGTCGATCGATTCTTCGATAAGAACGTGAGGAACCATCTCGCCGCCGATTTTAGAGATCCGACTCTGTCGACCGGTGATTCGAATGAATCCGTCCTTGTCGATCGCCGCGATGTCGCCGGTCGTGTACCAACCGTCTTTGAGTACGGCAGCCGTTTTTTCGGGCTCCCCGAAATATCCTTTCATCACGGTGGGGCCTTTGATTTGAAGCATTCCAGGCGTGTCCGGCGGCAGGACGCGAACTTCCTCGGACTCCGGATCGACGACACGCGTTTGGAGTTCCGGAAAGGGACGACCGATGGTTCCTTCCCGTCGCCAGGATTCGTCGCCGGGACGACGGCCAATGGGAACATTGACGCAGAGAACCGGCGAGATTTCCGTCGCTCCGTATCCTTCGACGGGGCGATGTCCGAACTTCGCGTCCCAGGCTTCGATCAGGTCGAGCGGCAGTTTTTCGGCGCCGCCGATCACGATCGGCGTGTGTTCGAAATCTTCTTTCGGACAACGCCGCAGATAATTTCGAAGAAAGGTCGGAGTCGTCGGGATCGCGAGGCAACGATATTTTCGAGCCATTTCGCCGACTTTTTTCGGCTCCAGCGGATTGAAATGATAAATTCCCGCCAATCCGGCTCCTGTTGCGGGAAGCCAAAATGTCACGGTGTATCCAAAAGCGTGAAAAAGCGGCAGGGAACCGAGAATCTTTTCTCCCGGTTTCAGGAACAGAAGGTCGTTGAAAGCCTTAACGTTCGAGGCGACGCCGCGGTGCGTGATCATCGCCCCTTTCGGCGTTCCCGTAGAGCCGGACGTA
Organism: Thermoguttaceae bacterium; assembly: GCA_031548665.1. GTDB lineage: Bacteria > Planctomycetota > Planctomycetia > Pirellulales > Thermoguttaceae > WRKP01. Next base: position 9,957 of record JAVBQW010000070.1, read on the forward strand.
AAGATAATCGTCAGCACGTCATCGGGCTTGATCGAGCCAAGGCCGAGCTTCCATTCGAGCAGCGGGAGCGGCGTCAACTTGGCGTCGACGAAGGCGGAAATCTTATCGGTCAGGGAAACCGTTTTGCCGAGGTCCTCCATGACGAGGAGCTTCGCGTCAAGTTTCAGATTGGGAAACCGTTCCACCACACGGCGGCTCGTCACGACGTGCTTGACGTCGGCGTGTCGGATACAATAATTGATCGTTTCCTGACTGAACGTGTAGTTGAGGTTGACCGTCGTCCGCCGATCCATCGACAAAGCGAGGTTCGCAATCGCTCCGTAAGCGGAGGTCGGCATCAAAACCCCGACATTTTGTTCATCGGAACCGAGAAGTCGATGGAAAATCCGTCGGAAAACGAGGCTTCCCAACAAGGTTTTTGTTCCGTCGAATTCGATACCGGTCGAGTCGGCGAATTTCAAGCTTTTCGGCAGCGCTCGGCAGGCCCGGATCATCTGTCGAATCGGAGCGAGCGGTTCAAACGAAGGGGCGGCGTTCATGGAAAAAAGGTACGGGGCGACAGCGTTCCTCGAAAAGAGTCGGAAACGAATCGGCAAAGTGTTGAAAACACAGACCGTCTCCGGTAACGCTTAATGGGTTTTCACCGGATTATAGCGGCTCATCGCACGAAATCAAGAGATTCCATGACAGCGTCCCGCGAGATGCAAGGCAGAAGCAGCCGTCTTAGGGAGCGGTATAAAACAACCTATCGAAAAGAGCCCCGAGTGGAGGCGGCCGAAAAATCAATACGGCGTCGTAACTCGGGGGTTGAACCTCGGTAGTTTTTGTATAATTCGATAGCTTATTTTTGACCAAGCACTGACCGTGCTACGATATCGCCGCTCAACGTGTCTTCGGCCAGCTCTTCGGGATATCCGATCAACGTCGTTTCGGAGATCGGAAAGACGTGCTGATACCAAAAATATTTATGCAGAAACGGCATGTGAGGCGTCGAAGGCGATACAAGCTGTCGGATCATGAATCGGTAACCCAGCCCCAGCGATTCCAAATACGGCTTCAGCTCGAAAAAATCTTGCGGTGTGTGATAAAGCGAAAGCGAAAGAATCGGTCGATCTCGTTTCATTGTTTCGATCGCTCCCCGCATGGCCGGCGTTTCGAAACCTTCGATGTCCAACTTGATCAATCCGACGCGAAGATTGAGTTCTTCGGCGACCGAATCGATACTCCGAATTTGCATCTTTTTATCACCTTCCTGATGCAGATGGGCTCCCAGACCGTTATCGGCTTGAACATAGATCGTTTCGTCTTTTTCCCCCAAACCGCTCGTGATCAATTGACATTGGTCGGGCTCGACGGAGTTCATCTTCATTGTTTTCCGGAACAAATCAACATTGTCGTCTGAAATATCGAACGACAGGATCCTTCGCGGCGAATACTCTCGCAATACCAGGGCCGTGTCTCCGATGTAGGCTCCGCCGTCGATGAAATCCTTTTCTTTCAGATACGCGATCGCCTTGGGAGGAAGGAGCTTGAGTCCCTTATGAAAGAAAAACGTATCCGGCAAATGTTCATAGATCGGCAACGGGTACTCTTTTTTGTAACGAGGCAACTCTTTGAGAAAAGTTTTGACCAAATCCCATTCTTCCTGATTGAGATACGTTTTCGGCCGGATATAAGTCGTCTGGCGTTTCAAATCCATGTTTCCGTCTTTTTTGATCCGTTCGACGAGAAGATCCACGACATCGCTTGACTTCGGATCCAATCCCTTCTTCAGCGCATCAACCCGGGCTTTCATGTCTTCATAAAAAATGTATTCCTTGAAATCTCCGCCCAGGTTGTTCATGTGCCCCAGGTTGACGACCACGCCGAGACAACGGCACATGAAATGCGTCGCGAAGTAATCGTACCACAATTGGCTGTTTTGCTGGAATCGCTTCCAAAATGTTGTATTGCTAGCACTCATATTGGTCCTTTTGACAAGAAAAACATGCTATTCCAACACAAAGCGTATCAAGTTTCTACCCGCATGGCGGCTTGCTTGCGTTTTAGCCGCGAAGCGCGTCTGGGAATTTATTTTCAAGCTTAAGACACGTTTTCTGAACGAGGCGTCTCGGTGAAAAGCCGAAAGCCGACGTTTCCGTCGATCCAGACGAATCCCAAGGAATCGGCCGACGTTTGGCCGTTTCGGAGCGAGCCGGCCCATCCGTTCCAGATTGACACCGCGTCTTCGTGAACGCTTCGGAGCATATCATCTTTCAGAATAAACTCTCCTCGATCCAAGGCCGACACCAAAACGGAGCCGGAAAAGCGAGGCTCCGGCATGAAACTTTTTAATTCATCGTCGCCCGGAAGATGATCGAATCGTTCCAGCAGTTGCCCCGCAGTGACATGGGGAAACAAATTACTTTGCGCAACCCGGATTCCTGTGACGGATACTGCGACGCCAATCGCGTTGTATCCGGCCCATCCGCCGATGCAGCCGGTTGCGCCGATCAGGCTGTGCGACCATCCTCCCGCCGGTTCTCGTTCGCGAATCTGAACGTCCAGTTCCTGAGCGAACATTTTTCGCAACGGGCATTCGAAAGCCAGGACATGTTGGAACGGCATGACGGGAACTCCCGTCGAATCGACGAGATGGGCGCCGTGTCGCATCGCGACGTGTCGAACTTTCAGATTTCGGTAAAAGAGGATATTGTGCAAAAAGAGATCTTCGAACGAAACTCCCGATCCGTCCGCCAATCCACGCAATTCGTCGGTTCCCTCTACGCCGATCACCTCTTCGTAATGCGGCAAGAGTTCTTCAATGTCGCTGCCGATCAATGCGTCTCGTTCGGGATGATTGGCGTACGCCTCGATCAACCGGCCGATTCCCACGGAATCGGCAACGCCGAGACCGAATCCCATTTCGTAACGGGATCCGAACTGTCGAAAACGGGAAACCGGTCGAACGACTTTCGGGGGCCGGATTCCGTGAAGAGAATCGCTGATCGAATAAGGAATCGCTCGCCGAATCGGACGAAGCGACAATCCGTCGAGTGACGGCTCTTCGTGGAATCCGAACGGTCTTGGTTCGACGATCACCGCGAACCCGTTTCCGAATTGATCGAGATCCAGGATCACGGCAAATAATTGCTCGAATATCCGGTCCTCGGTGTCGAGCGGCGTGGAATCGGTCGGTACATAAAACAAGCCGTTTTCGTCGACCGTGTCCGCCGGAAGGTGTTGCGCCGGAATCATTCGATTGTCGAACATGAGCGAGCTTGCGATCAGTTCGGCAATACCGGCGCCGGCACAGAGATTCCCTAATTTCGCACGGGAACTGACCAAAGGAATCCGGTTCTTTCGGTCGGCCTCTTGAAACGACGTTGCCAGGGACGGAAGATGTTTCGAAATATCCGGAGCGGAAATCGCGACGAACGCCAGGTTTTCAATGTCGATGTCCTGCGACTCCCAAAACGACGCGTCGAGCCGACCGTCGGTAACGGGAATCGAAACCCGGATGATCGCGTACGGTTTCTCCGTTTTCGCATCGACCTGCGAAAGAGCCTTGAGGAGTACCGCTCCGGCCCCTTCCGCGAGCGGGAACGTCGCCGACGGTCCGTGGTCGGCATGGTATTCGAAAGCGTGCGGATTGGTCCAGCGATAAGCGCCGCCGCAAATACCGAGCGACGACGTGTCACGCGATATCTTTCGTATACAATAGTCGAGGGCGATCAGCGACGAGGGATGTCCGCCGTCGATCGCAAACGCGCCGCCGTGCATGTCGTACAGTTTCGTGATGCGCGAGGCGAGGGAACTGGAACAAAAACCACCCGTCGCATCGAGAATACAAGGATGTTCCTTTTGAATTTTTTTCACGAACTCCGAGGCAAGCACGGCGAACGGATCGCCGTCCCGTTTCTCGCCTGTTTTTGTTTCGCAAAACAGGGAATTCTTTACGATGTCGGCAACTTCCGCGCCGCGAACCGTCGTCAAAAATTCATGGAAGAAACTCGTGTCGTGATCGGTCCCGACGACGACGAAAGCGCCGTCCCGCTCTTCGTCGGATAGATTGCGTCCGGAAACAGCTTCATCGACGGCGCCCATGACGAATGTCTGGAGCGGGTCGCAACGTTCGATCTGCAACGGCGGGATTCGGTGACGTCCCCAATCGTACACATAATCCTCGATGAATCCGCCGGGAATCGCGTCGAGCTTTTCGTTCGATTTCTCCGGGAAGAGCCGTTGCTTTCGACCGTGCGACGACAACGGCCGCTTGGGATCTTCGTCGCTGTTCAGCAAATCCCAGAACGCGTGGCTCGAATAAGCACCGGGATACACGCAACCGAGTCCAACCACGGCGACCGGAAAATCGCGGGACGACGCGTTTTCGATATCTGAAGCGATAATGTCTTCGGTAATATTCCGATCCTGAAATTCTTCCAGTACGAGGTGCGCGTTGATCCCGCCGACACCGAAAGCGTTGATTCCGAACAGCCCCGGCTCCGCATCGAAAGGGAGGGAACGTTCGGCATCGAAGGGGACGAAAAACCGTTTTTTATCGTCTCGCAATTCATCGTGCGGATTCGAAATATTGATCTGCCTCGGAATGACCCGATGGCGAATCATCTGCAGGACCTTGATCAACGAAACAAGTCCGGCCGCCTCGAACGAATGCCCGAAGTGGGATTTCACGCTCCCGACGGCGATTTTTCGTGACGCGTGAACCGTCGGTCTGCGGGGATATTCGTCCAACAACGTGTCGATCGTTTTCAATTCCGTCGAATCGCCGACGCCCGTCGACGTGGCGTGCGCTTCCAGATAAACCAATTGATCCGGTGTCGCGTCAATATTATCGTACGCGCGTCGCATGGCGAGGATTTGGCCTTCCGTTCTCGGCGCCCAAAGCGTTTTTCCTCGACCATCGGACGAAAAACCGACGTTTCGGATGACGCCGAGAATCGTGTCGCCGTCTTGCCGAGCCCGGTCCAGTGTCTTGAGAAACACGAACACGAGTCCCATGGAGCTGACGACACCGTCGGCGTCTTTATCGAACGGACGGCTCTTCCCCGTCGTCGCGGCGAAATTCTTCGAAAACAGGATCAGCGACAATTGCGTCATCGACGAGATTGCACCGACCAGTGCGCCGCGAACCCGGCCTTCACGGAGATCGTTGCATGCGCAATCCACGGCGACCAGCGACGACGAACAGGCCGCGTCAAGCGAAAAAGCGGGCCCCGTCCATTGGAACGTCCGCTTGAGATCGGCAACGAAATCGGAGATTTTGATACCGGGCGACGACTTCCCCCAATAATCGTCGCGACGATAACGTTTGGCGATTTCTTCCACGCTTCGACGAACGACGGTTTCCCGGAGCGAGGGATCCAACGCCGCGAACTCGGGAAGCCCGACGACCGATTCGAGAACCGCTTCGGCCGTCGTTGAAAAAGAATAATCGTAACTGAGATCCGAAGCGCGGAGGCCTCCGAGGTAAATCCCGACGTTTTTTTCCTCGACGTCCGAAAACGTCTGCGACAAAGTTTCCGTTGCGACAATATAAGCCGTCTTCAACAGCGGATCGTTGCAACGAAAAGACGCCGGGAATGTTTTCTGTGCGATTTCCTTTTCGACCCGATCACGATCGAAAATCGCGGCGAGTTTGGAGTAGGTTTTACCCGGCTTTCCCGGTTTGGGGTCGAAATAGAGCCGGGAATCAAGCCAACTGTCGGGAACTTCCCGGATCGGCGATTCTCCTCGAACAATCGCGTTCCACAAACCGTCGGGATCGTCGACGCCCGGCAATCGGCAAGCGCAGGCGACCACGGCGACCGGCTCAAGCGATCGGGAAGTTGGGCGTTCCCCGATGTATTGGGGAATAGCGTGCGCGGTTAATTCCGGGTAATCTAAAACTGCCATGTTACGAAAACGAGGCGTTTAATTGACGGCGCCGCCGGCCAACCGAATCAGGTCGGACACGGTTTTACAGTCACGAATTTGAACCACGGAAGCCTGAACGCCCATTTCATCCAGCAGGGCGACGAGTCCCAGCTGTCCAGTCGAGTCCCAACCCGGCAGACCATTGAGCTGAGTTTCTTCGTTCAACTCTCCGGAATCGGTTTCCAAAACGAATTCAAGCTCTCCGATGTATTCCTGTTTTGTCATGACGAAAAAATGAATGGTGAAAGGTTGTCGAATCGTGTTATGGAGCTGCGTCAAAACAAACTTTACAAAGAGCCTCGAGTGGAGGCGGTACTCCGCCGTAACTCGGGGGTTGAACAACCAATCGATATCGTACGATTGCAAAAGTTATTTTGACACGGTTCCTATGTTTCAAATGTCGACGAGTTCCGGATGCTTGGACCCGTGACGGGTGAAATCGTCCGACCATTTCGATCGTTCTTCCTCCGCAACGGGCGTAAGGAACGGTTCGCCGCCGACATTAATCGTCGCGCAAAAAAAACGTTGTGGTTTTTCTTCCGAGAGATCGAGGCAATATCGTTTTCGACCGTCGTCGAAGGAGTCGATCACTGAGTATCCGAGTCGTTCGAACAGTCCGGCGACGGGAAGGTTTTTCGACGTCGGCAAGTATTCGGCCCGAATCCGGAGGATTCCTTCCCGGCGCAACAAATTTTCGATCGTTTCCATGACGGCGTCTTCGACTTGACGGCCCATGATCCGGCAGCTCATCAGGAACGTGTCGATGCCGACCGTGTTCTCTCCGTGTTCGACGCGGCGATCCCTGTAGAGAATCAGCACGCAAACGAGCCCGTTCTCGCCGAAGCGATCTCTCGTGTGGACCGTGTAGATTCGCCAGTCCGGGTTGGAGAGCCGCTCGGCGATATCTCCCGTCGTGTACCGGCGGGTCGTCAAATTGAATTGGTTCGTTTTTTGCGTCAATTGGGCGACACGGACGATTTCCTCCGGTTTCGCCGAATGAATGTCGATGCAGATATCCAGCGATTGAAGGTAATCGACGAAAGTTTCGGCTTCCGCGAGCGCCTTTTTACGACGCGATTCCTGAAAATATTGAAGCGTTTTTTGAGCGTCTTCTCCCGTAACGCGAAATGTGTAAAAATACTCGCGAAAAAGTTTTCCGGCCAGTTCTTCGAGTAATTCCGGTTCCGGAAAGTCGACGACGACGACTTCGGGCAGCATTCGTCGAACCTCTTCGCGCTCCAGAGGATTGTCGTCGACGAAGACGAATGAATCGGTATTGATATTCAATTCTTCGGCGATTTCTCGAATGCTTTGCGATTTATGGTTCCAATTCGCCTTGATCACGGCGAAGTCGTTTTCCCGGAGAACCATGAACGGGTGATTGCGGAGCATTTCCCGAACGTCCGCGTCGTTGTTCTTCGAGGCGATCGTCAAGAGAACCCCGGTTTCTTTAAGCTCCTGGAGTCGACACTGGAAATCGTAGTACCGTTCGCCTTCGCCGCATTCGGCCAGTTGGACGCCTTCGAGGCCGTCTTCGCCGAGAACGCCGCCCCAAAGGGTGTTGTCCAAATCAAGGACGAGACATTTTTTCCGGCGTCCACGAAAGGTGTCGATCAACAACCGCATCGTCCGGACGAGTTGACGGGTCCCGAACATGGAATATGCCGTACCGCCCAAATACCAGAGTTTCGCGGAATAGAACCGTTCCCTTCCGATTTGTTCGACGAGTTCCTTCAAATCGAAAAACAACAAATTGTCGAACTGGTTGGACAAACAGCGCAGCCGATCGCTCCAATGGAGCTCCAGGCTTTTTTCGTAACCCGGTGCGTTCATGGGGCGGATCGAACACGACGGGATGTCGAGCGTCGAAACGAAAATCCCTGCGCGGGGATAAGACTTGAGCAACCGTTCGACATAGGAGAGAAGTTGATCCAGCGTCGCGGTTCCCTCTTCTTTCGAGCGGCATTTTTTGAGCAGCGTGCGACCGTCCAGCAGGAGAAAAACAAGTTCCGGCGCAAAAGTTTCCAGCCCGGATTCGGCGGCGAGAAGTTCACCGATCCAGGTATCGTATCCCGGTGGAACGTAATACGAATGCTCCTTCGGCAAATACCGAACGAGAAGGTCGATCGTGTGATTGGAAAGCAACGCGATTTTCATTATCTCAGATTTCGATCATCGGAAGCACGATCTCGGAGGAACTCCAGGAAAGCGAGACCGCGGACCAGGCGAGTCCGACGCCGAACCCGACGAGGACGAGCCGTTGCGGCCGATTCAAGGTTTCACGCATGGAGGCGACCAGGGTCATCGGAATCGACGCCCCGGACGTGTTACCGAAACGGTCGAGGGAAAGCGGCAGCTTTTCCATCGGAACTTTCAGTTTTCGGGCCAAATGCTTCATGATGAACAGGTTGGCCTGGTGAAAAACGAACGCGTCGACGTCTTCGACGCTCCAATCGATATTTTGTAACAGGTCGCGGACGAGGGACGGAATCCGTTTGAGCGTAAACTCGAACACCAACGCACCGTCGATCGTCGAAGTGATGGAACGGAACGGAATCGGATACGCGTCCGGCGTGTCCCAAACCCGGTAACCGCCGTTCTGGTGGATCGCGTCGAAGCCGGATCCGTCGGTTCCGCAAACGTACGAAATTTGATGCCCGTCCCGTTCCAAAAGCGTCGCGGAGGCCGCGTCGCCGAACAGGAGCGCCGTGGACTGGTCTTCCGTGTCGACCATTTTGCTCAAAGCGTCGGAAACGATCAGCAGGACTCGGTTCATGCGGAGCCCGGAAAGTAGTCCCTCGGCGACGATCAGGCCGTCGGTGTATCCGGTGCATCCTTTATTCAGGTCGAACGTAAACGTCGTGTTGGGGAGTCCGAGGCGATGCTGCAGCAAACTGCTGGTCGTCGGCGTGAGATAATCGCCTGTTTGCGAAACGAAAATAATCGCGTCGACGGAATCTTTCGCGACTCCGGTCGCTTCGAACAACGATTCGGCGGCACGAACGCTCAAATCCGACGCGGACATCCCACGGGGGGCGATCCGCCGTGTATGAACGCCGGTGTTTCCGATGATTTTTCGGACGATTTCCTCGGGGAATCGCCCGATCGCTTCTTCGATCGGCGACTCGTCTTTCGGAACCGCGCAGGCCAAGCCGATGATTCGCATGGTCGAAAAGGTTTATTGGACTTGTTTGGAAACTACCGTTTTACAAACAATGAGCATGGTTTTTCAGAGCCCGACGCGTCAGCAAGGGAATGTGCTCAAAACACTTACTGACGCTTCGTGCTCGCCGGTTAGGGCGTGTGCGTAAATAAACTATCAAAAAGGAGCTCCGAGTGGAGGCGGCCGAAAAACCAATACGGCGCCGGAACTCGGGGGTTGAAGCGGCAATCAAAATTGTACAGTTGTAAAGGTTGTTTCTGGACAGGTCCTATTGAAAAATAACAAATCACGTCGATTCGTGGTCGGCGACGGATTTCGCGAGCGTTTCCCAAAAAACGACCGCCTCGCCGACAAGTTCGTTCATGTCACGAAAAGGGGGAGTCGCGATGAGGAGCCAGCGTCCCCGATACAAATCCGTTCGTGCCGCTCGCGCCGGGTCGACGGCGTCCAAAATGTCGCGCAACGTTTTCACGTTGGCTCGTATCAGTCCGTGGTTTCCCGGCATCCCGGCTCGACCACCGTTCTCGCCGCTCACGTCAAGGATAAAACAGGACGGAGCCCTTTCAAGTATTTTGAAGACACGATTCATCCATTGGCGTTGATGCTCCTCGGTAACCGACGTCCGGATCTTGGGAAGCGTCGTCGACGAACGTCGTTCGTCGATTCGTTTCAGTTTTTGGAAAAAGGGATCGTTCTCGATTGTTTCCGAAACGTTTTCGACCTCTTCTCGTCCGGGAACGACAGTCGGACGAGGCAGGGATCGTTGCAACATCCGTTCGAACTCGTCGAAAATCCGATTGATGTTCGCGCGAACCGCTACCAGGTCGGGAGCGTCTGTTACAAAAACATTCTTTTCCTCCCGCAGCATTTGCCAAACGAGCCGGGCTCCGGAATCCACGGGTTCCGCGTCGCTTGTCGTTTTCATCTCAAGTTCCCCGTGTGTTTGACGCAAACGTCGAGGGACCGCAATCGAACGCCGCGATGAATTCGGTTTGTTCGGCGTTGCGTGTCAGTGCAAAAAAACACTTTCCCGTTTCATCGGCCAACAGGCTGACGACGTGATCGACGCGGAAAACGGTATTCATGGTCCGAAACTTCGAGGGTCCCGATTTGTTCGGATTATAACGGTCGAAAAGGACGCTCCGGAGATCGATTGCGTGTCGGTCGGAATTCAACAATCCTTCCAGTCGTTCCAAACGAAGCCGCGAATGATCGGGAATTTTCGTTGCCGGAAAAAGTCTTGAGTGATTACTGCAAACAAACCGATTGCTTTTTTCGTCGATGATCGTTCGATTTCCGTGATATTCGGCGTAAACGACCCGTTTTTCCTTGGGGCATGAAACCGCGATGGCCCAACCACCCCATCCGGCAATCACCGAGAGAAACCGTACGGCTTCACTCAAGTCGTTACACGATTGCAGTAATCGGGAAATGATCACACCGTGGTTCGTTCCACGCAGCCGTTTCGGTTGAGGCTCGTCGAGGAGCATCGAACTGGAAACGAACAAGCCCTTTTCATTAAACCCATCGATTCCGAGCAACACCCCCGGCATCCCGGGAAGCACATAGGGAATTCCCCCTTTCGGACGCCGCTTTTGAACGTGATAAGTCATGGAATCCCTCAACAAGAGCGAAGCGGGAACATCGATATTCGCCCCGTGAAGGAACCGACCTGTCGATTCATCGTGTTGTGCAAAGTGGGTGCAGGCCCCCAACGCATATTTTTGTAAATTTTGATAAACCAAATTCTCAACAGGGACTCCTGCTCCATCCGCCATGCCCTGCAATTCCGCCCAACCATCCGTTCCCCAATACTCCTTCGGATCGACGTCTAATTCCAGCACATCGACCAAAGAACTCCCCGCCCAACCTGCTGCGTCAACATGATGAGCCAGAATCCGATGAATATTCCGCCGGTCCTGTTCGCCGATTGATCGCCCTATTTCATAGGGCGTCCCAGAACACTCGATTATCGGAAGCCAATCAATACCGTTCATGTGACGTTTCTTTGTCCGTCTATTTTGCGCAATCTCCGCAAGACGAGACATGTTGTCTATTTTGTGTACTCGTCTCACGCTATGAATATACATTAGATATTGAAGAAAGTCAAAAAAACGAGGGAAAATAATCATTCGTGACGCCAAAAAGAAAGCGGACAAGCTTGTCACGGTTTCAGGAAATGATGTCGTGGAACAATAGCAGACATATCAACGATTTTCATTTGACAAAGCGGGAATACGGGGTAGACTATACACGCTCGATAAAATAGGAGATATGCGTTCTTTTTGACGGACAAATAACATATTATTCTGAATACCTGTCATCTGGTTGCTTGGACGCGCGTCATTCATCCGTAATATTCAGAATAACAGTTTCATCTTATCGTTCCAATGTATTCGCCATCCCAAAGTTCATGCGATTCTTCTCGTTTAGCCATTGTCGGAATGGGATGCCGCGCTCCGGGGTGCGATAATGTCGACGAATTGTGGAACTTGATCCTTAAAGGCGAATACGCAATCAATCGTGTTCCTTCAGACCGCTACAATCGCGACATATATTATGATCCGAATAAAGGGGTCAAGGGCAAATCCTACATGAACCATGGCGGATTGATCGACTATACCGCTTTCGATCCCAAGGAATGTCGGTTTCCCTCCCGGTTGATGGATATGTGCGACGTCGGCTCCTTGGAAATGTGCCGCGTCGCCGCTGCGGCGTGTCGGGACGCCGGGATCAATCCGTTTCGGGTTTCCTATCCGAACACCGGGGTGTACCTCGGAAGCACGGTCGTTGGAACGCTCGGCCATGAAAGCGTTTACACGACGATGTGTCCGAACGTCGCCCATCTGTTCCACGAGGTTCCCACGCTTCGAGCCTTGGCGGAAAACGGAAAGATCTCGATCGAGGTTCTCATTTCCTCGATCATCGACGAGATTCGTCGAAACGGTGCTTATCCCTCTCGAAGCGGACACAACGGCCCGCTGGTCCAATCGATCGCGCTGGCGGTCTCCGAGTCGCTTGAACTGACCGGTCCCTCGATTTTATTGGATGCCGCGTGTTCGTCGTCGCTCAACGCGTTGGGGATGGCCGAACGTGATCTCAAGTCCGGCCAAACCGACATGGCGATCATCGGCGGCGGAACGTTTTTCTCCCAAGAGAATCTCATCCTTTTTTCTAACGCCCAGAGCGGGTCGCCGGACGGCAGTTTTCCGTTCAGCGATCGCGCCAACGGTTTGATTTCGTCCGAAGCGTACGTCGCCTTGGTCGTCAAAACGCTTGGCAGGGCGATTGCCGACGGCGACCGCATTCACGCGATCGTTCACGGAATCGGTTTGTCCAGCGACGGCAAAGGCCGCAGTCATTGGGCGCCGCGCGTCGAAGGCCAAATCGAGGCGATGAAAAAAGCGTACGCCTCGCCGGAAGATCGGCGGCGGCTCGCTTATTACGAAGCCCATGCAACGTCGACGCCGGTCGGAGATCGTACGGAACTCGAAGCCGTTCAGGCGGTTTTCGGCGATTTTATGCCGGAAAAATGTCCGATCGGAAGCATCAAGGGGAACATCGGACATCCCTTGGAATCCGCCGGCGGCGTCGGACTGATCAAGGCAATTTTGGTGCTGAAAAACAACACGATTCCTCCGCAATGCGGCGCGTATCCGCTGAACAAGGACGTCGATTGGGACAAACTCGCTTTTTTCGTACCGGATCAACCGCGTACGCTGCCCCCGTCGAAAGACGGACGTCCTCGACTTGCGGCAGTCAGCGCGTTCGGCGTCGGCGGAATCAACGCTCACGTCGTGATCGAAGAACCGACCGACTTGCTGACTTCACCGACAAATCGAAGAATCGGCCGAGTTGCGGAAATCAAAACGGGTGCGGCGTCTTCCACGGACTCAACGTTCAAGAATACTGAAACGCCCATCGCCGTGATCGGAGCGGGAGCCGTTTTCCCCGGCGCTCGAACGTTGCAGGCTTTTGAATCGCTCATCCTTTCCGGAGCGGATCCGAAACAAGACGTTCCGGCGGACCGCTGGAACCGTGAAATTTATGTGTCGACTCCGGACGCCGAGTCCGATCCGTGGAAGACGACGATCTGCCGCGGTGGTTTCGTTACGGATTTTCAATATGATTGGAAACGGCACAAAATCCCGCCGAAACAGCTCGAAAACGGCAATCCGCTCCAGTTCATGATTCTTGATGCCGTCGACGCCGCTTTGGACGCCGCCGGATACGCGACCGCTCCGTTCGGAGCATCGCAAACGGACGCGCAACGAAAAGTGTTGGATAACCGTCGAACCTCCGTTTTCGTCGGTTCGACGCTTGGGACCGATTTCCTGACCGACTTGACGCTTTCTTTTCGATTGGTGCCGTTTCGAAATCTCGTGCAAAAAAGACTCCGGGAACTCGACGTCAAGGACCCGGAAACACTGGACCGAATCGAAAAAGAGTTTACGGACGTTTTCTTCAAACACAACAAGGCGTTCCTTGACGAAACCGGCGGTTTTACGGCGAGTTCCCTCGCAAGCCGAATCACCAAGGTTTACGACTTGATGGGCGGCTGCGTAACGCTTGACGCCGGCAGCGCTTCGGCGTTGGCGGCGCTCGACCAAGGAATGAAAGCGTTGCGGGAAAACCAATGCGACCTCGTCCTGTGCGCTTCCGGTTCGCGCAACATGCTCCCGGGAACCTTCTTGGAAAAAGAACGACAAGGCTTGTCGACGGCGAACGATCCGCTTCCCGCCGAAGGGGCCGGAGTTGTCGTACTGAAACGCTTGGACGATGCCGTCCGTGACGGCGATTCGATCCGTTGCGTGTTGCACGGTATTGGAAAAGGATTCGCCGACGATGCCGAAACCGCGTTCGATAAAGCGATCGAACAAGCATGGGATGCGACCGGCCTCCCGGAAAACGAACTCGCAGCGCTCCGACACGTCGAATTGTCTTCCGCGTGCGGCGCTCCGTTGGAAGGGGAAGTCCGATCAACGAAGCGGCGATATTCCCAAGCGAACGTTTCGAATCTTGCCAAACAGATCGGCGACGTTCAAGCGGCTTCCGGTATGGCAGCGCTCCTCAAAGCCTCGATGTCCGATCCGTCGGGAGAGAAATCGAACCAATCCGATCTCGCCGCCGTTTCCGCATGGGATCAAGCCGGAATCGCTTACCATCTCGTTCTGGACCGAAATCCTGTAACGGTTTCTCGCTTCGCGGCTAAAACGCAAACGGATCACCGAGCGACGGCGTTGTCCGAATCTGTTTCGGAAAAGGAAAAATACGAAATCGTCCGCTTCGGAGCCCGTTCACGGGAAGAACTGCAACGACAAATTCTCGCCGCGGTCGCCGAACCCCGTCTCGAACGCTATCGCGACAAAACGTTCCGTTCGGAAGACGTTTTCCGTCTCGGTTTCGTGGTCGACGACGAGCAGACGTTTATTGAACAATTATTGTACGTTTCGGACAATTTTTCGAATCCGTACGTTGAAAAACTTCTTGCACGAAAAAATATTTTCTACGGAAAAGTCGAATCGGAAACGAAACCGGGAAAAATCGCGTTCCTCTGTTCGGGACAAGGTTCGCAGTACGAAGGAATGCTCAAGCCGATCGTCGATCATTCTCCGGCAGCCCGAGTCGCGATCAAGGAAGTCGACGCCGCTTTGACAAGCATCGACGCTCCCGGGTTCGCCGAATTGGCGTGGAGCCAAAATCCGAAACTCGGCAAAGACGTCAAATGGACGCAGCTTTCGCTCTTCGCCGCCGACATGCTCCTCTGTCGATCGGCGGAAAAGATGGGGATCGTTCCGGACGTCGTCGCCGGACACAGTTACGGCGAATTCCCCGCCTTGACGGTTGCGGGAAGCTGGTCGATGGAACAGGGAGCCCAGGCGACCTCGATTCGATGCGACGCGATTTCCGGCTGCCGAAACGCCCGGGGAAAACTTCTCGTCACGCAATTAAACGAAATCGAATCGAAGAATTTCTGTCGCGAAATGAACGATGAGGGGCTCGAAGTCCATATCGCCAATCTGAACGCCCCGAAACAAACGGTGTTGGGCGCAACCGAATCGATCGCGGTGCGGGCCGTCGAAATACTTTCGCAACGAAAAATATCGACGAAGATTCTCGAAGTTCCGCGACCGTTCCATACGCCGATCATGGCCGAAGTCCGTGGTCCCTTGTACGAAGCGATGGGACAGGTTCCCGCACGAAAACCGGTGAAACGTTTTTTGAGCAGCGTCAGCAATGAGTTCGAAACCGATTCGACACGGATCCGCCGTAATTTGGCCGACCAGATGACCGTTCCTGTTCGTTATGTCGCCTTGGTCGAACGCTTGGTCCGTGAAGGATACACCGCTCTGGTCGAATGCGGGCCCGGAAACGTCTTGACGGGAATTCATCAAAAAATCATCGCCGAAAAATTCACCGAGCAACCGATTCTCTGTCTCACGCTGGACTCGAAGGGACAAGCCGATTCGCTTTCTCTTTTCGTTGCGCGTGCTTCGCTCGAAGTTCGTGGGTATCTCGATAAACATGAACCCGCGACGTCCGGTCGTCCGGTTCATGATTCCCGTTTCGAATGGGGGAAATCCCATGCCGAATCGATTCGTCTTGTTCTCCGACGCCAAGCGGACACCGCGACCGGAGATTTGTCTCAACAATCAACCGTCAACGCAAACATCCCTCCGTTCCTCGTCGGAATCGCAAGCGGTGCCGGTGTTTGCGTCGAACCGCTTTTCGCCTACTGGAAAAACCATGGCGATGACCAGGAGGTTTTCCCCCCGTTCGTTGACGAGTCCGAACGATCGAAAACCCCTGTGAAAATGGTCGAACCAGTCGTTACGCCTCGGAGAGAACTTCCGGAAACGATATCATTTGCCGAATACGTACGAATACTTCGGTCCTGGCCCGAAATTCCGGACGAAAACACTCGCCGGCACGCCAGCCGGTTTGTTCCCCGTTTGGTCGAAACGCCGATGGTGAAAGCCGACGCGCGGTCCTTGCCCGTTGCCGGACGCATCCTGATTCTCGGCGACTCGCCGCTCGGACTTGCGTTACAACAACGTCTGCAAGCTTTGGGACACGAAACCGTCGTCCTGCGTGTTGAAGGAACCGTCGCCGAAATCCGGGACAAAATTGCCGCAATCTCCGCTCAATTGCCGACGCCCCATTGTTTTTACGCGTTGAACAAAGAAGATTGGGACGATTATCATCAAGCCGCTTCCTCTTGGGAAACCCTTGACGGCCGAACGCCGGATCGTTGGAAGGAATTACGCGAACGCCGTGTCCTGAAACCGTTTGCGGCAATCCAGGCTTGGTACGGTGAACTCGTCAAACAAAAGAATTTGTTCGAAAAAGGATCGTTTTACGCGGCGACGTTCCTTGGAGGCGACTCGGGGTTCAGCGGCAACGGTGACCTTTGCGGCGGCGTACTGACCGGCATGGCAAAGGCGATTTTCCTCGAAGCCGGTTTGACGACCCAAAACACGTTCCGTTCGACGGCGATCGACTTTTCGTGCGATATCGACGCCCAACGCTGCGCCGAGTTACTCCTCGATGAATGGACCTACGGTCCGCCGATCGGTGAAATCGGTTACACTGGCGAACGACGCCGGATGATTTTCAACGTTCCCGATTTCCCTTCCGAAAAGACGGACCAGACGATTTTCACGGGATTTTCGTCCGTTGTTCCGCTTCCCGAAAAACTTCGGCCGAGGGGAACATGGATTGTTACAGGAGGCGCCCGAGGCGTCACGGCGTACACGGCAAGAACGCTGGCAAAACAGTACGGAATCAAGTTGCATCTGCTCGGCAGTTCGCCGATTCCGGAAGTTCCCGCCGAGTGGATCGGACTCGATGAGAGCGGCAAGAAGGAGCTGCAAAAGTCGATCATGCTCAAGGCTCGACAGGGCGGACGCAATCCGATCACGGAATGGTCCCGCGTCGATCGGTCGATCGGTTTGGCGGAGTCGTTGAAGGATTTCGAACGGGACGGAATCTCTTACGTCTACCATCTTTGCGACGTTACGAATATCGAGAAATTGACCGAAACGGTGGAAAATATTCGCGCAACGGACGGACCGATCACCGGCATCCTCCACGGAGCGGGGGTCGACTATTCGTGCGCTTTCCAGAAAAAGGATCCGGCGAACGTCGAAAAAACGTACGCCGTGAAAACCGATGCCGCCGCGAACCTGATGTTTCTGACTCGCCAGGATCCGATCCGACATTTTATCGCTTTCGGTTCGAGCAGCGGTCGCCTCGGCTCTTACGGTCAGACGGATTACAGTTTGGCGAACGACGTGCTTGCCAAGTTGGTTCGTGCCTACGCCGTGCAGCGACCGGACTGCCTCGCGTTCTGTTTCGATTGGGGGGCGTGGGACGAAATCGGCATGGCGATGCGACCCGAATCGAAAAACAGCATCGCCGTCAAGGAATATTTCAAGTTGCCGCCGGCCGACGCGCTGCAATTCCTCAATGAGGAAATTTCGTACAACGGGCCGGATCGTGAAATCCTCGTTTGCGACTGGAAAGCCCTGCTGAAATGGTTCGTTCCGATTTGCCAAGCGGCTCCGGAGGAATTTTCGAAATCGTTTTCCCAAAACAATCCGGACGCAACTCCCGCCGATTTGATGAAAGGGGCGTTCGCCAAGAGCACGATTACGCAAATTCCACAGCAACAAACCGCCTCGCCCCCCCCCCCCACCCAGTTTGACAAGAAGCAAAATGTGGGCGAGTTCGCAGATCGAAAAATGAAACGGATGCTCGTTCGGATGGTTCCGCAGGAACGGACGGCTCATGAAACGGAGTTTTCGTTTGCCGGCAAAGCGGTGATCTACGGCGACAACGTCGACGCTCAAGCGTTGGCGAAACAACTTTCATGTCGGTCGATTCCATGCACGCTACTCCCTGAATCGGAAGACGAATCGGCAATGGAAGCCTTTGTCAGGAAAGAGTTTGCAGACGACACGCCGCTTCACCTGTTTTTCATGTCTTCTCGAAATCCTGCGGGGCTCCGTGAAGCGAACTGCGTGGAGGATCCCCGGTATTTGTCTGATTGGCAGTATCGCCGGCAGGTCAGTATGGAAGTTCCGGCGGTTCTCATGCGCGAATGGTTGAAAATAGTTCACAGAAAGAAACTGCTCGACAAAGCTTCCGTCGCGGCGGCCGTTTCATTGGGAGGAAATTACGCCGTCGACGACCTCAACGGAACGGGCCCGATCGCGCTGGAAGGCGCCTTGCTCGGTTCTTATCTGAAAGGGCTGTACCACGAAAACGGTGGGCCGAAGCGTGATGGTTTGACAATTCGCGTTTTGGACGCCCCGGTCGACGAATCCCCCGAAGTCGTTGCAAAGACGTTAATTGCGGAACTTGGCTCGGGATCGCGAGGAGATCGGCTCGGCATCGAATCGGCCGTGGTCGGCGGACGACATTTTGTCCCAAGAATCGTCGACGCCGAATTCAGTGATCAAAAACGACAGACGACATTTCCCCCCATCACGCGAGGAGGAACCTGGATCATAACCGGCGGCGCACGCGGTATCACGGCGGAAACGGTCAAACGGCTCGCTCCGTATTACGGATTGAAAATTCATCTGCTGGGAACCCTGCCGCTTCCGAACATCGACCCATCGTTACGGTTTCTCTCCGATGAAGAACTGGAGCCGTACAAACAAAGGGTCATCAAGGAGGCACTGCAAACGAAACAGCTTCCCGACAAGGTTTGGGAAGCGTTTCGCCGCGAATTGGAAATCGACCGCAACCTCCGTCGAATGAAGGAGTTGGGAATCGACGTCACCTATCATCAATGCGACGTCACGGAACCGCGACAGTTGAAAAACGTCGTTGATGCAATTCGTTCGAAAGACGGTCCGATTCGGGGTGTAATCCACGGCGCCGGGTTCGCCGGAAACGCTTCGATGGTCCGAACCACGACGCCGGTCAACGTTCGCGCCGGAAAAACCGTGGTCAATATCAAAATGGACGCCAGTCTCGTGCTGCTGGAGTTGCTGAAGAACGATCCGTTGGAAGTCTTCCTCGGTTTCGGTAGCGTCAGCGGTCGGTTCGGCGCCGGAAGCGTCAGCGCTTATTGTGCCGGAAACGACGCGATGTGCAAGTTGATGCGGGTCGTTCGACGTTGGAAACCGAACTGCCGCGCGATCGGCTTCCATTGGCACGCTTGGGACGAAGTCGGCATGACGATGCGACCGATCAGTTACGGGTCCGTCAAAGTGCTCAAGATGACGCTCCTCTCACCGAAGGAAGGGACGTTACGAATTCTCGAAGAGTTGGAGTACGGCGGCGGTGAAAGCGAAGTCGTGATCAGCGACGATCAGTATTTCAGCCAATCGTTTTCCGGCGAGATGCTGTACGATTTGTCGTCGTCGTCGTCGAAAACGGAGACGCTCCCCCTTGTTGAAAAAGTTGCCGACGAAGCCCGGGGAAAGCGAGTCGAAGTTGTTTGGAATCCGACGACCGAACCGCTGATTGCCGCTCATCGGTTGACCGACAAGCCGATCCTTCCGGCGGCGTTGATGATGGAGACGATGCTCGAAGCGTACACAATTTCGAACGGTCTCAAGCCGGACAATCCCGATACCGCGTTCGCCGTGCACGGATTCGAAATCGCCGAGGGGCTGCGGTTTTTCTCGGACGCCCCGCAGACGATGCGTGCAATCATCTCGCCCTCCGATCGGGATCCGTCCCGACAGAGCTGTCGTTTATTGAGCACTTTCGCGAACAGTAAAGGCGTCGTCCTGAATCCGAACCGATTTCATGCAGCGGCGGAAATTTCACGGGTGTCGATGGTCCCAACGCCGTCCGGTTTCGTGCTTCCCGGATCATGGAAGCAACCGCTGGACGAACTGCGGCGTTTCGGGACGGCCCGCGACACACGACCGATGAAATACGTACCGAAGGGGAGCGTGATGTACCACGGTCCCGTCCTTCAGGAATTGCAATGGATCGACATCGAAGGAGACCGTGTTTGGGGTGAGTCGATCACGCAACCGATGAGACAATGGATCGGGAACCGTTCCGCGGAACATTGGCTCACGCGGCCCGCTTCGTTCGACGCCTGCTTGTATCTTTGCGGTGCGGCGACGTGGATCTTTTTCGAGGAAAACATCGGACTCCCCAAAGGGGCTGAAACTTTCCTGTTCGCCCGACCACCCCGGGAGGGGGAGCGTTGCCGACTGTTTGCGAACAAAATCGAACAGACGAACACGTCGATCCGTTACGATTTTTGTCAAATCGGCGAAGACGGAGCCCTGATTTGCATGGCGCTCGGTTATTATTGCCAAATTCTTCTCAGTTCGCCCAAGGGGGCCGTTTAGCGGGAACTGTTTTGTTATTCACCAACCTTTAATCTTGTAACCTTATCATGAATTTGGACTTGAAGGATAAAGTGGTTCTCGTGACCGGCGCCTCGCGTGGGATCGGTCGCGCCACGGCGTTGCGTTTCGCTCAGGCCGGCGCCGACGTCGTGATCAATTACGTCACGTCGCGCAGAGCCGCCGAAGAGATTGCCAAGGAAATCGTACGTTTAGGTCGGCGTTGCTGGACGGTCAAGGCGGACGTCAGCGAAAAGGACGACGTCGACATGATGTTTGACTTCATCAAGGCGCAAATCGGTCGACTCGGCGTCGTCGTCAGCAACGCCGCGACGGGCGGATTCCGACCGCTGCTCGAATCGACGAAGAACAATTTCGATGCCGCGTTCCACTCGAACGTTCTTCCCTTGATCTATCTGGTGCAGAACGCGCTCCCGCTTTTGGAAAAGGAACCCGGTCGCGGCAAGATCATCACGCTTTCCAGTCACGGCTCCGTTCTGGGACTGCCGATGTACGGGTTGGTCGGTTCCTCGAAGGCCGCGTTGGAAAGCCTGGTGCGGCACTTGACGCTGGAAATCGGCGACCGGAACGTCAACATCAACGTCGTTCGGGCCGGCCTCGTTTGGACGGATTCGGCGAAGAAGCTCCCCGACGCGGAAAAAATGTACGACGACCAAATTCGTAACACGCAGGTCGGCAAACGGGCTCTGGAAGCGGAAGACGTCGCGAACACGATCCTGTTTCTCGCGTCGCCGCTAAGCGACATGATCCAGGGGGAAACGATCACCATTGACGGCGGTGCTGCCGTGCGGGGGGGCTGATGGACAAATTTTTATCGCGACGTAAATACGTCGTCCTGACCGGGGCGACGGGCCTGCTCGGCGCTTATCTGCTGAAAGATCTCCTTGCGGCGGGAACCCGTTGCGTCGTTCTCGTCCGGAGCAGTAAATTCGAGAACGCCGTTCAACGTATTGAAACGACCTTGGCGCGATTCGAACGGGAAGAAGGGATCGTCCTCCCCCGGCCGGTCGTCATGGAAAGCGACCTGACCAGGCCGACGCTCGGCTTGAACGAAGGGCAACGTCGCTGGATCTCCGAACATTGCAACGCGATGCTCCATAACGGGGCGAGCCTCCAATTCCAACTCGATGAAAAAACGAACGAACCTTATCGTTCGAATATCGGCGGAACGGAAAACGTCCTCGCCCTGTGCCGGGAAACAGGCATCCGGGAGTTCCATCACGTTTCCACGGCGTATATTTGCGGCCTGCGGACCGACCTTTGCAGTGAAAACGAATTGGATGTCGGGCAAAAATTCGGTAACGCTTACGAGGAATCGAAAGTCGCGGCGGAAAAACTCGTCCGTGCCGCGGACCATCTCGATTCCGTGACGTTTTACCGTCCGTCGATCATCATCGGCGATTCGAAGACCGGATACACGTCGACCTATCACGGATTTTACACGCCGCTGAAAATCGTTCATTCATTCATCCGTTCCGAAGTCGTCGACGGGACCCCGTTGCTCGGTGTTCTCGGCTTGACCGGAAACGAACGAAAACATTTCGTTCCCGTCGATTGGGTGTCGGCGGCGACGGTTCGGATATTTTCGAATCCGAAATTACACGGCAGTGTTTATCATCTCGTCCCGAAAAGGCCGACGACCTGTAAAACGACTTTACGCGTGTTCGAAGACGCGCTGCGACGGCGTTTGAACGAAAAAGGAAAACCGCCGGAAACGCCGAACAGCCTGAGTGAATTCAACATGGGGATGATCGGCGAAATTTTCAAGGATCAGATGGAAGTCTACCAGGCTTACTGGCGCGATGACCCGACGTTTGACCGTACGAACATCGAACGGGTCCTTCCCGATCTGCCGTGTCCGGACGTTCATTACGCCATGCTGATTCGTTTGGCGAAGTTCGCTTTGGACAATGGGTTCGGTTGGCCCCGTCCGCAAGCCATCCGACCGAAACACTGGACCTGCAACGCTCTGCCGAAGGTCGACGATTTCTGTAACGTCGCGAGGGGAACGTCCGAACAGCGGTTCGGCCTTCAGGTCAATGGAAGCGGTGGCGGAGCGTGGACGGCCCGATACGGCGATTCAGGAACGATCATCGACGTCGTGCCGGGGCTTCCCGTCGACGACTCGCCGTTGGTGTACATGAATTCGGAAACGTTTCATCGCATCATTCGGGGCGAAACGACTTTTCTCCTGGCTTTGAACCTGGGAGCCGTCCATGTTGAAAATCCGCCCGCCGTCGGAATCGGACTTTGGGATTCGCTGTTTCAAAAATTGCACTCCGCCGTCGCCTCGGCGCCGGTCTCATCCGTACAATCATGAACCACACTTTTGACGATAATTCCGTCGCGATTATCGGTTTCGACTGCTTATTGCCAGGGGCTGCCGGTCCCGACGAACTCTGGACGATGCTCCGCGCCGGGACCGACGCCGTCGTTTCCGTTCCGGAAAGTCTTTTCAGCAGGCGACTCCTTTTCGATCCGAAAAAGGGGGTTGTCGGACGTTCCTACACCGATTTGGCCGCCTTGGTCGATTACTCGACCGTCGATCGCGAACGGATCGCCGAAGGATTGCCGTTTCTTTCCGTTTCGGAATTAAACAAACGGGACCCGTCGCACGTCGCTTACGCCAAAACCGTCGTCGGCGCCGTGAAGTCCGCCCGGCTGGATGTCGCCGAATTCGCGAAAAGAAAAACGGGAACCTACATCGGACACGCGACTCCGAGCGGCTTGGGAGCCGAATACAGTCTCGGCATCCTGATCCCTTACGCGGCGGATTTGTTGCGTAAACTGCCGCAATTCCGTGACGAACTCCGCAGTGCCGGGATGGACGCCGATCGACTGGCCGACCGTCTGATCTCCGAAGTCCGAGGCCGCTCGCCCCGACGCAGCCGCGACGACAATCCGACGCTGGGACCGTACGGAATCGCCGATCTTGTCTCTTCGGCGTTCCATTTGAACGGGCCCGCGACGGTATTCAATTCGTCCTGCGCTTCGTCGCTCCAGGCTTTTGCGCACGCCGTCATGGCGATTCGGCGAGGAGTCGTCGACACGGCGATCGTCGGTGGAGCCTCCTGTTTTCACGCGAACACGCTTGTCCTGTTTTCCTTGGCGCATTCTCTTTCCGCAACGGGAACCGCTCCCTTCGCGGAACGGGCCGACGGTCTCATCCTCGGTGAAGGTTACGTTACGGTAATTCTCAAGCGGCTCGCCGACGCTTTGCGAGACGGTAATCCCGTCCTTGCCGTCGTCGGCGGTCTCGGCATTTCGAGCGACGGAAAAGGGAAAAGTCTTTGGGCGCCGCTCGCCGCCGGACAAGTCGAGTGTATTCGTCGCGCGTATCCCGATCCGGCGATGCTCGAGCGGCTCCAGTATCTCGAATGTCATGCAACTTCGACCCATCTCGGGGACGCGACCGAAATGGAATCGTTCACGAAGGTTCTTCGTGAATCCGGCTTGGAAAAATACCGCAACGCGAAATCGCTTCCGATCGGCAGCATCAAGCGGAACATCGGACATACGCTCGAATGCTCCGGTTTGGCGGGGATTGCGAAGGTCCTGCTTTCTTTGCGTAACGAAACGATTCCGCCGTGCATCGAGCCCGGCTGCGAGCTGAACAAAGACGTCGATTGGAACGCGATTCCGCTGTGTCCGGTGGATCGTCCGTTGCCGTGGAAAAGCGACGGTTCTGTGCCGAGGCGAGCCGCTGTCGAGTCGTTCGGTATCGGCGGTTTGAACGTCCACGTCATTTTGGACGAATATCTTGAAAAGAACGTCGTTCGAAAACTCGCCGTTCAAGCCGCCCCCCGGAAGACCGAAGGAATCGCGATCATCGGTCGCGGTACGATATTACCTGGAGCAAAAACTCCGGAGGAATTCCGTGCGTTGCTCCTATCCGGACAGGAAATTCGCTCGGAAATACCGTCGACCCGATGGGATGCGAAATTTTTTACTCCGGCGTCCGGTTGCGGTTCCGATTGGCAAATCGCGATCCCTCCGGCGGCGATCATTGAAGGATATCAGTACGATTGGAAGCGACACAAGGTTCCGCCGAAACAGCTTGCGCAGGCGAGTCCGCTTCAGTTCATGTTTCTCGACGCCGTCGACCAAGCACTCCAGAACGCGGGCTATGTCGATGCTCAGGGCAAGGAATTGAAAACGTTTCCGAGAAATAAAACCGGCTGCATTGTTGGAACAAGTTTCGGCGGCGATTTCGCGGCCCAATTGGCCTTGGTGATGGACGCTCCGCAAATCCAGGCGTTTCTCGATGAAAATTTGTCTCGCTATGGAATTCCGTCCGAACGGATCGAGAGCATCAAAAAGCAGTTCGCCGACAAACTTCACGAACGATATCCGGCCTTGATCGACGAGACCGGCAGTTTCACCGCCAGTTCGCTGGCCTCGCGCATCACGAAATCGTACAACCTCATGGGCGGAGGAATCGCGGTGGACGCCGCCGTCGGTTCGACGGGCTCCGCAATCGAATGTTGCACGGATATGCTGCGGGAAGGTTCGGCCGACTTGATGCTCTGTCTCTGCGGCGAGCAGGACATGACTCCGGAACGTTTTCTCGTTTACGAAATCGAAGGGGAATTGGAAAAACCGTTTGCGGGGACGACGCCGCTGGGAAGAAAAAAAACCGGCGCGGTACCCGGTGAAGGTTGCGTCGTATTCCTGTTGAAACGCCTCGAAGACGCCCGGCGCGACGGCGACACGGTCCTCGGTATTCTGAACGAGCACGGAACCGCCGCTTTCGATTCCCATGCAGCGGACGCAGCCGTCTCTACGGCTTGGCAGGCGGCTTCGCTTTCCGGAGTACAAAAAACAGTCGCTGCGATCGAAGTCGTCGGCGGAGAAACCTTGAAACGGGAGAAGGAGATTGTCGACGAACTTCACAGGCATTACCCCGGTCGACCGTTGGATACGAAAATTGGACAGTTCGGGCATCTTCGAACCGCTGCCGGAGCGGTTGGTCTTTTGACCGCTTTGGAATCGCTCGCCGATGAGCGGCTGTCCATCACGTCCGATCAAACAATACCCTTGACGACCGCCGATCCGGAAGGACGGCTTTTCATGGCGGTTCACGTTACGGGAACAAACAATTTCGTTCAACATTTTTTATTGCAAAGAGGTATTCCAGTGATAAGCACATCGAATTTCGTCGCTGATCCCAACACGACATTTTCGGACGGTATCGTTCATTTCGATGCCACGGCGCGACGCCGTGAACGTTTGAGAAACCAGGCGACGAGAAAAAGCGAAGACATCGCGACCGTTCGTCAAAACGAAACGAAAACCGACGAGCCGGATTTCGTTACGCCGACGCCGTTGCCGGCAGCTTCCGCTCCCGTTGTCGAAAAGAAGTCCGAGCCCGCCATCGAAAAGAAACTCGATCCGGCCGAACTGGAATCGTTCCTCGTGAATTTCGTCGTCGACCAAACGGGCTATCCGCCGGAAATCGTCGATTTGGACGTCGACTTGGAGGCGGACCTCGGTATCGACAGTATCAAGAAAGCGCAGCTGTTCGGTGAAATCGGACAGTATTTCGAAGTTCAGGCGTCCGACGACATGACGCTCGACCAGTTTCCGACGCTACGCTCCGTGATGAACTTTCTCCTCGGGCAGGGCACGGCGAAAGAAGAGCCGTCCGCTCCGACTCCACCGGCGTCGGTTCCTTCCGCGACGACTGCTTCGATGGTCGAGCAAACGCAAGCGACACAGAATTCCGTTACGTCTTCAGCGGTTGAGATCGCTGATACCGCCAAGAAACTCGACCCGGCCGAACTGGAATCGTTCCTCGTGAATTTCGTCGTCGACCAAACGGGCTATCCGCCGGAAATCGTCGATCTTGACGTCGATTTGGAGGCCGACCTCGGTATCGACAGCATTAAGAAAGCGCAGCTGTTTGGTGAAATCGGACAGTATTTCGAGGTTCAAGCGTCCGAAGACATGACGCTCGACCAGTTTCCGACGTTACGATCCGTGATGGACTTCCTCATGAAAGCGTAAATCCGTGACCGCTCCTTCCGTTTTTCCTCTCCCGTTGACTGTTTTTGAACGATATATGTTCCTGGACGACAGGTCCGGGAACACGATGTCGTTCCCGCTTGTTCTGGTTTTCCGGGGACGCTTCGATCGGAACGCACTGGAGGACGCCTTTGCGGAAGCGTGCCGAGTCCACCCACTGTTTGCGTGCACTATTTCGCCGGAGGGAAAACATTGGATTCCTGCGAAGGAACCGACGGCGATCGTTTGGGACGAAGAAGAATCGGATGCGTTTCCGTGGGAGGACCGAACGATCGACATCACGCGGGAACCCGGTTTGAAAACAGTCGTCCGTCAGCAGGGTGACGAAACGCGTATTCATTTTTTGCTTCACCATTGCGTTTCCGACGGGATGGGTTATGTTTCGTTCCTCGACACGCTTTTTTTGTGTTATTGCGACAAAATTGGGAAGGCCGTTACGAAAAAAATATACGATGCTGAAAAACTGAAAGCACGGGATCGATTTGAACTGGAGCCGCCACCGGTCGCGATTCCGTGGTATCGGATTCTTTATTCGACAATTCTCGAGACCGTTCGATGGATGCGAAGCCGGCCGTTACCTCTTGTCTCCGTGAACAGAAACGAAAGCGGAACAGGAACGAACTCGAAATCCTCACGTAAAACCGACCTTTGGGAAAGAAATATCGGCGGGGAAACCGTTCTGTCTCAAACGAATCAATGGGGGAATTCGGGCTTTATTTTTGCCGAATTGAATTCCGACACGACAGCTCGTGTTCTTGTCGACTGTAAGAAGCAAAAACAAACGCTCGGTGTTCGACTGTTATCCACCATGTTTCTTTCGCTGGCCGATTCCGGCAGATTTGTTGCTGTTTCAAAAAACAATCGGGATCGCCCTTTGAACGAAAACGACCTTCTCCGAATCGGGCTCGTGTGCAACATGCGGGGACGTCGCACGGAGGATCTCCCGGCCTGCAACGCCATCAGTTACGTTTTTCCATCACGAAAAACAGGCGACTGTCGTCCAACGACGGATTTTGATAACGGTATCGCCGAGGAACTTTATATCATCAAGAATTGGCATGTCGGCATGATGTTCCTGAATGGACTGAATTTCTTCGGCCGAATTCCCGGAATGCTCAAGCGCATCATTCGCAATGATCGATGTCTTGCCAGCGCCATGCTTTCGAGTTTGAACCGACTCGACATGCTGTTCTCCGGCGATTTGAAGCGGGATGAAGAAGGCCGACTCCAAAT
Source organism: Thermoguttaceae bacterium (assembly GCA_031548665.1). GTDB lineage: Bacteria > Planctomycetota > Planctomycetia > Pirellulales > Thermoguttaceae > WRKP01. The sequence continues at coordinate 37,638 of JAVBQW010000070.1, forward strand.
CGGCGACGCGACGTTGTTCGATTTTCAACAGGCCGCGCCTTGTCGAAAAGGGACCAATCTCAGCGTTACGACATTCACTTACGGCAATTCGCTTCGATTCCACGTTCGGTACGACATGCAGGCAATCGCCCCGGAAGATGCCGCCGATTGGCTTGATGCGTGGATCGAAAAAGTGTTGTGTTTCAAGTATCCGGAAACGGACGTCCGAAAACCATGACAAAATCTTGGGAACGTTTTTGTCACGCTGAAGGACGATCCCGTACCCCGTGCGGCGTCCTCCGGATTCCGGAGTGAAGGTGTCGCAATTTCGAGCTTTTTGACCGTATCTCCGACAGTACCGATATCGTATTGAGATTGCAGGTCAAATCAGCTCTATTGGCCGACACCCAGCGCGGCTGGGCCGTCAACAGGAGCTTCCGCTCCGGCGCCGAAACCCGCAGGATGGTCGCTCCGCTCCCGTCCTGCTGGCGCTTCATGGCAAGAATTCACGATCTTGAGCATTTGTAATACTGATAACGATGCTTGTGGTCGACGCCATGGTTTCCTCGCAATATTTGTATTGATTGTTCCGTCGAGCCGATGTATACTCCGTGTAAGGGAGCATAAGACTATGTCTGAAAAATACACGCCGGAATTTTGGGCCGACGATCAAAAAAAGCATCCGTCGTACTTGATGCCGTACGCCGTGTCATTGTTCGGTGTTTCTTGCATCGTTCTGGCCTTGGCCAGCAATCTCTTGTTTGGCAGAGGTTGCGGGCCGATCGGTGAAATGCTCGGACGGTTTTTCATGCTCGTCCTGCTTCCGGGTGGTTTGTTTTATCTCGCCGTCAGCGTCCATGCGTTGTTGACGACGCGGTATACCGAACCCTTCGGAACCAGTGCTTACGATCGGTTCATTGTCGCCGGTCTCAAACAGGTTCCGGCGTGTATCGCCTTGATCGTCGGACTGTTTCTCTGTCTGGGTTGCCTGGTGTTTCTCTGATCAGCGATACCGCCCCAAAACGCCTGAATGTTGTTTTGTAATTGTACTGCGCAAGTTGCGAAACATCGAACATTGAACGAGGCTGTAGGCCGGAGGCTGGAGTTCCCGGTTTCCAACCGTTCCCTCCAGCCTCCAGCCTCCAGACTTGCAGCAAAATGAAGGTCGCGTTCACAAACAAAGTCGTGAACTTGCGCAGTACAAGTAAGGCTTTCGCAAAAAAAATAACCGGCAACAAAACAGAGTACGACGCGTCCGAGAGTGTTTGGAGCACATTCCCTCGCTGACGCGTCGGGTTCTGGAACTTGCCCGCTAATTTCTGACGGAACCTAACACCTGAAAAAAGCTTTGACTTTATCGAAAATTTGATGTAAAATCCAAACAGTGATCCAAGGTCGCCGATCCGTTCTTTCGTGAATCCGCCGCCATGAAAAATAAATACAGCCCGTCGTTGTCTGTCGGTTGTCTTATCGCGTTGCTCGGAGGGGCTCTTCTTTCTCTTTGCGCCGGGATGTGTATCGGTGCAACCGGACTGACCGTGTGGGAACGCTGTTCCTATGCGGTCGGGGCCGTGCTGGGGTTTTACGTTATCGCCATGGGGCTCGCCGCCTTTGTGAGGTTTGATCAATCGGAAAAACCACTGCATCCCATTGATGTCGTGGTGACCTTTCTCGGTTTCGGTATCCTATTGATCGCCACCATCCTATTCTTGGTGGTGATTTAATCAGTGAAATCGGCCCAAAAACGAAAATGGTATCGTCAAACGCGCTTCATCATGATCGTTCGCACCACAAGGCAATGCGGTAGCGGATGTACTGTTTTTCTGTAACATGAAAATTCCCTTGAGAACGCCGAGCAAAACGAGCGGCTTGCCGTCGGTCTTGATCTTGTCTGCGTAATCCTCGGCGACTCGCTTTTCGATTTCTGTCGGATGAAATCAATTCTTTCAGACGAGATTTGTTTGTCTCGTCTTGAGGATTATACCCGATTCGGCTTCTCGCACCGAGAAACGCCCGGATATTTTGTCGCCCATCTCTTTACGGCCGGGTCGTCGATCACCGCCTTCCTCCTTGCGTTTTTCCTCTTGAAAAGGGCAATGCTTCCGGGTAAAATGACGCAATGGGCAAGCAACAAAAGAAGACAACGAATTCGAACACCGACAACCTGGTCATCAAGGCGACGTCCGACTTGTTCATCGCGACGTTGTTGTCGGCACCGAAAAACGAGCCGATTTTACGGGGGATCATCAACGCCGTGTTGAAGAACAGCGGGCACGTTCCGATCAAAACGGCGGAGGTGCTCAACCCGTTCAACGTGAAAGAGTTCGCCGTCGACAAACGGATCGTGCTGGACGTT
>JAVBQW010000143.1:0-3741 GCA_031548665.1 Thermoguttaceae bacterium
CCATAATCCGGGAGTCTCCATAATTTTGATTATGTGGAGCTCCACATAATCAAAAGTGGGGAGGAAGCGTTTTCGCTGTAGTGTTGTCGAGTTGCTTTTTGCAATAATGATACGACCGCCCAACAAGTGACAAACCTTTTCAAAGAAACTGACGAGAGAAAGCGGTGGTGATACCTGAAGCGTCACGTCCGTTTTCCAATGTCTGTGCAGCAAAGGACGATCCGTTCCAACAGGTTATAAAACTCGCGACACGCTCGACGTTCCTTGAACGGCGAATGGCCGCAGTTCGCCAAGACGTATTGCTCGAACGGGACATTCGCGGCTCGTAGCGGTTCGACGATCCCCGACAAGGGATGTGGGTCGGAATCTCCGTGGATTACGTAAACCGGTCGGACGACTTTTCGCAAACATTCCATCAGTTTACCATCGTGTCGCATCGTCGCCGCTTCCGGCCAGATGGCGGTATACATCTCTCCGTCGGCGGGCAATAGGTCCTCTTGATCCATGTCGGGAAAGAACACGTCCACGTTGTCCGTCTTTTCAACCAGTCCGGAGATTTTCGTCATTGCGGCGTTATGGTCGCCGTGCCCGGAATCGTGCAATTCGGAAAGGAGCGATTGGAATAATGCCGCATCGCACGGCGTCAGCTTTGCCAATCGCCGCTGTGTGATTTCTGGAACGAATCGCTCCTCGAACGGAGGGCAGCCGAGCAGTACGATTTCCCGGATGAATTCCGAGTATCGTACCGCGTACAGGATCGCAAGCCACTCTCCCCACGAATGGCCGATCAGTGTCAACGGTTCGCTGGCAACGGACGAGATTTGCTCTTGGAGTTCGTCGATCAACGCCGTAATCGAGTGCTGCGACTGGATCGGCTCGACGACACCGACGACCTTCGACAATTCCCTTGCGACACATGCGACGCTCCCCATCGCTCCGGGGCCGCCGTGTAAGACTGCCACCCGGTACGGTTCGGTTCCATAAGTTCGGATCATTCTCAATTTCTCTTGTCTGGATTCGCAATGCGGGTCGATAATCAATCTTTCTTCACAGCGGCAATCAGCAAGAACGGCGGGCGGCGGGCTTGGTCGGCGAGGTCGGGGCGTTTCGCTATCGCTTCGTTGGTCGCGGCGGGTTCCAATAGACGTATCAATGTCAACCCTTGTGAAATCAGGCCGTTGACGTAGGTTTCCGTCGTTCGATGATACTTTGTGACGCCCTCGACAAACCAAGCTGTTTTCCGCAAGCCTTCGCAACGGTAATCGTCGAGAATCCAATGACGTTTCGTTCCGTCGGCGGCTTCGCACCAAAGCTGATCCTTGATTGACGCCGTACAAACCGGATGCTCGACCGAAAACGCGAACATGCCGCCCGGCTTCAATCCTTGAACGATCTTGACGATGACACCCTCGTAGTCCTCAATGTAATGAAGACAGAGCGATGACACGATCAAGTCGTACTGCGAAGATTCAATGCCGTGATCTTCAATCGGTCCATTGATGAACGCGACCGACGAATGGATGACACGCTTTCGAGCGACTTCTATCATGTTCCGTGAAATATCGACGCCGATATACGACGCGGCACCACGTTCCATTGCGTAAACCGCGAAATTTCCCATGCCGCAACCGAGATCGAGAATCGCTTTTCCCCGCAAATCCGGCAACAAACTGCGAAACGCCGGTTCCTCCAGCACGCCGTTGAGTCCGGTGTCATTGTCCCTCAATTCCTTATAGCCCTGGAAAAACGTGGCGTCGTCGTAGATGTTCTGTTTCATGGATTTTTCACAAGTTCCATTGCGAGGATCGGAAACGGATTGCCTTGCGGATCAAGCGACGAACGGCTCACTACCTCGAAACCCATGTGCTTGTAAAAGCCGACCGCCTTGGGATTTTGTTCGTTGACATCGACTTTTCGGATATCTTTTTCACGAATCGCGAACTGCACGAGTGTTTTGCCGATTCCTTTGCCGCGAACGTCGGGCCGAAGGAACAGCATCTCGATTTTGTCAGACGACAGACCGAGGAAGCCGTGAATCTGTTCGGCATCACGAACACAAAACAATTCGACCGCTTTTAAATATTCGTTCAGATTGAGCGGTTTGAGGTGTTGAATATCCGCTTCGATGAGGAAATCGTGCGTCGCCCGGACGGACGCTTCCCACACATCAATGATTTCGGGAAAGTCAGTTTGGGTTGTAGTTGTGATATTCATTTCAAAACGTCCCGGCTCCTTCGCCGTAAGAGGCGTACTGGCCGTGATCGGTTGTGAATTTCAGGACGATCATCGTCGGCGAATTGATGCCTTCGAGGAAGTATTGCAGAAAATCGTCGCACCACACTTTTTTGCGTGACGCCGGGTCGTCCAGCAACGCGACATTTCCGAACAGTCGAAATTCCTTCATCGACTGCGGATCGTAACCGTACACGACGGCCTTGGGATTCGCTTTCAGTTCGATGACTTTCTTCTCCGTGGTCGCGGTGGCAAACCAAAGCGTGTCGATACCATCCTTGGCGGCAACGGCCAACATGCGGAGATTCGGCCAGCCGTCGAGCCCGGATGTGGCGAAGGAAACGAAGGGAATCGATTCGAGAGCCTTGAACGAGGCTGCTTTCGCGTCGGCAGCGGAGAGCGTGGGAGTGTTCATTGGGATTCGTGGGTAAGTTGAGGAGACGGGACAAACTTAGCATTCTGTATTGTACGCGAAAGTCCGGGAATGTCAAAATCCCGCTCTCTCGACAATGGAAAGAAATCGAGATAAAACGAGGACATACCTGTTTCATTAAACAACCGACGTGACGCCATGCACCGAATTTCAACGTTCTTGATACCGTTCCTTTTCTGCTGCTCTTGGGTTCTGGGACAAGCTCCGGAACCGACAACCGCCGACGCCGAACTCGAAAAAATCGCCGAGCGGTTCTTCCTGAACATCATCGACCGCAAAGAAGCCGCATTACTGAAAGACATCGAAATGACTGACGCCATGCGAAAATGGGTTCAGAGCGGCGGCTCGAAAAAAGTCGGAATAGACATCGAACGATTGTTCGGCGGGCTTGGCGAATGTCGGAAAAAGGAGATCGTTCCTCACGGCGAAAAGTCCCGCTCCGTCGAGATGTTCTATTCAGGAAAAACGGAGTCGTTCATGATTCGCGTTACATTTGACGGGACGAAAATCTCCGGGATTCATGTCCTCTCCTGGATCGACGAACAACGGCAAGTCGGAACGCCGATCCGTCTCGAAACGACGACGGGCACGATTTTCGGTTCGGTCGTGGAGCCGGAAAGCAAAACATCCGAAGCCGTTCCGGTCGTTTTGATCCTTGCCGGGTCTGGCCCGACGGACCGCAACGGGAATCAACCTCCGATGCTGATGTGCAATGCGTACCGTATGCTCGCCGAGGCGTTACAGCGGGCAGAATCCCGGCCACTACGGACGATGGCAAGAGTTTGGATATGGCGCCGCAAAAGGAATCGGGAACACGACGGGAAAAAACAATTGGGGTAAGTGGCTCAAAGACCCTGCCAATCGAAAAAAACGCCCCACCGAGCCTAAGCGTTATGCACGGACAGCATTTAAGAAGCTCAAAGAGACCATACTGGACATCATTCGCGAAAAGACCATCCTGGCCGTCAAAGAAATCACGGCCAAAAGAACAGAATCAGGAACGAGATAAATGAAAACGCTTACGGAATATATTGAACAGGCGATTCGGGAATCCGAAAAAATTCCGATGGCCCGTG
>JAVBQW010000128.1:0-26991 GCA_031548665.1 Thermoguttaceae bacterium
TACGGCTCATAGACCTATTCTACGTCATCGTTACGCGTTTTCAAGTTGGAGCCGGGGACTGTGTCCCCGGAGTGTTGGGGCGATCTCTGTCCTCCGGGAACCATAGGTCCCGGCTTGTACGTTGTTTTAGGAGGCTCGCCAAAATAAACTGTACAAAGAGCCCCGAGTGGAGGCGGCCGAAAAATCAATACGGCGCCGTAACTCGGGGGTTGAAGCCAGGGTTGATATTGTACAATTGTATGAGTTATTTTGGCGAGGCTCCTTAGTTGTACTGTGCAAGCTGCGGAAAGGGTGTTTTGAAAACGTAAACTTTACCGTCCCCTCTCCCTCGGGAGAGGGTTAGGGTGAGGGGCTCTGTGGCAAAAAGAACCCAAAAACCACAAAATACATCCCTCGTTTCTCCTACATCGCCCAAATACCGACTCGCACGCCCCTCACCCCGGGCCCTCTCCCCGGTACTCCGGGGGGAGGGGAAGGTCATCTCAAGACTTTTCACGGTATTTTGCTCCATCTTCCACCCCCAATCGGAAAACGCTCCCGCAAAGTCCGACGTTGCAATTTTCGTTTCGCTTTGAATGATTGCTTGACAAAGGGCGAACAAATCGAGAGAATGGAGAGGATTTTCCATGTTGCGCAACACGAACCTGTTCCGAACAATGCTTTTTTGGCGACTTGCCATTGGAATTCCGATCGTTCTCGTCCTGCTCGGGTTATCTTACCTCGATATTTGCGTTTCGCAGTACGGCCTCGCCCGGGAGATCGTTTGGCTGCCTCGCGGCATCGTGTTGATTCCGCCGTATTTGATCTGCCTGTTTTTTCTGACGAAGGAACTCCTCGAAATCCTGAATACGGCCGGACTCCATCCCCGCCGTTCAACGGTCTATCTCGGCAACCTCCTCATCGCGGCGAGTTGCTGGTTGGCGAACGTCGCCCAACAATACAAACTTGAAATTCTTCACGAAACGATTTCCCATCGGGGTTGGCAATGGGCGTCGACGGCCAGCGTTTGCGCCCTCTTGGCCGTTGCCGCCGGAATTATCCTGTCCTTTGCCGCCGAAATGCGACGCTATACGCATCCCGGCGGCGTGACGATCAATTTGGCCGGCGCCGTGTTTGCGATTGCGTATCTCGGCCTGTTGTCGTGTTTTATGATCCAGCTCCACATGGCTTATGAGATCGGAGCCATGCTCTCGCTGGTCGTCGTCGTGAAATTGTCCGATATCGGCGCCTACACGATCGGCAAGCTCTTTGGACGGTACAAAATCACACCGGGACTCAGCCCCGGCAAAACGCTGGAAGGTTGTTTAGGCGGAATCCTCTTCGCCTGTCTCGGTTCCTGGCTCTGGTTTATCGTCGTGTTACCGTACTACGATTCCATGAAGCCGCACGAAGACATTTTCCCGCACACGCCGACGTTAAACTGGCTGCTCTTCGGCGTGACGGTCTCACTGGCCGGAATGGTCGGCGATTTGGCCGGATCGCTGATCAAACGAGATTCGAATTTGAAAGACTCGGGACACTCGATTCCCGGTTTCGGCGGCGTCCTCGACATCTTCGACTCGCTCTTAATGGCGGCGCCCGTCGTCTACGTCTTCTGGGCGACCGGCATCGTCTGTCCGGGATATCATCTTTAGGGGATAGGGGACAGGGGATAGGGGATAGGGGATAGGGGATAGGGGACAGGGGACAGGGGACAGGGGAATACAAGTCGAGCTTCGCTCGACGGATCCCCAATCCCCAATCCCCAATCCCCAATCCCCAACCAATCACACGGTCGGTTGTTCGAAGCCTTTGCGGTGTTCGCGTTTCAGCCAAGTGTTTGCTTCGGCGTCGCCGACGAACTCTTCCTTGGCGGGATCCCATTTCAGATTACGACCGAGATACCGTGCAATGTTCAAAATATGGCAGATCGTCGCGGTCCGAATTCCCGTTTCGAGGTCGCCGATCGGTTTCTTGCCGTCGTAGATACAGTTGATCCAATCGGTGACGTGCGACGGCAATTTGACGTCGGCGTTTTCCTTGAGCCAGTCTTCGGCGAGTTCTTTCGGATTCGACGTCATCTTGTTTCGGAAGATTTCGACCTTTCCTTTTTCGCCGATGAAGATTCCGCCGCCGCGATTGCCGTCCAAGAGCTTGACGGTCAGGCCGTTGGCGTATTTGTACGAAAGGTTTGGCTTCGAACAGATGTCGTTGCCGCGTTTACTCGATTCCGGTTTGTCATAGGTCGGCGGTTCGAGTTTCGAACCCTCGACGAGGATTTCGATCGGGCCCGTGTCGTCCATGCCGAGAGCGCATTGGATTTGGTCGAAACCATGAGTTCCCCAACCGGTCATTTCGCCGCCCGAGTAATTTCTAAAGGACAGCCAACCCGGATTTCCGCGTGGGACAAACAATTGCTGATTAAACGCGACGGGCTCCGTCGGGCCGCACCACATATCCCAGTCGAGACCTTCCGGAATTTTTTCTTCAGGCATACCGTAGAACCACGGCGATTCGTAGTTGGCGGAGATCACTTCGGTGATTTTTCCGAGCTTGCCTTCCCGGATGAACTGGCAGCCAAGGTAGTTCGGAACCATTGATCGCTGCATGGAGCCGCATTGAAAGACGATACCGGTTTTTTTCGCGGCTTTCCGCATCAGGACGCCGTCTTCGACGGTCAGCGTGATCGGTTTTTCGACGTAAAGATGTTTTCCGGCCAGCGCAGCGTTGACGCAGATCAGGGAACGCCAATGTTCCGGCGTCGCCGTGACAATCGCGTCGACGTCTTTCCGTTCGATCACCTTGCGGTAATCCTGATAGACGGAATCTTCCGGAACCTTGTGTTTAGCGGCGATTTCCAGGCCGCGTTTTTTCCAGACGTCGCAGACGGCGACCGCTTGAGCTCGTTTGTCTCCGGCGGCGGCGCCGAAGACGCCGTTGCCCTGTCGACCGACGCCGATCCCAGCAACGCCGAGACGATCGTTGGCTCCCGGTTTCTTGGCCGCGACATCGGCAAGAACATTGCGAGGAATAAGGGTCGGAATCGCAACCGCCGCGGCGGCCGCCTTCAGGAATTGTCGTCGTTGGGTGAGAGTCATCGTAGATTAGGTGTTAATGGGTGAAAAAATAAAAGCCGGAATGAAGCCGGTACTCCGGCGTAATGACGGAGAATTATCGGAAGACCGTCAATACGGCGGAGTACCGCCTTCTTTCCGGCTGTTGTTTTATACCGTAGCACGGTATGGCGGTCGCCTTGCTTCGGCCTCGTCGACGCCGCCTCCCGTTGGTCGGCTCATCTTCCGACATTATTTGACTTTACGAAAAAAGGCGAAACGGAAAACCTTTCCCAAAAATGTCCGTCGAATGCCGTTTTGCAGTATATGTTTTTTTTACAATTCTCCATCGCAGAACGCTTTGTACCGTTCCGCGACGTTACCGGTCTTGACGTCGCCGTTGTGGATCAGGAGTCCGACACGGCGTTTGAGCGATTCTCCCTTCGGAAGGTCGAACGTCGAATTGTGCTGGCTCGGTTTGCGATGCGGTCCCCAGCAGCCGTAAGAACGGGTCAACCACGTGATCGCTTCCGAAGCCGTTTCCGTCGGATCGAGAAAACAAGCAAGTCCTTCGGCCTTGCCGTCTGCTGTCGGAGCGGAATAGTCGATCCACAGGGCCGGCTTTTGATCCGTGGGACCTTGGCCGACTTGGCCGTCGGAATTCGTGATGACGCCGCTTCCCTTTTCAGCGTTAAACGTGTCGTTCATCCGAATATACGGCCAAGCGTAATGCGTCATATCGCTTTTAATCGTCAACTTGCCGTAGGAAGCGACGATTTCGAACGAGAAATCAAGAAAATATTCGCCGTTTTTCAAAGCGGTGAATTTGTAATGCCGTTGTTCGTCGGCGATTTTCGTTTCGCCGTCGAGCCAGAGAATTTTTTCGTCAAATTCCAACGAATCCTTCGTCGATTTCACGTTCGAGAATTCGACGTGTTTCGACCGGTGTTTGTACGGAGCGACCGGCCATTTCGACGCCTCGGGCTTTTTGACGCCGCTGTAAACGGCCATGTAGTTCGAGAACGGTTTCGCTTGGCCTTCCAAGAGGACGCTGTTTTCGGAGACCCAGAAGGCTCGATGATGCGGAAACGGCTCGGTGATTTCGACGAGCATATTCCGCCCCGAGGGGCTGTTCCACGGATAAAAATGCGGCAAGTCGACATCCTCGCCGTGTTTGTAGACGACCGCTTCTTTTCCGTCGACGGCGATTGTCGTGACGCCCTTATCGGCGTCGGTGTTCATCGAGATTCGGGAATCCTCGGCGAAGCAGAAACCACCGAGAAGCAGCAGCGCGAAAAGGCAACGTAAAATCATGTGATTGTTTTGTCAAGTGTTACAAAAGCCGGAAAGGAGGCGGTACTCCGCCGTATTGACGGTTCTCCACCGAACCGTCGTCAGTGTGCCGGAGTACCGGCTAAATTTGTTCGACGATTACTGCCACGGTGCGGCAAACACTCCTCCGTCATTGACACAGGCCAGCATATTCAAAATACTTTGCGGCGTCGACACCGGTACGGAAACGACGGCTCCGTCACCCAAAACGAATTGGCAGACTCCCGGGTGCATGCTGCCGAAGCCGAAAAAGTTTGTCGGCGCCGAGGTTCCGGTCGGCGTTGGGGTATACTCGGGATTCAGGTTGATTGCGAAACCATTGGTTAAATTACCAGCCGTATCCCGATTGGCAATCCGCCTTGCCGTTCCCGTATCCCGATAATTGGGCGACGCGAAGATAATGGAACAGTCCCAGGCTTGAATTTGTTCCGGACAGATTCCGATTTTTTCCGAGGGAACATGTTTTTCACCGAAGAGAAAAATATTGCTGGAACCGTCCTCCCAAAACGCGAACGTGTCTCGCGGCAACCAGCCGTTATAGGCGGTCGGCGTGTAAAGCGGTTGCCGTATCGGTCCGAAAAACCACAACGGTTCGGAATTACGTTCTCCTTGGACGACATGATACCAGGCCCACTGCCCCGGAGTGATGCTCGCTCCCGACGCATCCGTCGCCGTACGTGGATCATTGCTGAGCGGATAGGCGTAATCACCCGTCGGTCCGGTGTTCCAAGTACTTGCCGTCGTCGATTTTTCCTTGACCAGCTGAATACCTGCCCGACGTGAGGGACACTTGACGATCGGAATGGAGCCGAACGCGTTCCTTTCCTCATCGTTGAGAACCACGTCGCCCGCCGTGGCAACAACGCCGTCGAACCAATTCGTTTGATTCGTCACTCCACTATTATGGCAGATCGCCTCCCAACCTGTTTTCGTTCCGATTTTGGCCTCGGACGCCATCTTCATGTAAAGGCTCTGTTGCTCCATGAAGGGAAAAAGAAACGGATACCATGAAACGCCGGCCAAGGCGACTCCGCACGGCGGCAACCCCTTGTAGGAGTCGTGAAAATTGTGTACGGCCAGACCGTGCTGTTTGAGATGATTACTGCACTGCATCCGCCTTGCCGCTTCACGAGCCGTCTGGATGGCGGGGAGCAGCAAGGCGATCAACACGCCGATGATCGCAATGACGACCAATAATTCGACAAGGGTAAAGCCGGGGCAGCCAAAACAGCCCCTTCCACCCAGACCAACAAGCGAGTGTTTTTTTGTCATTGTTTCGATGAGATTAAATGTAAAGGCTCCATACATCACGCGACGTTCATACGGAAGATATTCCGTGAAAACCCTATAACGACACGGCGTATCCGTCGTTACAATGTCCCAATTTGTGTAAGATAATCGTCGGAGTCGTGATTTCGAACGAATGAACGGAGCCGTCGCCGAGCACGAATTGGCAAATTCCCGGATGCCAACTCCCAAAACCGTAGGTTCCGAGGTTGCTGTTGGCGTTGACGGGCTGGCAATTTTCTCCGGTGCAATCGTCATACATTTCGCCGCTGCAAAGCGGCAAGGCAATGGAACGGCACGAACCGGCCCGAAATCGCCCCGCCACCAGATACATATTATCCGCGATGAGATGAAGATCATCTCTCCCGGGCGATCCGGCACCGATCGCCCACAACCGAGCCCCGTCTTTGGAAATACCTATTCGTGAAAACGGAATGTGTTTTTCGCCGATGAACAACTGGTTGCTCAACCCGTCGGCGACCTGAGCGAAAGTGATCCGGGGTTGCCAGGCATTATACTTGTCGTTTTCTGCCGTAAGACCTTCACGAAAATTGGCTCGTTGAAAAGGACCGGAAAAGAAATCCAATCGGTCGTCATGATCGAAAGAGAACCAGTCCGCCAGTCGGCTGACCGTCGTTCCGGGCTCGTTGATCCGATATGGTTGAATGATTGCGGCGTAGTCGCCGAGCGGTCCCGGCATCTCGGTCGTGTCAGACGGACTTCCTTCGTAAAGATTGAGCGCTCCGCCGCGCCGGGTCGGACATCGATGAATTGCGACGGCACCGAACCCTTTGCGCTGACCATCGTTCAGATCGGCCCACCACCAATCGGTCGCCGAGTTCGTTTGCCGATTGAGACGTACGTTGAATCCACGCTCCGTCCCGTGGCTGCCGTTGGCGATAATGTCATAAAGATTTTGTTGTTCCATGTAGGGAAACAGAAAAACGAACAACGACGGTCGCCCGCCGGGGTCGTAATTTCCGAGTCCCATCGGTGGAATGCCTTTGCGGGCATCGTGGAAATTGTGTACCGCCAAACCGATTTGTTTGAGATTGCTCGCACACTGCATGCGTCGCGCCGCTTCGCGTGCGGCCTGGATGGCAGGGAGCAGCAAGGCGATCAGCACACCGATGATCGCAATGACGACCAATAATTCAACAAGGGTGAAGCCAGGACATCGCTCACCGCCCCCTCCCATATTGCCCCAAAGACGTTTTTTCATAATTCACCCCCAAAATTGAATAGGATTAGGAAGATGTTTATTGTGGCATGGCTACAGTGGCACCGTCATTGACGCACGTCAATTGATTGATGATATTCGGGTTGACCGTCACGGGAAAGCTGCGACAGGAACCGTCTCCAAGCAAAATATTGATGACGCCGGGATGGAAACTGCCCAAGTTCGGTGAATTCGTTTCGAACGGCCAGCGCGGCCCGGAACCGCCTGTGCCGACTTTTTCATAAGGATTTCGAGCAATCGGCTTGCCGGTGTTCATGTTGTCCGTATGCGAAAGTGACATGTAGATATAATGCGTCATGTCGGAACGAAAACCGGTCGATGCCGTATCCGAAATCGAGCCGAGATAAGAGCAATCGAGTGAAATATAATTCTCCGTCGGCTGCCCTGCGGTAAAGTCGAAATTGCCGCAACGTCCGACACCCTCAGCGGGAATGAATTTTTCCGCGACGATGACCTGATTGCTGGTTCCGTCCTGCCACCACGCCATTGTGTCGCGTGTTTCGTAGCCCGTCACGTTGTCGTAGCCGGGCGACAGGACCGAAGAATAGGTCGAGAGAGCTTGCCGAAAGGCTCCGCGTTGGCCGACGGCGCTGTTCGGCTTTAAAGCGTCGTTGAGCAGCCGATTATCGACGCCAGAGGTTACCAAGACCGAATCATAGTAAAGCATGATCGTGTAGTCGATCACCGGGCCCGGTGCCGAGCGAACGTTGTTCTGGTCGGCGATTTGCGAGCCGCCACCGCGACGCGACGGACAGTGATAAAGAAATACGCTTCCGAAGGATCGTTTCATATCATTGGAAAGGCCGTTCCACCACGTCTTGTCAAATTTGCGATTAAATGTCGTCACGGAACCAACAGGTGCGGTACACTCTTCGTATAAGGCTTGTTGTTCGATGAACGGATAAATCAATCCCCAAAACGATAGCCGGCAATTTCCCGAATTGGTTGCCGTTCCATCGCCGGCAGGCCAGTAATGAATCAGCGCGGGAGGTAGTCCCCGCTGCATACCGTGAAAGTTCTGAACGGCCAAGCCGATCTGCTTCATGTTGTTCGTGCACTGCGAATGCCGCGCCGCTTCGCGGGCGGCCTGAATGGCAGGGAGCAGCAAGGCGATCAGCACACCGATGATCGCAATGACGACCAATAATTCAACAAGGGTGAAGCCGGAAAACTTTTTCATGATCGTGCCTCTTGAGCGGGATTACCCCCAAGTTCCGCTGCGCTACACTTGGGGCTCTATTTTTATCAATGAATCAAGGAGAACCTCCATCGTGAATTATTCATGAAATGGACCATGATGTCAATAAAAACATTTCGTCAATCGATGTCGATAATTCGTCAAGGAGACTCTTTGATTTTTCGAACCTGTTCCTCCACTTGGGCGACTTCCCGTTCGAGCAGAGGAATCGACGCCGGATCGTCGCGGTCCCGCTTTTCTCCGGCAAGACGCTGCTTCAGCAGTTGCAGTTTTTTGTTCAAGCTCTCCAGCTTTTTCTTGTCTTTTTTATCCATTGTTCTTGATGGGAAAATTTGGGTCGGCTTCGTGCTGCGCAGGCAAAACGCAAGCGGTCTCCCGGACGGATCGGATACAGATTAAATACAGGATAAAGCAAAGTCCGTGACATCGCAAGCCGAACGATACCGAGCACGGTAGTACAACGCCAAAGCATATTTTATCAATATTTTGCCACGGAAGACACGGAAAAATCACGGAGAAATTCCTTGCATAATCTCCATCCGTGTTCCTTATCTCCATCCGTGTTCCTTCCGTGTCTTCCGTGGCTAAAAGCAATTTTAGGCTTGGCAGGGTAGTAGGGCGGTTCGGCCATGTCGACGCCGCCTCCCGTTGGTCGGCTCATCGCTCGGCGGTATTTGACTTTATGAAAAAAAACGAAACGGACAAACCTTTTCGAAAAAGGGAGCGTTTGCGAAAAAGGGGCGGTCAGGTGTTTCGAATTCAGCCCCAACGGGGCTTAACAGTGTAGCCGGGGGTAAGCCGTACTCGGCGCAACCCCCGGGTTGGGGGCCATACAAAAGACGCACCCCAACGGAACATTAGAGCAGTCTGATGGTTCAATTGGCAAAGACAACGAGTTGAAATACCGTGCCAGAGATCGGCCTCCATCGACAAGAAGCTCAAATATGCCTCTTTTTTCGTTTTTGACGTCCGGTCCATTCTTTTTACGTCGGTTGGGTACCCCCCAAGCCATGTTGGCGATTTTTTCGCTCCTTGTTGTCGCCGGAGTCGTTGGATTTTTTTTTCAACCGGTTTCGTCGGTCAACGCCATCACTCCGCCGCCGTTGCCAACCATTGAAGGATCCGTCCTGACTCCCGAGTTCGGATTCCACGCAAACCCGAAGAAGATGGTCCAAAACTATCTTTTCCGCGAGATGGGAGTCGCTCGCGACATCTGGCGTTCACAGTACAAGACCCTCGCAACGATCGACGACGTCAAAGTCTATCAACAAAACCACAGGGACTTTTTTTTCGATCGACTCGGCCAACTCTGGGACAAGACGCCCCTGCGACCGATTGTCGGTCCGACGCGGACGAAAGGCGTCGTCGGTTCGGACGCCTTCCGAGTCGAAACCGTTCTTTTCGAGAGCGTGCCTCATTTTTACGTCTCCGCCGCGATGTTCCTGCCGGACGAGACGCGATTCAAACCTCCTTATCCGACCCTGTTGATCGCCTGCGGTCACGAGGACGAAGCCAAAGCCTATCCGTCTTACCAAAAGGCGGCTGCTTTGGCCGCGACTCATGGACTGGCGGCATTGATCGTCGACCCGCTTGGTGAAGGCGAACGAGGACAACGATTGACGTCGGAGGGATCGACGATCCTTCATGGTACCGAAGCCCATTATATATTGGGGGCGACAAGTATTCTGCTCGGTCGCAACACGGCGACCTTCGAAGTTTGGGACCTGACTCGCGCTTTGGACTATCTGGAAAGCCGGCCGGATGTCGACGCCCAACGAATCGGAGTCGCCGGAAACAGCGGCGGCGGAATGCAGACGGCCTATCTGATGGCGTTGGACGATCGAGTCGCCGCCGCCGCACCAATTTGTTATCTTTGTGGGTTTTACGATCATTTGATCTGGAAGCAGGGACCACAGGACTCGGAACAGAATATTTTCGGCCAATTGGCTTTCGGAATGGACCACGCCGATTACTGCCTGATGAGAGCTCCCAAACCGACCATGATCGGAACGACGACCTACGACATTTTTCCCGTCGAGGGAGCTTGGGAAACCTGTCGATACGCCAAACGAATTTTCGACCGGTTCGGTGCCGAAGAAAAAATGTCGATCGCTGAACATGAAGACGGACACGGTTGGAGTAAAAACCTACGGGAAGCGACGATTCGTTGGATGCTTCGTTGGCTCACCGACCGAAACATCGAAGTCGTCGAAAACGAATCAATGCCGCTCTGCGAACCGGACGAACTGCAATGTACGCCGGAGGGAAACGTCGCGTCCCTGAAAGACGCCCGGTCGGCCTTTGATCTGAATCGGGATTACAACGATCAATTACTCGTTCTTCGAAAGGAAAAACAAGCGACGCGAACCGACGCCGAACTCCGGGCGACGGTTCGTCGGGTCGCCGGTATTCGCGAACTTTCCGACATTCCCCGACCGTCGGTCGAATTCAAAGGTCGATTGGTCGTTCCCAACGAGTATCATGCCATCGCGGAAGCAAAGCGGTTGGTGTTGAAGTCCGAAAACGGAGATATCACGTTGCCGGCGATTCAATTTTTGCCGAAAGAAACCTCGAAAGAAATTGTCCTTTTCCTTGATGATCGAGGAAAAACGGCTGACATGACGACCATCAACCGCTTGGTAGGGCGGCACGAAACGGTCCTGTCTGTCGATCTTCGCGGACTCGGCGAAACCAAAGGAACCGGAGCCCGGTATCTCAATCACAATCTGTTAGGGACCGACGGCATTGATTTTTATTTTGCCTATCTTCTCGGAAAATCCTTTGTCGGCATGCGAACGGAAGACCTGCTGAGCGTTGCCCGCTGGTCGAAAGAGCATTACGGCAAACCAGTTCGATTGGTCGCGTCAGGGGAATCGGTCGAACTGGTCGCTCTTCACGCGGTATCATTGGAACCGACGCTCTTTCTCGACGTGAAATTGGAGAAATCGACTCGAAGCTGGTTCGATTACGTCAATGAAGAACTCCCTTCCTATCCGATCACCAACGTCGTCCACGGCGCGCTGCTCGAATACGATCTTCCAGAATTGGAACGGTTGACGCAATAAGTCGCGCTGCGCAAACGCGAGCGGAATACCCTATCGACATTTTTTCGGTGGATCCCCGACCTCCGCGATTTCTTTCCTGCCCTTCTCTCTTCGACGAATCTTTTTTTACTCAAGCGGGATTCAAACATCGTCGACAATAGAACTAATACGTTCCGTATTATTGGAAAAACCGGCACAGCTTATCGCGTCATCTCCCCCATTCTTCCCCTTTTGGCGTAGTTTGATGCCATAGACCGGTTTCGTCGCTTCGATCCACCGTGGACGATGCAAACCATCGTTGAATGTTTACCCGGACGATGAATTTGTTGGTCTCTCACTCTTCGAGGAAAATAATGAACATGCACCGCAACAAGACGGGACCCATCCTTCCTGTCGTTCTTACCGCCCTGACGCTGTTGTTCGGCGTTTCCTTGGTCGCGGAAGAAGTTTCCGACTTCGACGCCCTGCTTCGAAACGCCCTCGAATCGCAGAAAAAAGAGTCGTCGTCTCCCCAGACGACAAAAAAGTCTCCCGCTCCCTTGACGCCCGCTGCGCCGAAACAGACGATGCAGCTTCCGCCGAAAACGGATACCGCTGCCGGTTGGGTCGCCGTTGAATCCAATAGCACGGAAAAACCGACGGTTTCGTCGTTTGCGGTCGCGGACAGTCGAAATTCGACAAAACCGACAACGTCTTCCGGAGCTTCCGTCTGGGATGCGGTTCCGGAAACCGTTCCGACGAAAGTCGCCGCTGTGGAACCGAAGAAAACCAATACGGGCAAAGAAGCGCCCACGGTTTCGAAAGAAACGCTCCCGGTTCCGGTTGCTTCAGCTTGGGATAACGCCCTGACCGCAACGGACACTGCAAAAAAAGAGGAGAAAACGTCGAATCCGTCGAAGTCCGAATCCGACAAAGAAAAGTCTGCCGACAAATCCATCGGAGACGCCATCGTAAAATCAACGAAAAAATCGGCTGAAAAGCAACCGATCGAAAAGCAGTTGGTTGAAAAGCAACCGGCTGAAAAGCAGGTGGTTGAAAAACAACCGATCGAAAAGCAATTGGTTGAAAAACAACCGGTCGAAACGCAATTGGTTGAAAAACAACCGATCGAAAAGCAGTTGGTTGAAAAACAACCGATCGAAAAGCAGGAGGAGAAGGTCTCGAATTGGGATGCCATACCGATCACGGCTTCGCCGTCGACCGACAGCGACGAGCCAAAGACCGAAATCGCCAAAAAAGAAGACGCCAAGGCGGACCTTTTCGTCGCTGACGCGGAAACCGATGCGAAGAAAGTCGTCGAACCGAAAAAAGCCGACAAACCGGCCGAAAAGTCCGACGAAAAGGAAACGGCGAAGGTCGAACCGAAGAAAGCCGACAAACCGGCCGAGAAGTCCGACGAAAAGGAAACGGCGAAAGTCGAGCCCGACAAGGTTGAGCCAAAGAAAGAAGAAACGAAGAAGAGCGATGCGATGAGCGCTACGCTCAAAAAGCTCGAAGAGGATAAAGAAGATTTAGCCGCTACCCCAGCGGAAGCGGACGGCAAGTCAAAAGATTCAGCCGCTACTCCGGCGGATGCGGACGGTAAGTCGAAAGATTTAGCCGGTACTCCGGCGACAGCGGACGGCAAGTCAAAAGATTCAGCCGCTACTCCGGCGACGGCGGACGGCAAGTCAAAAGATTTAGCCGGTACTCCGGCGGATGCGGACGGTAAGTCGAAAGATTTAGCCGGTACTCCGGACAAGGATTCGAAAACGGCCTCGAAGGAGAAGGACACGAAGAAGGAAATCGTCGAAAAAACGAAGCCTTCGTCCCCGTCCGTCGTTGTCGTTCAACCGAAGCCGCGACCGAAGACGCCTGATTTCGACAGCGATGAAACGACCATCGACAAAAAGTCGCTCGTCGACGCCGATCGCGTCGGCGATCCGAACGCTGCCGACAAGATCCGCCTGATGTACAACGAAATCATGGAAGGACTTAAAGTCCGAAGCATGACCGGCAAGTACGAAATGTGGAAGAACTACGCTCGCACGACCCTTCGTGGAACCTCCGGCACGAACACCGGCAGCGAAATCGACGGACGTTATCGATTGTCGTGGTATCAACGTCTGTACGACGATCCGATTCGTTCGGTGATTGATGTCGAGGATTTTTCGCGGCAACTTCATGACGCGCTTTGCGGCGACCATCGTTGCTACGCCGAGGCGCTGACCATGATACGAAAAAAGCTCGACGTTCCTGAACGGAACGCCGACGGCGTCGAATTTTTGTCCTGTGCAACGCCCTACGACGCCCTGAACGAAGTCAAACGTTGCCTGCTGGAAGCCCAAATGCATCACGCCCGAGCTCTGTCGACGCTCACCATGGCGGAGCAGAACGAATTGGCGGAAAACCTCGTTCCGACGTTTTCCGGAAGCGGTTGCGTCAACGGACATACGATTCCGAACCGGACTTACGGACGTCGTTTGGCGGATACTCTTCGCAAAACGGATCGAACCGGATTCCACGACGCCGCTGAAGCGCTTGTTCCGTTGACGAACAAATCCCTGCTGGCGCTGCTCGACCTGTTGCCGGAGGACGCGTTCCCGACCTTCATGCTGAACGGCCAACGGGTCCAACGCTTTTCGACCTCGGCCGGTGATATCATCATCGGCGGTCGCGAAAACAACATGTATGATCTCGATTCGCCGGAAATGCGCGATGTCGTTTGCGTCATCGACCTCGGCGGCAACGACACCTATCGTGAAGGAACCTGCGACCTGAGTCGCCCGGTCCTTGCGATCCTCGACTTGCACGGAAGCGATACCTTCACGGGATCGAAACCCGGCATTCAGGGCGGTTCGGTTCTCGGCGTCTCGATCGTCGTCAACGCGGAAGGAAACAACACCTACTCGGCTTCCGATGTCGCTCAAGGGTCGACGATCGGCGGAGCCGGAATGCTTTTCAACCTCGACGAGAACGGCAACGATTCGTTCAAGGCTGTTCGACGAGCCCAGGGACACGCGCTCGGCGGGCTCGGCGTCCTCGTTGATCGGGGTGGAAACGATAAATTCCGTGCCGCTCTCTGGGCGCAGGGATTCGGAGCCCCCGGCGGCTTCGGCGTCCTCGAAAACGTGAAGGGTAACGACACATATTACTGCGGCGGTCTCTGGATCGACTCGTATCCGGAGCATCCGGGCTACGACGGTTGGGGACAGGGCATCGGAGCGGGAATCCGTCAAGTCGCCAACGGCGGCATTGGCGTGATCCTCGATGGCGCCGGCGACGACCTGTACGAAGTCGACTACTTCGGACACGGCGGCGGATACTGGCTTGGCGTCGGCTTTGCCCGCGACTTCGGCGGTAGCGATCGACGCATGGGAACCACCCTGACGGCCTACGACGGCAGTCCCCGCCGTGAAGCGCAGTGGACGCGGTTCTCGAACGGTTTCGGCTGCCATTATTCGCTCGGATATCTCTTCGACGACGGCGGCGACGACTATTACGGTGGTCGGATCATGGGCGGCGGGATGGCATGGGACCTGTCGATCGGATTCCTTTGCGACTTTGACGGCAACGACAAGTTCGACGCAACCGGCGGCATGACGCAGGGCGTCGGAGCGGAAGGAAGCATCGGCGTCCTATACTGCTACGGCGGCGACGACGTGTTCAATGGACGCAACCAAGCCTACGCCAACGGCAACATCACGTACCACGCTCCGTCGAACTGCGGCAGCAACTTCAGTTTCCTGATCAACTACGGCGGACAGAACAAATACGGCTGCGGCGCTCGTCCCAGGTCTTACACCCAGCGGGGAACCGCCGGCGGATACCTGATCGACCGGCCGACGCAGGACGAAGCCGTTGAAGAAGAAGCCGCGTTCCAGAAACTCGTTGAAGAACGCCAAAAGCAGATCGAAGATTTCGAAGCCGCTCAGGAGAAGCTCAAGGAAGAGTTGAAAGCGAAGGGCCGTCGGTATTATCCGCCGCGCAATCGTCCGCTGCCGATCTCACCGAATCAGCGTCAGAGCATCGGCGCCGTGCCGAGCTTCGGAGAAACCTCCGCCAAAACCGGAGCCAATGAGAGTACTGTAAAATGAGAAACTCGACCTGAAAAACTCCGTCATCCCCGCGAAGGCGGGGACCCAGACGAAAGATTTAACAAACCTTTTGCATCCGTAATTAGCGATTCAAGAACACCGTCAATAACGTGTGCAAGAACGTATTGAAATTTTCCCTCTAGGTCCCCGCCTTCGCGGGGATGACGAAAAAATCCCCTCATTCAACACAAATTCAACTCGGATAATAATCATGAAAAACACTCACTGGATGATCCTGCTCGGCCTGTTCGGCCTGAGTACGCTCGGAATGAACACCTACGGCGAAACGGTTCCGCCGGGAGTCGCCAATTCGGCGGACTACACATTGGAAGACACGCTGGCTCCCGATGAAATCGGCGTCGTCCAGAGCGCCCAGTACGAATCGGCGACCGACAACTTTCTCGTCCCGGACAATGCGGAACTCCGCGTCGATGGTCCGACCCGACACGCGATCCACGCCGTTGCCGTTGCCGATGAAGCGATACCGACATTGAGCAACGACATTCAATTGACGCCGCCGAAACGATACTATGCGACGCCGGAAGCTCTCGAAGAGAGCAAATACTCTCTGGTCCAGTACAGTTCGCAACGCTATAGCCGCAACCGACCGGCTCCCGCGCAGAAAAAGGAGGAACCGAAGGAACAAGCGAAGGAACAACCCGTCGAAGTCGTCCAGGAGAAGCCGAGTGTTCCGTTGACGCCGGAAGAAGCGTTGAAGCGATCGATTCGCAACACCTTGGCGTCGAACTCGAAACGGGCGTTGACCACGCAGAACAATTCGCCGTGGGACGTTCTTCTAATGGCGTTGCCGTATGGAGCCGACGCAATGGTTTACCAAACGAACGCCAATGTTGATCCGAGAGACAAGAAAGCGCCGAGAGGAAATTACATTTACTCGATCGGCACGCTGTGCTGGAATTATCCCTGTGCCGGAAAAACGATGCTCCGAACCGACGGTAAGCGGGTCTTCGCCCGGGTCGGATCAGGATATCAACATCGACCGTCCGCGTTCCTCGCTTTGCTGGCGATGTCGAACATCATGCCGAACTACGAGTTGAAGATCAGCGGCAGTCCGTACACGATCGGACATCTGGTCGCCTCCGAAAAGGCGGCGGTCTCGAAAGGCGTCAACATGTCGCAGACGCTTGTCGGGCTGTCGTTCTACACCGAGCCGAGCGAATCGTGGAAGAACGAAATGGGTGAAAACTGGTCGATCGAAAAAATGGTTACGGAAGAACTGAATCGTTCCATCGACCAGGGTTCCAGCGACGTAACAGATTGGTTGCTCGGCCTGACCGCAGCGGTGAGACTCTTCGAAGACGAAGGCAAGGCCCTGCGTGGTCCGATGGCGCTCGCCAAGAAGCAGCTCGGAACCTATCACGAGTTCGTCCTCTCGGTGCAGAACGAGAACAGTCTTTGGCATCCGAAGTTCTTCCTTTATAAAGGAACGAGTTCGGACGTTTACGACACGCTCTATTCGAGCGGACACATTCTCCGTTGGCTGTTGGTGTCGCTGTCCGATGAACAGCTCAACGATCCACGAATTGTAAAAGCGGTTACGAATTTGACGTCGATGATCAATCGAATTCCGTCGAACGTCTCCGCCGGTTCGTTGACGGATCGGCAAATCGAGAGCCTTGCCGTGTCGTTACACG
Organism: Thermoguttaceae bacterium; assembly: GCA_031548665.1. Taxonomy (GTDB): domain Bacteria; phylum Planctomycetota; class Planctomycetia; order Pirellulales; family Thermoguttaceae; genus WRKP01. Next base: position 16,865 of record JAVBQW010000128.1, read on the forward strand.
CCTTGTCGATTTACAATCAACGGGTCTACGCGGAAGAGGAAGCCGTCAAGGAAACCGTCGCCGTAAGACATTAGGCTTCCGCTCGAATATTTCCCGCCCAAGAGCCGGGGGTGTAGGCGGTATTCCGCCGTAGCCCCCGGATGGTTAATGTTCCGAACAGAATAAAACCTTGGGTATGTTTTTTTCCAGCGAGAGCTTAAACCGAAAACCGGGACCTTTAAACGAGAGCCGGGACCTTTAAACGAGAGCCGGGACCTTTAAACGAGAGCCGGGACCTGTTGGTCCCGGTTTTTGCAATGAACGCTGCGAGTTACCGCATCAGATACGACGAAATATCGAGTTTTTCGTCATCGTTTTCCGGCGGACCGGTCAGGACGCGGACGCCGGAAGAGGTCAGCGCCAGTGTATGTTCGAAATGGGCGCTCGGTTTGCGGTCCACGGTAACGATCGTCCAGTGATCTCGTTGGACGCGAACGTCCTTGGTTCCGACATTAACCATCGGTTCGACGGCGAGAACCAAACCGGGACGAAGTTTGAAATCGCTGTATCTCAACGTTTCGTTTGACACATAATTGGGAACCTGCGGATCTTCGTGCATTTCGCGACCGATACCGTGTCCAACGAGCGTTTCGACGACGGAGAAACCGTTGTCGATGGCGACTTTTTCCATTTTCCGAGCGACATCGCTCCAAAGTTTGGAGCAAGCGAACTCGGAAATCGCGACTTCCAACGATTGGCGTGTCGCGTCCAGAAGTCGTTGTTTCAGTTCCGAGATTTTGCCGACGGAGAAAGTCCTCGCGGAGTCGCCGCACCAACCGGCGACCTTACACCCCGTATCGATACTGACGATATCGCCTTCAACGAGTTTCCGCGGACCGGGAATTCCATGGACGACCTCTTCGTTGACGCTGATACAGGTCACGGCAGGGTACGGAACTTTTCCCGGAACGCCTTTAAAGAGAGGGACGGCGTTGAAATCCTTGAAGAACCTTTCGACGGTTGCATCGATTTCCGCCGTCGTGACGCCGGCCCGAACCATAGAACCGGCAATTTGCAATGCGTGCCAAACGTAGAGGCCCGCCGTGCGCATTTTGTCGATTTCCGTCGCCGATTTAAGCGTGAGCATGAAATTTAGCCGCGTCGGCTTCCGACGCGCTTAAAACTTATCGAGGACCGTTTCGATTCGCGAGAAAATATCATCGACGGTTCCGAGACCTTCGATTACTTGAACGAGACCTTTTTGGCCGTAGTAGTCGAGCAGCGGACTCGTCTGATTGGCGTAGGCGACGAGGCGTTCACGGATCACTTCGGGCTTGTCGTCAGCGCGTCCACGACCAGCCAGACGTCGGAACAACTCTTCATCGGGAACTCGAAGTTCGAGCACGACATCCAACGGCGTGCCTTTTTCGGCAAGCATTTTGTCAAGTGCTTCGGCCTGTGCGATGGTTCGTGGAAAACCGTCGAGCAGATACCCGCCCTGGCAGTCGCTCGCTTGAAGCCGTTCGCCGATGATTCCGATAATCACGTCATCCGGAACCAATTGGCCCGCCGACATGAACTTCTCGGCCTTCACGCCGATTTCGGTCTTGGCATCTCGAGCGGCTCGAAGCATATCGCCGGTCGAAAGATGAGCCGTGTGATACTTCGCGATGATTTTTTCCGCTTGCGTGCCCTTGCCCGCTCCGGGAGGTCCGATGAAAACGATTCTCATATCTTTTTTAGCCGCGTCGGCCTCCGACGCGATCGAACGAGGGGAGCGCGTCGGAGGCCGACGCGGCTAAAAGCCTTATTTTGATTTATCCAGCAATCCCTTGTAGTTTCGCATAACGAGATGGCTATCGATCTTGTCGACCAGATCGATGATCACGCTGACGACGATCAAGAGACTTGTTCCGCCGAAGAATCCGGCGATCATATAGTTTTCCTGTCCAACCAGCGTTGTCGAAATGATCGACGGAAGAATCGCGATCAGGGCGAGGAACGACGCTCCGACGTAGGTGATTCGGATCATCACTTTTTCGAGGTAATCCGCCGTTCGACTACCGGGGCGATAGCCGGGAATGAAGGTACCGTAATTTTTCAGGTTTTCAGCCATGTCTTTTGGATTGAAGGTCACGGCAGTCCAGAAATAACAGAAGAAGAAGATCAACGCGACAAACATAAGGATATACGAGAACGTCTGCCTCATGAAAATGTCGTGCAGGAAGTTCCAGAACTGTGAGGATCGATCCCGAGCGACCATGAAATTGAAGAACGCCTGCGGGAAGAGGAGCAAACTGCTCGCGAAAATGATCGGCATCACGCCCGCCTGATTGACCTTCAACGGCAAATACTGACGGGTTCCGCCGACGGTCTTGCGACCGCGAACGTGCTTGGCGCTTTGCGTCGGAATCCGTCTTTGTCCCTTAGTGATGAAAATCACACCGACAACAACCGCAACGAAGAGAGCTCCAAGGACGATCAACATTTCGACGCCCATTCGGGAGCCGGAGGTTCCGAGCTGAACCGATCCATCGGGACCGATGATATTTCCACCGAGTTTTTGAATAGCCGCCGGTAGGTTGGCAATGATACCGGCCATGATAAGCAAACTGATTCCATTGCCGATTCCGTATTCGTCGATCTGCTCGCCCAACCACATAAGGAAGGTCGAACCAGCAGTCATGGTAATCACCGCTGCAAAGATCCAGCCAATAGGCAATTGCCCGCTGGCGTCCAACAACGAATCGTTGAAGACATGCATTCTTTTCAGTGCGATCACAAACGCAAAACTTTGGATCAGACAAATCAACACGGTCGCATACCGAGTATATTCGTTGATCTTTTTTCGACCGCTTTCGCCTTCTTTTTGCAGCTTTTCGAGCGGTTCGTAGACCGTGGCGAGGAGCTGGAAGATAATCGATGCGGAAATATACGGCATGATGCCCAACCCGAAAATCGTCAGGTTTTGAAACTGGGTGCCGGTGAAGATCGCGGCTTGCGCCATCAATCCGCCGAGCCCGCTGGAGTCGGCGCTCCAAAACTGACGCATCTTCTCGGGATCGACGATCGCCAAGGGAATGTACCAACCAATTCGATAAACGGCCAATAGACCAAGGGTCAGCAAAATTTTCTGGCGCAGTTCGGGAATCGAAAAGATGACGCGAATTTTTTGGAACATTATAGGCTCCGGTAATAATTGTCGTGCGTGTGAAGCGTGCAGGTCGGGGAGGTTTTTTTGTCAAAGAGCCCCGGAACGATCTCGGTGTAGATATTCCTTCGGAATTCAGGGCGAACGTCAGTAATTCGAATACACGACTCGGCATTCAAAAGAGAGAAAGGCGACAGCTCGAAAAGAGCAGTTGATTGTTTACGCCCTTTCGCTCTATCGCCTTTAACTCCTTTATCACGAAATTGAATCATCCTTTCGGGAGACGCGGCTTTCGCGGTTTCATTTTGTTTTTGACCACCGGTTTCTTGCCCGGAAGTTCCGTCGCTTTTCCTCCAGCCGCTTCAATCTTCTGCTTCGCCGAGGCGGAAAAACCGTGCGCGGCAACGTTCAAAGCCTTCGTCAAGGAACCTTCGCCGAGGATCTTGATCTCATCGAAAACTTTTTTCACGACGCCTTTTTCCTTGAGAAGTTCCGGCGTCACGTCGGCTCCAGCTTCGAAGAAAATTTCGAGGTCGAGGACATTGACCGCAATCACAACTTCCGCGAATTCTTTATTATTGAATCCTCGCTTGGGGATTCGTCGAATCAACGGCATCTGACCGCCTTCGAAAACCGGATTCATAGACGAACCGGATCGGGAACCTTGGCCTTTATGACCACGTTGACTGGTCTTACCGCGTCCGGAACCGGTACCACGACCGACTCGACGAGCCTTTTTGCCGGCTTGAGCTTGATTATTAACGTCGTTGATATTCATGATAAGGAAACTCCTCGAAGTCGTTCGACTTCTTCTTGCGTTCTGAGATTCATCAGGGCGTCGATCGTCGCTTTAACGACGTTCGTCGGATTCGCGGTACCGTAATTTTTTGTGAGGATATCACCGATTCCACAAGCTTCGCAGACGGCTCGGACGGCAGAACCGGCGATCACCCCAGTTCCAGGACCTGCGGGAACGAGAACGACACGGGCCGCTCCGAAGCGACCGACAACTTCATGCGGAATCGTCGAGCCTTTGAGTTGGACGGGCTTCATCTTTCGCGAACCGTCCTTGATTGCTTTGTCGACCGCTGGAGGAACTTCGTTCGCTTTACCATAGCCCCAAGCGACTCGACCTTTACCGTCGCCGACGACGACGAGTGCTGCGAAGCTAAATCGGCGTCCACCTTTAACCACAGCGGCACATCGCTTGATCTTGACGACCCGATCAGTGAGTTCGCCTTGAGAATTTTCGTTTGACATGGATAATTATCGAGATTCGTGGTTCGTAATTCGTGGTTCGTGAAGGAATAGCAGAACACGGACCACCGAGTACGGGCTTATTTACCCTTTTTGGACGAAGCCTTGCCGGCCTGAGCCTTTGCCTGAACTTTGTCAACTTTCGACTGTTTTTCTTTTTTCGGCCCGGCTTTTTTTTCTGTCGGCTGTTTTTCTTCTCCGGCCGAACCGATATCCAAACCGGCTTTACGTGCTGCATCAGCCAGAGCTTTCAGACGACCATGATATTTGAATCCACGCCGATCGAACGCAACTTGTTTGATACCGGCAGCCAAAGCTTTTTGGGCAATCACTTCACCGATTTTCTCAGCGGCTCCACAGTTCCCCCCGTTCGAAATATCAGAACGAAGCGCTTTATCGAGCGAACCTGCCGACACCAACGTTTTTCCCGCCTCATCATCGATGATTTGAGCATAAATGTTAGCATTACTGCGGAACACACAAAGTCGCGGCCGAGTCGAAACACGTTTCACCGCGTTAGAGACTCGAAAAGCTCGATTCTTGCGTTGACGATTGATTTGCTTGTATTTTTTCACGGAAACACCTGATTGTTCTTTACGCCGATTATCTTTGTGCTATCGTCTGTTCGACTCTGTTACGTCTTAGATCGACGCGGCTAGCATACTATTTCTTTGTCGCAGCCTTACTTTCTTTGCGTCGAATCACTTCGCCATCGTATTTGATTCCTTTTCCGAGGTAGGGCTCAGCCTTTCGGATCGAGCGAACTTCAGCAGCGAATTGACCAACCAACTGCTTATCGATTCCCTTGATACTGAGATGTGTTTGATCAAGACACTTGACCGTCAACCCAGCAGGAACAGGTTTTTGGACTTCATGTGCAAAGCCGGCCCGAACTTGCAGAGTCGTACCACTCATCGCGAAGAGATAACCTGTGCCGAAAATTTCGAGTTTTTTCTCGTAACCGGTCGTTACACCAACGACCATATTTTGGAACAGAGCTCGATAAAGTCCATGCATAGCGGCTGCGGCTCGGGATTCGTTAGCCCGACTAACCGTAAGCGAAGCAGAGCTCGCATCGTACTCGACTTTAACATTCGGGCTGAAAGTCTGTTCGAGCTTACCGAGTGGACCTTCGACGACCAACAGTTGGCCGCTAACACTTGCCTTGACGTTGCTTGGAACAGGAACAGGTTTTCTTCCGACTCTTGACATGATTCTCTATACAGTATTCGGTTTTCTTCTTCGAATCAATTTTGGTGTTTCGTTTCGGATCGATAATTCTGAAAGATTCAACGAATCAGAATCACTGAACTCGAAGAAGAAATCACCAAATTTGGCAGATGACTTCGCCGCCGACTTTCTTCAATTTTGCTTCACGATCGCTAAGAATTCCCTTATTGGTACTTAGAATTCGAATTCCCAAGCCATTAAGGACCGGCTTCAGAACGCTAACAGAAGAATAAACACGGCAACCAGGTTTGCTAACGCGTTTGATCGTATTAATAACGTTTTCGCCGTTCGGACCGTATTTCAACACGACACGTAAAATCGAAACCGGTTTCGCCTCGACAACTTCCCAGTCCCAAATATATCCTTCTCTCTTCAAAACGTCAACGATCCCCTTTTTCTCGTTGGAGAGCGGAATATCGACATAGGTTTTTTCGATTCGTACGGCATTCCGAATACGCGTCAGCATATCGGCAAGGGGATCGGTCATCATGATGGAATTATGGGGTTCGGGGCTTGAACTGGTGGTTCGGAGTTCGGATTGACCAATCTCGCTCCGCCTGCCAACTCGCTTGGTTTACCAGCTGGATTTTTTGACGCCAGGAATAAGTCCGGCATTTGCCAAATTGCGGAAGCAGATACGACAGATACCAAACTTGCGATAAACAGCTCGCGGACGTCCACAAAGCTTGCAACGGTTTTCCGATCTGGTGGAAAACTTAGGTTTTCTGTTCGCTTTCAGAATTTTCGCTTTACTGGCCATGGAACTCTTTCAATTGATTACTTGTCTTAAGAACTCAAAGCTGGAACAAGATCATGTCACAACTTCGGTCATCGCTTTTATTTGTTTTTCTTTTTAGGATTCGCCACATTCATCGCACGGAAAGGCATACCGAACTCTCGAAGCAACTCTCGAGCTTCGTCGTCGTTGGGAACTCGATTACAGAAAGTAATGTTCATACCCTGACTTTTCGAATACTTGTCAGGATTCAACTCCGGAAAAACGAGAAATTCAACGATTCCAAGATTGTAGTTCCCACGTCCATCGAAACTCTTCGGATTAACTCCTTGAAAGTCACGGACTCGAGGCAGAACGATCGAAATCAACCTGTCGAGAAACTCATACATCCGTTGACCACGTAGCGTCACCATACAGCCGACGTTCATTCCTTCTCGAAGACGAAAATTAGCGATAGACTTCCGGGCTTTGGTGATGACAGGTTTTTGTCCGGTAACCTGAGTCAGTACATCCAGCGCCTCTTCCATGTACTTTTTTTCACTGAGGTTGCTTCCAACACCCATATTGATCACGATTTTCTCAAGTCTTGGGAGAGACATGAGATTCACGCGATTCAATTTCGTCTTCAGATTGCCGATGATTTCGGACTTATATTTTTCGAGAAGTCTTGGCGTCGTCATTGGTATGTTTCAATATCGCGGGGAATTCGCGACTTCATTTAGTTTCTTGTTCGTCCAGCTCGCTGTTCCTTTGAACAGACGCTTTGCAATACGTATTTACTTTTGTGTTTTCTTTACAGAAACCTGACTGATCGAAACTCCGCATTTCTTGCAAACTCGGAACTTGGATCCATCAGCTTCGATTTTAGCGCCGATTCGTGTCGGCTTTCCACAACTTTTGCAGACGACCTGAACGTTCGACATCGGGATCGGCATTTCCATGGAAAGCCGTCCACCCTGAGGATTTCGACGACTACGTCGTACATGTTTATGAACGACAGCGACACCTTCAACCACGACTTTTTCCGACTCTTTATCGACTGACAGAACACGAGCTTTTTTTCCACAGCTTGCTCCGGTCAGGACGAGGACCGTATCATCTTTACAAATTCGCATGATTTTGACTTCCATTGACCGCGTCGGCTACGACACGTTGACTGATACTTGACTCGGCTATCGAAATGACCGCATTGCAGAACAATGCGGAAAAGCTACTATACGACTTCAGCAGCGAGACTGATAATCTTAACGAAACCTTCTTCACCAGCCGCTTTTCCTTTGGCTTTTTTCTTACGATCTTTGTCACGGAGTTCCCGAGCGACTGCACCGAAAACTCGGGTTCCAATCGGATTCTTATTATTGTCGATCAACACGGCAGCATTGGAATCGAACTTCACATAACTACCGTCTTCTCGACGAACAGCCTTTTTTGTTCGAACGATCACCGCTTTGACAACGGAACCTTTTTTAACATTGCTTCCCGGAATCACCGATTTAACGGAGCAGACGATGATATCGCCAAGCCCTGCACATCGACGATGCGTTCCTCCGAGGACTTTCACGCACATCAATTCCTTCGCGCCGGTATTGTCCGCGACATCAAGCCTGGTCTGCATCTGGATCATGGTACACTCTCCGAACGATCATAATGGGGTCGACACGGGGGCGACCAATACTTATTCTTTAGTTTCCGCTTCCTTAGCCGAAGCACGAAGCGCGGCAACGTCGATAATCTTTCCTTTGGAGACGACTTTTACGAGACTCCAACGTTTCAGGCGAGACATCGGACGACATTCGATAATTTCTACCGTATCGCCGATTTGCGATTCATTGTTCTCATCATGCACATAGCAAACGGTCCGTCGACGAACGTACTTTCCGTACTTCGGATATTTGACGAGCCGTGCAATTTCAACTCGACGAGTCTTCTTCATTTTGTCGCTGGTCACGACTCCAATCACAACTTGCTTAGGCATCTGATAACCCTATTTATTCTTGGCTGCGGCGAGTTCCCGCTCTTTTTGGAGCGTCAACACACGGGCAATGATTTGCTTGTTCTTTCTCAATTCGCTCGGCGAATCGAGTCGTTCCATACGAGCTTGAAGTCGTAACCGGAACAATTTTTCCCGGGAATCTTTGAGCACCAGAGCGAGATGCTCTGAACTCATATCACGTAACTCTTTGATTTTCATTTTTTCACCGATTCACAAACTTCTTTGTGTAAGTTTCGACCGTTGCCCCGACTACATGGCCTTCCGTTTGACAAAGCGGCACTTGACGGACATCTTGTGAGCGAGTCGATTCAAGCACATTTTCGCGGTTTCCTCAGGAACTCCGCCGATTTCGTACATAATCGTACCGGGCTTAACCACGGCAGCCCAAAACTCGGGTTCTCCTTTTCCCTTACCCATACGGGTTTCGAGCGGAATCGAGGTCACCGATTTATGCGGGAACACGCGAATATATAATCGTCCTTCAGTCCGAAGATATTGTTGAGCCGCGATACGACCGGCTTCGATCGTCGCCGCGCTCACCCATCCGCCTTCGACCGTCTGGAGTCCATAGTCACCGAACACAACATCGTTTCCACGGGTCGCTTCACCTTTTATACGACCTCTTTGGATTTTTCGATGTTTGACTCTTTTGGGCATTCTGGCCATTGTTATCTTCCTCGTTATATTCGCCTTGATTGATCCAAACTTGAATACCGATATGTCCTTGCGCGATTTTGGCTTCATGGAAGCCGTAATCGATTTTCGCACGCAACGTCGAAAGCGGAATCGAACCCGCTATCTGTTTTTCACATCGAGCCATTTCGGCTCCACCGAGTCGACCGGAAAGCTGAATTTTGATTCCTTTGGCTCCGCCTTCCATTGCCTGTTCCATCGCTCGTTTCATCGTTCGACGGAACCCTACTCGCTTGATCAGCTGTTCACCGATATCTTCCGCGATCAACTGAGCGACGATATCCGGTCGAACAACTTCTTCGATCATCAGGTTGATTCGGCGACCTGTCAACTTTTGGAGTTCATTTTGAAGAACTTCAACGTTGTCACCACGTCTTCCAATCAAAATTCCCGGCTTCGCTGAGTGGAGAATTACTCGAACTTCATCACGGGTTCTTTCGATCTCGATCTTCGCGATCGCCGGATAGAGCGGATGGTCTTGATTGTCTTTTCGCTTCTTGATGAAATCTCGAATCTTCTTGTCCTCGACGAGAAGTTCGGCGAATTCACGCTTCGAAGCATACCAACGGCTCTTCCACTCTTCCATAATTCCGGTGCGGAAGGCGACCGGATTAACTTTTTGACCCATTGTATTATTATGCTGTATATGAGTTCTACTTAGCCGACAACCACGGTGATATGGGACATGCGTTTCAGGTAAATCGACGAAGAACCTCGGGATTTCGGACGGAACCTCTTGGCAATCGGTCCACTGTCAACCCGGATTTCAACGATTTCAAGGTCTTCAACATGGGGAGCTCGACGATCTTCGGCGTTTTTGACGGCGCTGATGATCACTTTTTCGATGAATCGGGCTCCGCGATTCGGATAACAGGCGAGCAAGTCGAGAGCTTCGTCGGCAAATTTACCGCGAACGAGATCGGCGAACGGCCGAATCTTGCGGGAACTCATCTGAATGAATCGATGCTTCGCTTGATATGTTTGGGGCTTTTGAGCGTCTTGGGACATTTTCCGACCTTTAACTCTTTATCTTCGAATTAGCTGTGTGTTCAGTTTAATCTTTTCTGAAACAGTCCGATCTACCGTCC
>JAVBQW010000162.1:0-34688 GCA_031548665.1 Thermoguttaceae bacterium
GACGGAAGGCGTTGTCGACCGTTTGCATCCGTCAATAACGTGTGCAAGAACCTATTGGAATCTGCTCTCTAGGTCCCCGCCTGCGCGGGGATGACGGTCTCTTTCTCTTTTCTCGAATGTTAATTCATTAACTTTGTACTAAGTCGTTTGTCCGGCTTGAGTTTTCCGACGATTTCCGGTAAACTTTTTAAAGTTCCGTGATTTGGAAAACCTCTTTGTTGACGACGATGATTGAATTCAGTTGTTCTTGCGGCAAAAAATACCGACTCCCGGACCGTAATGCCGAGCGCGAAGTCCGATGCAATCAATGTGAAAAGACATTGATCGTTCCGAAACGGTCGCAAACGGAACCAGTTGTTCCGCTGAGTGATCAGATTGAGCTGATCATCGAGCAGGAAAACGTTCAATCCGACATCAGAGAAAAAGTCGATCAACAATCCGAGACGCCGAAGATCAAGCCGGATGTCAAGCCGGATGTCAAGTCGGAAAAAGTTCCTTTGCCTGCTGCTGAACCGGTCGCCGCTCAGCCGACCGTGTCTCAGCCGACCGCCACTCGACCGGAACCAAACCCTTTTCGCATCGAAAGGAAAGTTTCGGTTCCCAAACCGATGGAAAAAGAGCGGTCGACCGATTCCGTTTCTGGAAAGAAAGTCGAGCAGGAAGTCGAAACGCCCCTTGACGCGATTGTTCCTTCGGTTGCCGTCCCCTCGGTCGCCGTTCCGACATCTTCCGAGACCTCGAACGTTTCCGCCCAAACGCTTGGCGGCAACACTCCGCAGCCGGACGCTCAGCCCGTTCCGCAACTCGGCGAACAGCGTTCCGGAGGTTCTTTCGTCGGAACCCTGCTCTTGGTGTCAAGTCTCTTGGTCGTTGGCGGAATCATCGGAATCGTCCTCGGATTTCTCGTATCGAGAACGACAACGTCCTCGTCTAGAGGCAATCCGTTCAGCGAACAGGCCGAGATGATCGAACGGCAACTTGACGCTGCGGACACCGAGTCGCAAGGAGCCGACGATATCGGAAAACCTTATACCGAAGCGGTTGCTGCCGCCTTTCAAGAAACCGACGCCGCTAAACGGACCGAAGCGATGAAACAAGCGGAAACGCTGTATCGTTCCTTTTTCGACGAACAAACCGCCCGATCGCGGAAAACGAAGCAAACGGCATTCCTCGGTGGTTTAGCCAAAGAGTTCCGACGCTTGGACGCTGAGACCTTGGAAGTCCCAACGCCGTTCGTCGTTGATTTCTCGATATTGAATGACGTTGAGCCGTCGAAAATTTCCGCTGCCGACTGGAAAATTACCAAAGACTCCCCGTTTTCATTCGACCTTCGAACGGCGGATGGGGCTCCGGCTCTGCTCTCCTTCGATGGCGACCCGACATCGAAAAAATCAGGAAAGCAATCGACGCTTGACGAACTTGCCGTCGTTTTGGACGACGATCAATCCATCAAGGGAACCGAATCGCATACAATTTCGCTTCGGGTCGATTCGGCAAGCGCCGAAGAGCTTTGCGTTGCTTGGCCCCGATCTCGCGATGCCGGAATTACCGAAAGCGACGTCAGGGAATTGAAATTCTGCATCTATTTTTCCGGAACGGCGAACGCGATTCACAAACCCGGCAAACCGCAAGGACTCGATAAAACGTTGGAGCTTGCCGATTTCCGACTTCGTTTGGGCGATGCTTGGGGAGATATCGAGTTCATCCTGACCGAAAAGGAACGGGTTTCCCTCTGCGAAAAGGGACGTCTGACTTGGTACGCCCTTTCTGTTCCGATCAATGGCGACGACGTCTGGAAACGGGTTGAACGCGGACGAATGTCGCCGAAAAAGATCGATTTTATCGAGTTCCGTGCCAAGCCGACCGGCAACGGCCTGACGTTCTGGATCGACAATCTCTCAATCGGAAAATAGTCGGATTCTCTGTGCGGCTTAAACGCAAGCAGTGGGGCGGTCGAATCCGACACGACATCCCATAAAATCCGGACATTGTGAAAAATCTCTTTTCGACCAAAAATCCTTGCCGGACGACGTCGATGAATGAGGAAACGACGCCTCTGAGAGAATATCATGGACTTGCTCATTCAAAAAACTTCGCTCCCGATTTCCATTCTTTTGTCGATTCTTTTCGTTTTCGCAGCCGCCAACGCGCAGCGACAACCGGTTAAGAAAATTGCCGACCCGGTCGCTGTAAGTTCGCCCCCCGTCGAACTGGCAATCGAGGAGAATCTAATCGAAGAGGGCTTAATCGAAGAGAATCCGATCGAAGAAAGCCCCATTGAGGAGCCTGTTTCCCAACAGATCGCGACCAAGCCGTTCGCCGAACCGGAGATCGTTTCCGAGCCTGAAACCGAGGTCCCTTGTATCACGTTGCCCCCACTGGAACGATTTACGAACCTGCTGCCAAGTTTCGAAGTTGCCGAAATTACCGAACCGATTGCGCAGCAACCGATTTCGTCTCCGGAAACTCGGGACCCGGTCGCCGGGCCGATCACTGCAACGTTGAAAGTTCCTCCTCCGGCTCCGCCTCAACTTTTATCGTCGAATAGCGTCGCTCAGAACGTTTGTCTTCCGCAGCAGCCGTTGATTCCCGTATTTTTCTATCAACCGCCGTTGATGGTCGTTCCGCTGTATCCCGTTTATTCGGTATGCGCTGTCTATCCGGTGCAACCGGCTCCGCAGCCGTTTGTTACGGCGATCGTTCCAAGTTCCCATGGAGCTCCAACCTTTGTCTTTTCCAACGGCGTCCGCGTGAAACCGACGTTTTACGTTCCCGGCCAGCCGATCCGAAATCGAATTCGCGGATTTGCTCCTTAAAGCGCCCGCTTTCTTTTCGAAGTGATCCATGCTAAAATTCCTTCCAGTGGATTTTTCGTGGACCGTTCTTTTTCAGACCGATCATGTACCGATTGCGTTGTTGGTTGGATTCGCTGTTTCTCGGTGTCTTCATTTTTTTGCAGCCGATTTTCGTTTTTGCAGCCGGACAGGAGGAAGAGGAGCCGCCGGAATGGGTGATGGCCTATTTTCTTGTACTCCTTTTCCTCGGCTTGGCGATTCTGATCCTGCTTCGTCCGAGTATGAGACGGGATTCCGCTCTGACGCAGGACGAAATCGACACCGAAAAGATTGAAGCCGCTAGAAAAAAACGAGGGCACTAAATTTAGCCGGTACTCCGGTCTTTTTTTCTTTTCCGGCGTTCTTCAATGCTTATCGTCTCCAACATTACGAAGGACTATCCGACGCGGGAAGGCGTTCTTTCCGTGCTTCGTGCCTGTTCGTTCCGTTTGGAGTCGACGCAGAGCCTGTCGATCGTCGGTCCGAGCGGTTCCGGTAAGAGCACGCTGCTTGGAATTCTCGGAACGCTGGAACCGCCGACATCCGGTTCGATGTTGCTTGGCGAAACGGAAATCACGAAAATTCCGGAACGCGAATTGCCGGAATTCCGACGGCGACAAATCGGTTTTGTGTTTCAGGAACATCATCTTCTGCCTCAATGCGGGGCTCTGGAAAACGTCTTGGTTCCGTTTTTAGCGGAGGGGCGAATTTCGAAGGAACGGCAGGAACGGGGCCTGACGCTCCTTGAACGAGTCGGACTGAAGGATCGTCGGGATCATCGTCCGGCGGAGCTTTCCGGCGGCGAACGCCAACGGGTCGCGATTGCCCGGGCCTTGGTTTACGAACCGGCTTTGCTGCTCGCCGACGAACCGACCGGCAACCTCGACCGTTCGACGGCGACGCTGATTACCGAATTGTTCTTGGAATTATCCGCGACCTCAATGCTTATTCTCGTAACACACGATCCGAATCTCGCCGCGAAAACGACCCTGCAAAGCCGTCTCGACGACGGACGGTTGATGTTTTGACGTTTAAGCAAACGCCCCAAGAGCCGGGGGTGTAGGCGGCCAGAGAAACAATACGGCGCCGTAGCCCCCGGATGGTTAGTGTTCCGGAAAAACAAGGACCTTGGACATACTATTTTCGAGCGAAATCCTTATTTGGGTACGGTTCCTTTGCATCGAAGTACCGATTCTCTTCCGACAATTATTGTTGTCTTCAAAGCATGAAAATTTTTATTGTCTGTTCCTTGGTATTTTTCGTCGCAACCGCTTCGGCTCAGGAGGAAGGCCGCCGATTCAAAATGCATCGGATCGGCTCCGCGAGGACGGAAGCCTGCGGCGTCGCCGATTTCAACAACGACGGCAAACTCGATGTCGTCGCCGGGGAATATATTTATCTCGCCCCCGACTGGAAACCGGTCAAGTTCCGTGAGATTCAGAGCAACGTTGACGAACAGGGCAAGGGGTACGCTCACGACTTCGCCAACCTGCCGATGGACGTCGATGAAGACGGTTTCATCGACGTGATCGCCTGCGACTGGTTCAGCAAAAAATCGATCTGGTTTCGCAATCCGGGCAAGGATTTCCCGAACAGCGGATTTTGGAGGGAGAACTTGATCGAGCAAAACGGCAACTTCGAGACGGCGGATTTTTGGAACGTAATCGGCGACGGCAAATCGGAACAAATCGTTCCCGCCGTGACGCGAACCGTCTGGTACGAAAAGACCGCTCCGGGAAAATTCGCCGTTCACGTCGTTTCCGAGAAACCGATGACGTTCGGCAACGGCGTCGGAGACGTCAACGGCGACGGACGGCCCGATCTGTTGCGGCCCGACGCCTGGTTCGAAGCCCCGGCCGATATCCGTAACGGCGTCTGGAAAGAGCATCCGCTCAATCTCTTTGCCGATGAACCCGAAATGAAAATCAAGGACACGGCCCAACTTTACGTACTCGACGTCAACAAAGATGGTCTACCGGATATCATCGCGAGCGCGGCTCACGACTACGGACTGTTTTGGTTCGAACAAGTTCGAAACGGTAACGAAATTTCCTGGAAAAAGCATGTGATCGACAAATCATGGTCGCAGGTCCACGCCGTGGCGATTGCCGATCTCGATGGCGATGATGAAATTGAAATCATTGCCGGAAAACGTTTCATGGCGCATAACGGCGGCGATCGCGGCGAGTTCGAACCGCTCGGAATTTATTGGTACAAAGCGAAACGAAAGGGCGTGGATCTTGCTTGGGAAAAGCACGTTGTAACCTACAACGAAGGCGTCGGCGCCGGCATGAACCTGATCGTCGTTGATCTGAACGGCGACGGTCGTCCTGATATCGTAACGACAGGAAAATACGGCGGTCCCCTCTGGTTCGAAAATCAGAAGACGCCTTGAACAACAAATTTGCATGAATCAAGAGGCCGAATCTCAGAAAGAAAACGCCCCAAGAGCCGGGAGCCTGGAAACTGTAAAGAAATAACTTGTACAAAGAGCCCCAAGTGGAGGCGGCCGAAAAAGCAATACGGCGCCGTAAGGGCGTGCGTGTAAATAAACTATCAAAAAGGAGCCCCGAGTGGAGGCGGTACTCCGCCGTAACTTGGGGGTTGAAGCGGCAATCAAATTTATACAGTTGTAAAGGTTAATTTTGACCAAGCCCTAACACTACAGCGCAAAGAGTTTTTCATTTCGGAGAACACAAAAATCACGAAAAGACGAAAAACACGAACAATTCGACGAGGAAAAATATTGGTTCCATCGCATGAAAAAAGTTCATTTTCTATTTTTAGTGTCGTTCGTTTTTTCGTGTGTTTCGTGTTCCTTCCGGAGAAAGTCTTGTCCATTGCGCTGTCGTACTAACGAATGGAAACGACTTCGCCGCCGTCTCGCGTGGCCAAACCTCGCCAAATGGCCGGATCGATCGTTTCGGGGACAAAATGGACGCTACCGTCGGCAATTTGCACGCTCACGCCGCCGGGATGCCTGCTGCGAGCGGCATAGTAACCATCGTTCATCGCCCAGATATCTGGAGTTTTCGGATTCGGTGGCATATATCCCGTATACCCGGAAAACATTGGCAACCCGATAAACCAGCTGCCGCAGCGGGTGGTGTAATAGGAAGACGGATCCGCCGTAACTGATTTCACCCACGCCACTCCCCCGGTGTACGGATCCGGGGCAAATGCCGCGGAGGCATTCATTTGAGCGACGTGGTCGACATGAAGTCCATTGGAAATTATGGTATTGAGTGCGGTAAGCGGCAATCTCGCGCCGCCTGGACCGGCATTGGCTTCCGACATAAACATGGTGTTGCTCAGGCCGTCTACAATCGCCGCAAAATTGTAATTGGAGCCGATATGAAACGAGCCGTTCGTAACCGGATCCAAGACTCCGCCAGTTGGAAGGATTGCCGACATGACTTTGCCGTGCCCCGATCCATAGCAAACGGTATAGTTTCCCGGAGCCGTCGGCCAAAAAGTACCCGAGGTCGTTCCTTCGTACTGAATGATTGCCGGCGAACTATCGCTCGGACAACGCATGACCGGACCGGTTAGTTGTACGATTTCGGCGGCGCCGGCGTCGATATTCAAGCTCATTCCGGAAACCAAAATATTCTGATTGTAATTGATTCTTTCGTGCAATACGGAATTTTCTATAAACGGAAGCAATCGGGCCTGAATCGAGTAACTTTTTCCGACGGTCATCAAAGCCGGTTTGTCCATGAAACCGGGAAGACACAGGAACGTGTCGTGATAATTGTGCAACGCGATTCCCCACTGTTTGAGATTATTCGTACATTGCATTCGCCTGGCCGCCTCGCGCGCCGACTGAACGGCGGGAAGGAGCAAACCAATGACAATACCGATGATCGCGATGACGACAAGAAGTTCGACAAGAGTGAAACCGTGAAAATGTTTTCGAACGGACATTATTTTTTCCTTTCTGGACAAAATTGAGTGAGAGACTTTCCGCCGTTTTCGCGAAAAGACCAATACGCCTTATTTGATTAACGATACGGAAGTGATTTCTTCCATCAAGACCGCAAGAACGGCGATTGACGTTGAATCTTTCTTGTTCTTCGTCTTGCAGGAACGCCTTCAGCAATGTTTGCATTATCAAACATTCGCTCGCTACGAAAAGCCGGCACCGCCTTGTCGATGTCGGATTGAGCAACCCGCACAAATGTTTTAGCTTTCAAACAATTTAATTTTGGCGACCTCTCGCGTTTTGTCAAGAGGAGGTCGGGCGATTTTTAAAAGATCGAAACCCGCTCTTCGATTTCGTCCGATTCATGATCGACGTTGTCCCAGCTTCCCGTACCGTGACTTGACCGGCGTGAGAACTTAAAAGCGGACGTTCTCAATCACGGCCGAAATCTTGCGACGAAACGACAACTCACACGAGCTTTGGGTGCGAAGATCAGCGGCACCGACGAATTTCCATCAGAAAGAGTAAAACAGCCGAGCCGCCGGAATTCATTGAAATCGCAATGGGTTGAGTGAGTTGCGTCAAATGGCAACCGTTGCGTTTTTGCACAAATATACGTTCCGCGACAAATTTACTACAGAAATATTTTCAGGGACGCAAACATCTCCAAAAGCAAAAGCGGAAGAATAACCTACACACCGTAACGGCGTCCTTTTCCGAACCGAAATCGTTGAAAGCCGACGAGCATCACGCCCATCATTCCCGCGACGATCATTGAGACGAAGAACGGAGCGGACGTCGAAAGGTCCTTGTTCAGTTTTTTCAACTGATCGATTTTTTCTTCCAGCCGCATTCCTTCGACTTCGGGGAGCGGCTTCCCTTTCGTCTCAAGAACCTGCTTGAGCGACGCCGAATAATCGGCCGGCAGACCGCCGAGAACGTCCCCTAAAAAGGCGTGCAACTTCGCGTCGCCGCAGGTGTCGCCGGAACAACCGGCTCCGAACTTTTCGACCATTTCGACGTGCAGTTCAGCAAGATTCTTGACGACTTCGTCGCTCGGCTTCCACATTCCTTTGCGGATCACGTCGAGCATCACCGCCGTCATGTCTTGTAAAGCGTACGGATTCTTTTCCTCGAAATATTTTTTCAGATCGAGATTATTTTTGTCCTCGATATACACGGCGTACATTTCGTCCCAAAGCGACTTGTCGATCGCCGACGGTTGCACGACGTTCCAGCCGCGCATGTTGCGGATCGGTTCGACCATGCTCGCGGCGGCTCCGGCTCCTTCTTTTTTCAAACCCTCGATATACTTCGGATTCCAGAGCGAGGTTCGGGCTTCTTCGCGGATCGCCTGAGTCGCCGTCACGGCACGCGCCGACGTCGGATTCCGCATGTCGCTGAACCAGATACCGGGATCGGTCCCCGTTTTTTCCCGAACCGCAAGGGCCAGGGTGTTGAATTCGTACACATGGTCAAGGGACAGCGGGCCCCAGGTGTTCGACGACCGCGACTGGATCATCAGGTCGGTTCCTTTGAGCTGCGATTCGAAAAGTCCCTTGACGGGAACGCCCCAGACTTTGCCGCTGCGGTACATTCCGCCCATGTTACGAATATACCGGTCCGCGAGTTGTCCCGCTCCGCCGTCTTCCGCACGGTCGACCGATCCCATGGTTCCCGTACCGTAATTGCCGTTCGGGGAACCGAAGATTCTCGCCGTCGAATATTCACGGGCGTCGGCGGCGGCGATTCCCTGTTTTTTCAGGTCGTCTTCCGTTTGTCGGGCGTTTTCCTTGACGTAATTCGGAAACTTTTCGTCCGGCAATTCGGCGACCAAACGAACCGCTTTGTCGAGCAGTTCGATCCGACTTCCCGCCGCGTCACGAAATTGTCCCGAGGTCTGCACAACGATGTCGATCCGGGGACGTTTCAATTCTTCCGACGGAATCACTTCCACGTCGAACACGACGTTCCGGCTGTCCCGCCTTGGCTTCAACCCCATCAAATACAACGCCTGCGCCAGGATGACGCCTCGTGTACGAATATATTCCCCGCCCCAAAGCGTGCAGGCGACACGGCGGGGCCAGGCGTCGGGATTTCGTTCCCGATATTCCTCGATGATGCTTTCGGTCAAGCGGACGCCGACTTTGTACGACTCTTCCGTCGGTGTCTGTTCCAGATTGACCGACGCCATGTTGCGACCCGTCGGAGCCGCGTCGGGATTCACGATCACGTCGCCGCCTGAACAAGGAGGAATATAACCGCCGCCCAAGGCGTTCAAAATTCCGTTCAACTCGCCGTCCGTGGAATCGGCAATATTGTTCGCGTAATCCAAGACGACTTCGACCATATCGGTCAGTGGATCATCCGTTTCCGCACGTTTTTTCGGAGCGCCAGTTACGTCCCCCCATTGCGACGGAGAACGAGTCATGCCGCCCATGCCCATTCCACCCATACCGCCTCCGCCCATACCGCCCATCCCCGGAGGCATACCGCCCCCCATACCGCCCATTCCGGGAGGCATACCGCCGCTCATTCCCCCCCCGCCCATTCCGGGAGGCATACCGCCGCTCATCCCCCCCCCGCCCATTCCGGGAGGCATACCGCCGCTCATCCCCCCCCCGCCCATTCCCGGGGGCATACCGCCGCGATTCCCCTTTGTCGTGGAGTCGGAACCTCTTGCCGTGGAAGGAGTTCCGTCTTGAGGTTTGCCGCCGGGACGTTGCGAGGCACCGGCTGACATCGTGGAGTACATCTGTTCGATTTCCCGGATTTCGGCGTCTTTTTTCGCCTGTTCCGGATCGGGAGGCGGCGCAACGATTTTTCCGTTCAAGACGCCGGTTACGAAAAATCGCATCAAATTGCCGTCGTCGGAGGGCATGTCGGCGACTTTGCCCGACTTGCGGATTTCCTT
The DNA here is from genome assembly GCA_031548665.1 of Thermoguttaceae bacterium. Taxonomy (GTDB): domain Bacteria; phylum Planctomycetota; class Planctomycetia; order Pirellulales; family Thermoguttaceae; genus WRKP01. The sequence goes on from JAVBQW010000162.1 coordinate 9,674, forward strand.
GACCCGTTCCCGTGCCTGATCGCCGAGCATCGCGATCACGGTGTCCCGAATCTGCTCCTCGTTCCATGGACGGCCGATGACGTGAAGCCCTTCGGTGATGTTCTCGTCGGCCAGGTGATCGATATATTCGTCCAGTTTTTCCATGTCGGCAGGTTTTAGGATTGCGTCCTGCGGCGGATTTTCACGATAGCCGATTTCCTTGAACATGTCGTTCTTGCGAACGATTTCCGTAACGGACTTGACGATTTCCGCCTTGAGAGCTTCCCCTTCGACGGTGTTGTAATCGCGGATTTTGTCACGCAATTTGTCGAGGTCGCCATAGGTTTCCGCCTTGGCGAACGGCGGCGTCATGTGGGTCACGATGACCGCGCTGGACCGCCGCTTGGCGACGAGCGCTTCGCCGATGTTGTTGATGATGTACGGATAAACGTGCGGCATGTCGCCGATCAGGATCGTCGGCCAACATGTATCGCTCAGCGCAACGGATTTTCCCTTGGTAAATTCGAGCGAACCGTGCGTCCCGAAGTGAACGAGCGCGTCCGCCTTGAAACCGTGTCGCACCCAGAGATAGGCCCCGACGTAATTATGGGGCGGCGGTTGATCCGTTCCGTGGACCGCCGACATTTCGTCCGTTTCGACCCCTTCACCCTCCTTGACTTTGATGTTCGAACTCGAGGCACCGCCTGCGTTTGCGCCGGGAGCACCTCCTCCGCCCCCCCCGGCGTTTCCGACGGACGCGGCGGACGGAGCTGTGGAAGAAGCGTTTTCCGTAACGACGGCGGCGCCGGGCTGCGGCATGAGAACGACGTTGCCCAACTTGACCCGCGTCACGACGAGATACGGCTTGCCGTCTTTCTGCACGGAATTTTGCTTGCCGGGAACGTCCCCCCAAACACGAATCAACGACTTGCGGTTTTCTTCCGGTAAATCGCTTTGAAGCCAAGCGGCGTAATCTTCCGCCGGAACGAGAACAGGGTCGCCGTTCTCAAGATATTCTTCCCACGCGCCTTGAGCCCAACCGCCGATGGTTCGTCCTTCCTTTTGGATCAGATCGGCAAGTCCCTTCGACGAGTCGGGAAGTCGATCGCCGAGATCGTATCCTTCGTCCTTCATTTTCCGTAACACGTTGTAAAGCGAGTCGATCGTCTCCATGCCGGCAGCTCCGAGCGGCGAGTGTCCGGGCGCTTTATAGTACACGATAACGACTTTTTTCTCCGCGTTGGATTTTCGTTTCAACGTGATCCAACGGTTGATCCGCTTGACGAGCATTTCGATGCGTCCCTCCAACGGAGCGCGGAGCGACAGCCCTTCGGCGTTGGTTTCCCGGGCCGCGACGGCGGTCGGCTCGATGATTCCATCGAGTTCCGGCATCACGACGGTTTGGCTCATATACCCGCCCGACATACCGGTCGGTTCGTTGATCCATTCTTCTTTCGTCTGTACGATATTGATCGCGTCGAAGCAGGGAATGTTCCGTTCCTTGAGGAAATCAATCGCCTCGTTGTTCGAAAGGAGTCGCCCCATCGGAAAGAAGACCGCCGCGTCCGGTTTACAGGCGTCGATCCGTTCCTTCGAACTTCCCATGATGGAATAAACACGACAACCACGTTCGGCGAGAAGTCGGGAAATCATATCCGTTGCGCCGCGCTCGAGTTCGTCGTAAACGTTGATGAATGCTCCGGTAAGGACGACGCGGGGGGCTTCTTTCGACATCTTCGGATAAAGGGCGTCGAAGTGCGCGTCGTAATCCTCAATTTTTTCGTACAGTTTGCCGTCGAGATGAAAATATCCGCGATTGGGTCGCTGTTTCGGTTCCGGCAGATCGGTTTTGTATCCTTTCAATTCCCGTGCGAGATAACGTAATCCGTTGCCGAGATTCTCCGATCCTCCGGCGCGAGTATAGGCACCGTATTTTTTCGCGACTTCTTCGGGAATGTTGTTCAGCTCGGCGGTCGACTGGCGCGTCGCGGCGGAAACGTGAACGTAAGCACCGTGCTTGATTGCCTTTCGGACGTTTTCGAGTTCTGGATCGGTCGGGATCCAACCCATGCCAACGAGCATGATCAAATCGTAATTCTCGAACGGAGCGTTCACCAACTGCTCTTTTGTGTAACGGTGAACGGCGAAATTCGTTCCCTTGGTCGCTTCGACATATTCCATCCAACTGCTGTCGAAGTCCGCCATGACGGCGATTCGCATCGGTCGCATGAACCGATGGTAAAACGCGTAACCGCCCCACGCCATGATGAGAAGGAAAACGACGGTCAAGACTATGTTGATGTATTTCTTCATTATTTTTGAGAGCACGGCATGAAATTGTCGATCATTAATTCCTCGACCTGAAAGGCCAGAGCATAACAGCTCAGGGCAAGGCGTACTCGCCGCCGCCCAGGGTGATGGTTCCCTCGTTAATCAGCCGCCCTGCAAGGGCAAGGGACGAACGTTTTGCACTGCCCTTTCAGGGCGACGTGATGTTGCGTATCTTTCCCAGGGCGGCGCCTTCGGCTCTGCCCTGGGCTGTTGTGCATTACCCCTTTGGGGCGAAATTCAAAAACATCTTTTACGTTACCGTAAATTATTTCTGTGCGGCTTTATCGGCGGGGACGTAAACGACGCGGCCGTCGGGAAGTCGGTACGCTTGTCCGAGGAGTTCCCCCTGACCGGCGCCGGTCGTATCGGTCGCTTCGTAGTGCTTGATTTCCTCACCTTCCTTGACGATGATTTCCATGTCGGGCTTACCGGGATTCGTGATCACGGTGTAGTCCTTGTTCTGGAGCATGGAAGGAACTTGCAGATACGTGACGAGCGAAACCATCAACGCCACGGCGAAAACGAGCATGGCGTCGACGAGATTCGTGACCGAAGAAAGCGGATTGATGGCCGACTCGTCGTCGAAAAACGCGGTTCGCCCCTGAGGATTTTTCAATGATTTGATCATGATACAAAAATAATATTAACGAGCGGCAAAACGAGCTGCGACCTGCGGTCGCAGACTACGCGGCTTCGGAAACGACGTCGACGTCGGATTTATCGTTCGTTTTCGACAGTTCGGGATACCGTTCGGCGACGAACGTCAGGAGAATGGAATCGTCGCGGTACCAGCGGGAGCGGGCGCTGTGATTCGCAAGGGCGATCAAGCTGATCAAGACGCCGACGACCGTCGTGGCGAAGGCGACGATCATGTTGTTCGACATGGTCGCGAGATCCCCTTCGGCGAGTCCGACCAGGGCGGGACCGAGCGGAATGAGCGTTCCCATCAAACCGAGCGCCGGACCGTATTTCGCGAGATCGGAAATCTTCTGCAGATCGCCGCGCCAAGTCGATTCGAGGTCGGCGAGCTTTTTGCCGACCAGCAGGGAATCGTTTCCCTTGGTGAGAATCACGTCGAGCGTTTTCCCGAATTCGTCGGCGTTTTCGACCGCCGGAATATCGGACGATTTTTCTTCGACCGCCGCCGAAAACTTGCGCCGCGCCGGAGCGGACTTCATGCGCTGGACGAATTCGTGAATCGTAATCCCCGAGACGTACAGGGAATAGGTCAACCCGAACAGAAGCGCGAGCATGACCGGGATCATCAAAGCGATGGACGTTACGTAAAATATGTTCGTGAGAGTCGACATGGTTTTTGAGAAAGATTAATGATTGGCAACCCCCGAGTTACGCGGAGTACCGCTTCACTCGGGGCTCTTTTTTTTCATGTTGTGACGGATTCCCCAAGCGACGACGGCGGCCATCGCGATGAGCACCGCCAAGGCGGCCAAGGGATTCGGCATGTAAGACGACGCATTGGTCGCGGAGGCGAACGACAGTTTGGCGGTCAGGCAGGGGAGCAAGGCTCCGGTCAGGACGAGAAACAGGCCGATGAAAAAATGCAACGAAATTTGTCGGAACCGATCCAGTTGCGAAAAGATGAACACGAGCATCGCCAGCACGACGGTCGTCACGCCGGCGACCTGCAGTCCGATCATGGTCGGCATCGTCTGGCGGGTCGAGATCATCATGTTCTGTTCGACCCAGAAAATGAAGACGATCAATACCGGCGACGGTAACGCGGCAAGGACAGCGATCAACCAGCCGCGGATTTCGTGCAACAATTTCCCGGACCGTTCCGGACAGCTTTCCTGTCGAATCGAACCGAACACGGTGAACGCGGAAAGAAGAATCTGCGCGAGCGAAAGTCCCGCCAAGGTCTCCGGCGACATGAGCCAAAGTTGGAACATTTTCGGCGACCGTGAATCCGCGACGGGAGCGAGGAGCATCGCCGCGAGAAAGACGAATCCCGCGACGATGAGGAACATGCTGAAGCTGCGTGACCGAACGATGAACAGGGCGGTCGAAATGAGAATCATCGCGCTGATCGCGACCAGCGTGGCGCCGATCCACTGTTCGTCGACGCTCTGCCAAAACGGACTGACAACGATTGAATTCATGCAACTTCTTTCATGCGAAAAGTTTGGGCCGACAAACACCGTGACGAAAAAAATTTAGTTTGACGTCTCGCTTCCGGCAATGGTTCCATTGGCCCGCCAAATTTCCGATTTAATGGTGTCTGGAGTAAATCTTACGCTACCGTCGGCAAACAACACGTTGAGTCCGCCCGGATGAAAGGACGAAGAACTGTAAATGCCGTGGTTCATCCAGTTGACGCTTGGAATCTTTTTACTGTTCGGCGTGATGAACGCACCGTAGGAAGTCGCGAACGGCGCGCCGATAATCCAAGACGCTCCCCGATAGGAGGAAATCGAGTAAGGCGACGCTCCCAAACCGGTCGCAACGGTTTCCTGATCGGCGACGAGATAGTCTCCGGTACTTCCTCCTGTCAACGGCACCCGCGATCCTCCAAGATTAATCGTCAGCGTGCGTTCCATCTTCATATTGAGAACGTCGGCAAGGGCCATGTTCGGGTAGGTTTCACCGTCCGACGCCTGAGCTTCCGACATCGCCATGGTGTTGCTGGTTCCGTCGTTAATCGCGCCAATGTTGTAACAGGAGAAATAATGAAACAGTCCGTTGGTTTCGAATTTCTTTTCACCGTCCCATTGCGTCGTGGCGCTGATCCGCATGATGCCGCTTCCGGTGCAGACGACGTAATTGCCCGGCGCCACTTCACAATCGACCGTACCGGCGGAAGTAACGTCGTCTCCGTCGTACTGTTTATATATCCCCGGGATCAGTTTTTTTTGCGCATCGCTCGGGCATCGCATGATCGGCAGAGGGGTTTTGATGGTATCACGTACATGGTACAGAAACGCGGTCGGCATGGAACCGTAGGATAAGGGTCTGTTAAAATCGATCAAATCCGCAACCTGCGTCAATTCCGTGTAGGGAAGAAGTCGAGACTGGACGGAATACATGAAATTCGTAGCGGTCAAAGCCCCGGTTCCCGTAGCCGGAAGTCCCATGGCGACCGATACTTTCGAAATATCGACACCGCCCGACCCCATGCCGGGGAAGCAATCATATGCCGAATGGTAATTATGGAGCGCGATTCCGAACTGTTTCAAGTTATTCGAGCATTGCATTCGACGTGCGGCTTCGCGTGCGGACTGTACGGCGGGGAGCAGCAGGCCGATCAAAATACCGATGATCGCGATGACGACGAGCAGCTCAACAAGTGTAAAGGCGGAAGGGAACTTACGCGGGAACATATTTTTCTCCTTTTCGACAATGATGGTAGGTGACGAAACCGTTTTATATTTGCACAAGCATTTCACAGCAAAAAACTTTGATGAAAATCCCGGGGCGACGCAGAGGTGTGGAGCAAAACAAATAACCTCACGCGTCACCACCGGGCTGTTGCCGTTCCGTTTCAACAAAATCAAGAACAAACCTTCAGAAAAAAAACCGCCAACCCTAATAAGCGGCCCAACCCTGTTCTGTCGGTGCGTTCCATCGAAACAACAACGAAGACGTTAGTATCTGTAAATAAACAACCTGTACAATCGTACAATATCAGCTACCGCTTCAACCCCACTCGGGGCTCTTTGCACAAGTTATTTCTTTACAGTTCCTTACCGTAAGTTTCGGACAACCAAACATCCATCCACATATCCAAGACATTCGCTAGAAAACAATCTTCCACAAGGCGCTTCACGACAAAACACAAGCGGAGATGAGCTTTCGGACAGAAGCCCTGACATGAGTTTTACTCACCAAACATTCTTTTTCTTAAAAAATCCGCTGCTCCTCAAGGAGAACGGAGATCAACGCAGGCTGCACTTGAAGGTTCCTGCAACCACACCAAGAATGTTTGAGTACCAAACAATGTTTGATAGCTAAAACCTTTGGATCATTATGCACCCGCCGGCTTTTTTCGTCAAGGGGCTCAAAAAAAAATGAAATGAAAGCATCAACTTGGTGTTTCGTTGCCGTCCGTAGCGGAGAACGAACGACGGCAGAAAAGCGTCGAAGCACCAGTTAATTGGAGGGAAGGCGACTGACACGTTTCCACCAAGCCCGGACTTCCGTTCGCAAGGGAATGTCCCGTAATGTCCATAAAGCGGTGTGGTGCGGATACGGCAAAACTCCCAAGGTCGCATTCTCCCGGATCCCGTTTTCGGCCAGGAATTTTTCCGTTGCGTCCGTTCCGCCCTCGTGAGAAATCCAAACCGGTCGTCGACCGATTCTCTGCAACCGAATGCGTGCGGAACCCCGGTCGGCGCCGTCATACGGCCAACTTTCCCGAACGCCGTCGAAATGACTGTGGGCGATGAATCCGGCCCAAAGCGTCGCGATCCGGTCGTCGTGGAGTCCGATGAATGAACACGCAATCGCTCCCCGGGAAAAACCGGCAAGAAAAACTCGCTTCGAATCGCCGCCGAGATGGTCGCAAACGTCTCGGACGGTCGCTTCACAGTACCGCTTCGTTTCCTCGACGTCGCCCCACCAAAGCGTACAGTTTTGCTTGAAGCCGTCTTCGATGTCGATGAAGGGCAGGCAAACCCAAATCGCTTTTCCTTCGGAAATTCCGTAACCGAGGGCGCAGTTTTCAACGGTTCCCTGTGAACGGTCGAGCCCCTGTTTGTATCCGCCGTTTCCGGGATACTCGACGATCACCGGCAACCTGGAATCCGGCGACCAATCGTCGGGGAGGTAAACGGCATGGTAAACGCTCGTCGACTCCCAACCCGGCGTCGTCGCGCGAACTCGTTTGCCGGCGGTCGGCGGTCCTTGAACTGTCGGAGGGAGCGACAAATCAGGCGGCAGGGAGTACAAAGTCGATTCCGCCGCCGCCAAAACTCCCGGTATTAAAAGAACGATAAACGTCAACAATCGCATGGAGTTTCGCCCGTCGATTGATGGTTTTATCCGGGGATTACGGCGGAATACCGCCTTCATCCCCGGCTCTTTGCGGAGTGTTTATTCCAGCACGAAAAACGGCGTGATTTCCGTTTTCGGAATTTCCTTGCGGACGTTGTCGCGGTACAGTCCCATCGCGTCGACCGGCAACGGGTTGATGTCGAGCAGTTGATAAACCGGTGAGTCCTGCGGGATCGATAAACGACCACGAATCTTCCGGGCGTCGTGAGGAACACGGCTTTCACCGGAAGATTGCATTCCTTGCGTTTCCTTGAACAGGTTCGGCATCCAAGGAAGCATCACATTGCCGGAAAAAACGTTGCGCCGTCCGTTGTGGGCGAAATGATCGCAACCAATCGCGGCGTTCCGTGTTACGAAATTACGGTCGGCGTTTTGCTTCAGTTCGGCAAAGTCGGCGTATTTCGATTTAAAGGCTTCCGAATCGGGATCAAACCCCGTCTTGCGACAGCGGGTTCCGAGTTCGCCGTCGAGAAATTGGAGCCAACGCTTTTCCCCCCAGGGACTGAAACTCACGGCGTATTTACAGTCGATCATCAAATTGCCGTCGACGATGTTGTCCTTGCCGCCGTGAATCTGGATGCCGCCGAAATGTCCGCCGCTCGAACGGAAGAATATGTTTCCGTACATCAACACGCTGCTGATCATGTCGTCGAGTCGGATTCCCGCTTGTCCGGCAACGTCGCGCCCCGAGCCGATGTGATGCCAATAATTGTATCGAAATACCATTCCGCGAATGAACGGATTCCCCCAGATGTCGATTCCCGACTGGTCGTCCGATTCGTAAACGATGCTGTGAATCTCGTTGAACTCGATCGTGTGCTCCATCCCTTCGACACGGATCGCGTGTCCCGGCGAGTCGCAGAATAAATTGTACGCTAACCGATTGCCGACGCCGTTCAGATGAACCGCTGGAGCATAACAGCGGTCGATCCGGCTGAAATCGTCGACAAACGTGTTCTCGACGAAACAGTTGCCGGGCGTCAACGATTTGATGTCGCCGCCGCTCAAGTCGATTCCGCCGCCGCCAAGCGTTACGAAATCGCAACCGAGAACGCCGTGATTCTTGCCGGAGATTCCGAGTCCCCAATTTCCGAAACGTTTTGCCGAGCAACCGACGAAACGGAACTGTTCGCCGCCGGAAACCCGGAGCGCCGTTCCGGTTCCCTCTTCGAAATGCAATCCGCTGAACGTTGTGAACGAAACGTCCTTCGCCGACAAAAATTCCTTCGGAAAGCAGGACAACCGAACTTTCACGGCGTCCAAGTCGACGCCGTTCGGCGGGTAAACGTACAGTTTCGAATTCTCGCGGTCGAGATACCATTCGCCGGGAACGTCGATTTCTTCGAGAAGATTAAAGGCGTAATACGGCATGTTCTCGCGGTGTCCGTAAGGATTATTCGTTGCAAGAACGACTTGCTTCGTCGCCGGATCGATTTTTTCGACGCGGCAGCTCGTGATCCCCCAAAGATGCCCCCAGTATCCGAAGAGCATCGCGTCCTTCGCTTCGGTCCAGCGTTCGTGTCGCGGATCGGCGTATTCGAATATCCCCGGCTGTCCGGAATCTTTCGTGTTGAAGAAGCCGCGATGCACCTTGCCGGTCTTGACGAACGCTTTCTCGGATTCCTTGAGCGCGTCCGCCGCTCCGGCCGCGTCCAAGGAAATACGGGGAGCGTTCGGCCAACGGGAAATTTGCTGCGGTTTGTCGTCGACAAACAATTCGACGTTCGGCGCGGCGCCGAGACCGTTCTTTCCGTAACCGCGAGGAGCGGCCGGCGGATTTTTTTTGGCTTGGGGAACCGTCGCGACAAGAATTTTGGCTCGGGATTCTTCGGGCAAGCGTTTCAGAACGTTCGGGTCGTCGACCATTTTGAATCCGGACACAGAAACACCGCCGCTGAAGATCGGCGTTTCGTCCTTGCGAGCCCGGTACGTGATCGGCGATTTTTCCGTGCCGGAATCTTGTTGTTCCAGCGTGAACGTTTCCGAAACGGGATAGACGCCGCCGTGAACGATGACGTCAACGCCGCCGCTTTCCGGATATTTTCCGTCCGTTTTCAACTTCCTGATCGCATCCCGAGCTTGAGCGAGCGAACCGAGGGGTTCTGTTTCCGTTCCGGAATTTTCGGCTTTGCCGGTCGCTCCGACATGAAATTGAAGCGTCGGTTGCCCGAACGAAACGATCGTTCTCCGGGGAACGATATGTTCCGAGGAGTTGCGATATTTTTTATACAGTTCGGTTGAGTCGGCGGATACGTTCTGTTTCGCGAGATCCTCCCGGTTGAATTCGCTTTCCCGGTCGGTGAGTTCGTCGAGTATTTTTTTCGACTCGGCGATTTTTCCTTCGGCGAAAAGGGATTCGGCCAGACATTTTTCCACGGCGAAACGTTGCCGGACGTCAAGTTCAATGGTTGCGTCGTCCAGCATTTTCCTGTATACGTCGCTCGACGCTACGGCAACCGGATTGACGAATTCGGTCGGAATCAAGCGGCGTAAAAGTTCTTGCGCAAGATTCGGAGGAAGCTCCGGATCGTTCAGAAGCGAAGCGGAAAGCCGTAAAGCCTGCGAGGGATTTCCGGCCATCGCGGCGAGGTCGGCACGGAATTTTTTGAGCGAAAATTGATAAACGACCGGCATTTTGAGCGTCAGCAATTCATCGACTTTCGTCCCAGCCGTCGTAAAGTCTTTTTGCAGCACGGCATCGACCACCATACGGAGCAACCCGGCATGTTTTTCCGGAAATTTTTTCTCAAGCAGAGCGTGAGCGAGGATCTCTTCCGGTTCCAAGGCGGACTTGTACACGGCAACTTCTGCGACGTCCATTTTGACGGAGCCGACCCCGGCGTTGTTGAAACCGACGCGGAATCCCCAGCATGGATCCGTAAGCACGCCGTCGTAGTCGATCGCCGAATAGAGAACACCGTCGACGTAGACCCGCATCGACTTTCCGTCCCAAGAAGTCGCGACGTGCATCCAGATGCCGTCGGGAACCGGACGGTTGCCGACCGTGTTTCGCGATTTCGGGTTCTCCGGCCTGCCGATACTGAACGTCAAGGTCTTGCGCGGACAGTCGGTCGTCAGGCGAATTCCATTATCGTAACCATTGCCGAGACCGTACAACGTACCGTTGTCGTAACCGCTGTTTCCTTTCTCGGTTCCCGCTCCGTTCAGGCGAACGCGCATCTCGACGCAAAACGCCTTGTCGACGCCGAGCTTTGGTCCTTCGAAAAAACCGGCGTCGAACCGAGCCGCTTTCGTTCCGGAAAAAGGACCGTCGACCGCTTCGATCGGATGCTTCGTCTTGTAAACGAGGTCGGAATGCTCAACGTCTTTTTTTGGCGCAAGATTCGGCGACGTGGAAGAACCGTCGAATTCGTAATATCGAATCAACGACGGCTGCTCAAGAACCGTTCCGCGATATTTGTCCCAGTCCTGTGCGAAAACCGAAAAAACGAACGACAAGGAAACAGACAAAAAGAGCAGGAACGTTCGCATCATGGAAATTTTGCGTCAAAAAGTGAATTTGCCGAATTGCGCCGGAGTACCGGCTAAATGAGGGAAAATCATTCTCCGGCGGATTCTTCGGTTTCCGGCGGCAAAACCTTCAGCGTTTCGGGGTCCGGACGAACGTCGCTGTCGGGAAATCGTACCGTCATCGAATGAATTCGCTTGATACCGATTTCGACGATATTTTCCGGGCCGGCTTTCTTGACCTGCCCGCGAAGAATCTGTCGCTCCCCTTTTTCGATTCGCGTGACGATCTTGTCGAGCCGCTCGAAGACCGCTTCAGACGGTTTGACCTGAGCCAGAAGAACGAGAACAGACGGCAACAACGTCGGTAGGGCTGACGGCATCTTGTCGAGTTCGTCGAGAAGCATCGCAAATCCTTTATCAACCTGACGGTCTTTGGCATAGCACACGGCGAGGGGATAAACATAACTTCCCCCGCGTTTGGCGACTTCGGAAAGATGTCGTTTGGCGCTGTCGAGCATATCGTTGTCCATGAACAGTTTGCCGAAACCGAGATTCAACGAATAGATCAATTCCGGATTTTCCCGTCGATTTTGAGCCAGAACCATACATTGTTTGGCAACGAGGTCGGCCTGTTGGGGATCCTGATTGACAATTGCGGAGTGAACCTGGGTATAAAGCCGTTGATAGGGTTGCGGAAACTGACCGGGTGCGGTGTCGAGCCGAACACCTCGCAGGATCGCATCCTGTTGCAGTTTTCGGACTTCATCGAACAACTCGGTTTCTTCGAGGAGGAAGAGCAATCGATTCCAGATCGCTTGCTGAACGTTGCCGCAACGCAACGCCTGTCGATAGGTATCGATCAGTTTCCGTTTCAATTCCTTGTCTTCCGGCGTCGCCTGAAGTTGACGTTCTTCGATCGACGCTTGCAAAGTATACGACATGTCCCAATCGGGCCGCCGATCGAGAATCTCCTGCAGCAGTTGCTTGACGGAATCCATCGGCGGATCCTTTTCCATCATCTGGCTCCGTGCCTTGATGTACTTCCACATGGTTCCCGAGCTACCCTCAATGGTTTCGAGGCGTTCTTGAAGGACTTTGGCATAATCGGTATCGTCACGATCCAACGCCATGTTCGCCATCAGGAAAAAAACCTGCGGTTTCAACGAATCGGGATTCTGATCGTACGTCGTCTTGAGCTGGGCGTAAAGCTTATCCAACGTTTGGGGTTGGTCGTCCTTCAGTTTTTGCGAAATCGAGGCGAAATTCTGTTTTTGCGTGGGCGTCAACGTATCGCTCTGTTGAGCTTCCTCGATCACGGCCAAGGCTCCTTCTTTGTCGTTGCGACGCAGAGCGTCGTTGATTCGTTCCTCGAAATAGATCGGTTCTCCTTGCGGAAACTCGCGGATGCTCAGGAGAACTCGGTCGAAATCGGGAAGAGCGGACAACGAACTGTACACTCCGGCAATATCCGCGAGAAAGGTCAGATCGTCGGAGTATTTCTTCGGCGGCTCTTTATCCTTCGCGTCGCCTTCCGCCTTCTCGGCAACGGCCGGCGTCGAAAAAACGGCGGATTCAAGCGATTTGTATTTTTTGACCGCCGTGTGAACGGCCTTGATGGATCGCTCGGGATCAAGGGAACTACTTTCCCGAATCAATTCGAGATGGATGAGTCGGAAATCCACCATCCACGGTCGAGTCAGCTGATCTTTGTGCTCGGACAAAAACCGGAACTGTTTTTCAACGGCTTCGAGATCCCGAGTCGCCGGGTCGACACGGGACATTTCCTGCCGGAACAGGTTCTGGGCGTAAATATTCCGCAACGGAACGCTGTCAGGATTCTGCTGAACCGCTTCGGCAAGCAGTTGGGTGCCTTCGCTCGGCAAATTCATCTGTTGATAGGCCGCCGCTGCGGCAATCGCCGCCTGCTCTCGAAATTGGGGGAATTTCGCCGCCTTCTGATAATACGAGGCGGCACGGTCCCATTCCGCGCGATCGGAAGCCAAACGTCCGGCAAGCATCAAAGACTCGCTGATAATTCTTGAATGGATACTCGTCGGATCGACGACGTAATCATACGCCGATTTGCCGAAGGATTCGAACGCCTGGTTGAGGATCTGCGATGCATCAGCATATTTTTTCTGGGAAATCGCATAAAATTTCTTGGCTTCGTCGACTTTTCCACCGACCGTCGCGGCATCCGCTTTGGTAATTGCTTCCGCTCCTTGAGCATCGTAGAGCCTCGCGGAGAGCAGTTTGATCAAATTCTGAATCCGGTTGGCATATAATTGATTGCCAAGACGGTATTCCTTGACAACGTTTTCGAGTAACCCGATGCTGTCATCGGCTTCATCGAGTTTTTTCAATTGAATCAGGCCGATGACTAATCGTCCGATAATCTCCTGATTGGCCTTGGGATTCTTTTCCAAACAATCCTTCCAGACGCGAACCGCTTCGGTCGGCTTTCCTTCGTTCATATAGAAGTCGCCGAGGAATTGATATCCCATGGTGTTTTCCGGATTCGCCTTGATGTCCTGAAGATAATACTTCTCGGCGGCGTCTTTCCGTTCATCGGCGGTTTTCGTGTCTCCGTCCCGCCGAGCCAAAAACGATTGCTGATACGCAAGCACACCGGCAAGAACGAGTCCCTCGGTGTCGTTCGGACTGAGCCGCAACACTTCTCCCAAGTCCGAATCGAGTTTATCGTATTCTTTAGACAGGAGGTTGTACTTGACCTTGAAACGATAGCGGACGAGATATGCTCTGGAATTGTCCGCGTTTCGGTTGACCATGTCGTTGATGATCCCAATCGCTTTCTTATCCCGCTCCTCATCGGTCAACTTGCGAAAGTCTTCCGAGGAATTACTCAGGTAGTCTTTGCGTTTACCGTCTTTAACGAAGTCCGCGTAGAGGACGGCAATCTCAATGTCCTCCGGCTTCATGCGGTAGACCTTGTCCAAAAGCTCGTTCATGGACGAAGGCATCGCCAAGGAACCTTCACCCTGCGGCTGCTGATACCCCACGGTACCGATTTGGAACATCATCGCCATCGTGAGGTAGCGCCAAGCGTCGTAGTCGTCACGACCGGCTTTACCGGATCGGACCAAGACGTCTTTCGCCCGGAGCATGACCTCGTTCAAATTACCGTTTTCCCACTCCAGCTCGAGAATTCGCTTCCGATAGGGCAACGAGTCCTTTTCCTGAACCATTCCGAGCAGCTGCTGGCAAACGGTGAGAATCTGGTTGCGACGGATCGGCGACATCCGACCTTCCGACTTGGTATCTTCAAGAATATCAAGGAGTTGGATCAATACTTCAGGATCACCGTCGTTCCGTTGCTGCCGTCGAAAGTCGATCAGCAGGTTGGCGGCTTGCTCTTTTTTCTTGTACGCCTCCAGCTTGATCTGGCGCACTTCGTCGTCCGACTTTCCTTTCGTCTTTTCGTCGTCGGCCTTTTTGATCAATTCGTCCGACTCTTTGATGAGCTGCCGCGCGACGCCAAGAACGTGCTTGGTCAGGTTGTTCACACGGTAAAAGTAAAGGCCGCCAAACGCAGCACCCAAAATCAAGAGCGTCAGGAGTCCGGCTAAAAACCAGCGGAAGGAAAAAAGATAAACCGAGCCGCCTGTTGGTCGGGGAGTCGGTTTGGAGGTCGCGTCGGAATCGTTGGAAGGATCAGGCGAGGGCGTTTGGGGGGCGTCGGTCATCTTGGTAACCTATGTAGTCGGGAGAGGGAGAATCAGGAATTATTATCTATTCTCCATGATAATCGGAAAAAATCAAGCGGATAACGTCTGACAAAGCTCCAAATTCGATGCTCGCCGTCGGAAAAACCGCATTAAGCAGAGCCGCTTCCGTCAAAAAGCGAATCCCTGTCGAACCGCTTCCTGACGGGCGCGGCTCTGATTCGGCGAGGCTCTGATTCGGCAAGGCGCGAATCAACGATTCTTTTTCTTCTTCGGTTTCGCCTTCGGATCGAGTCGTTTGACGGGACTCCGCTTCATCGACGCGGTTTTTTTATCCGTTTTGAGCCGTTTGACCATCCGGAAGTCGATCTGACGTGAGTCAATGTCGGCCCGGACAACTTCGACGATCAGGCGATCGCCGATCCGCAGCGTGCTGCCTTCCCGGTTGCCGGTCAGGATTTTCAGATTCCGATCGAATCGGTAAATATCGTCCGTCAAGGCTTCAAGCCGAATCAGTCCCTCGGCGGGAATCTCGACGCCCATCACGAAGACGCCGAACATTTCGACGCCGGTAATTACGGCTTCCATTTTGTCGCCGATGTGCTTGCTCATGTAGTCGATCAACTTGAGCTTGACGAGCTGCCGCTCGGCTTCCTCGGCCCGTTGCTCCCTTTCGCTGCAATGTTCGCCCAACAGAACGAGTTCGCGGAGTTCCGGTTTCGGCGTCTCGCCACCGAGAATCTTGTCGAGCAGGCGATGAACCGAGAGGTCCGGATAACGGCGGATCGGCGACGTGAAATGTGTATAACAGCCGCTGGCCAAGGCGTAATGTCCTTCGGTATCCGGCGAATAAATCGCCTTCTGCATGGATCGAAGCAGCGAAAAGTTGACGGCGAGTTCGTTCTGCGTTCCCTTGACGTGATCGAGAAGTTTTTGGATGACGAACCGGCTTTCGAGCATTTCGTCGGCGTCAAGGTCGGCGATTTCCAAGGACCGCACGAAGTCGGCGAAGCTCCGAAGTTTCCGTAGCGACGGCGGCATGTGAACGCGGCGAATGAATGGAACGTCCTTGGCATGCAAAAAAGCGGCGACCGCTTCGTTGGCCGCGAGCATGAATTCCTCGATGATCTGGTTCGACTCGCCGTACGGATAAACATGAGCCCCGACGACCGAACCATCGTTGTCGAGATCGACTTTCACCTCGGGCATGTTCATTTCGAGCGAACCGCGCTGGAAGCGTTTTTGACGGAGAATCATCGCCAGTTCGTGCATGTCGCCGACCAGCTTGACGACCGGCGGCGTCCAGTGTTTCGGCGGATTCTTCCGGTTGTCAAGCCGGTTGTTGAGGAAGGCCTGGACCTCGTCGTAATTCGTTCGGCAATCGCTGCGGATCGCCGACTTGTAGATGTCGGTATGCGTCCGAACGCCCTCTTTGGTGAACTCCATGTACACGGATTTCGTGAACCGCAGCTTGCCGGGCTGCAAACTGGCGAGCGAGTTGGAAAGGACTTCCGGGAGCATCGGAATCACGCGATCCGGCAAATACACGCTGGTCGCCCGGTCCATCGCTTCTTTGTCGATCGGCGAGCCGGGACGAACAAAATGCGTAACGTCCGCAATGTGAACGCCGAGCAACCAATTTCCGTTTTCCAATTTCGTCAACGAAACGGCGTCGTCGAAATCCCTGGCGTCGACGGGGTCGATCGTAATCGTCGTCTCGGCTGTTGCGTCGTAACGGTCTTTCGGGCAGGCCGAATCGGCATCATCCGGAAGTGTACGAAAAAATTCGTGGACTTCGTCCCTTGCGGCTCGAAGCGTTGCGTCGCCGAAATTTTCGGGCAGATTGTATTCCCGGAGGATGAGCAGCGTGTCGAGACCGGGCACGCCGTGCGGTCCGAGAACCTCGACGATCACGGCTTCGCCGTCGTTGTGCGGCGTCGGGAAGTTGATCATTTCGACGACGACTTTGTCGTCCGGTTGGGCGGAGGTCGACGCGGCGTCTCCGACGTGCAGCGGCTCTTTGAACAGGCTGCCGTCGACTTTGACGTACGCAAACCCGCCGTCGATGAAAAAGGTTCCGACAAAACGATTGGAAGCGCGTTCGATGATTTCGACGACTCGGCCCCGGGGACCGCGATCGGATTCTTCTTCCCGTTGGAATTTTTTGCCCTTGCCGCGTCGGGTGCTTTTGCCGTAGTCGTTCCGTTCGCGTTCGTATTCACTAAAAATTTCAACGGCGACGGTATCACCGGACGCCGCGTCGCGGGTCAGGTGGGCCGGAATGAAAATATCGTGAAGTTCTTCGTCCCCGAAACGTCGCGGTCGAACGAATCCGATACCGGACGGCTTCCGCTGGAACCTACCGACAACGTAAGGCTTGCCGAATTCTCGCGGCTGCGACGGCAGTGCGGCAACCCGTTCAGCATCTCCTTGCGAAGTCGGCGTCGGCGGAAACACGAGATGGCTCGCCCCGTAAGCAAGTTTGCCGTCGGCGATCAATTCGAGGATCAACGTCTTCAACAGCTTTTTGTCGTCGGAACCGAGACCGAGCTGTTCGAGAAATTTCTTCGGCTTCTGCGGCTTGTAGTTCGGCCGCGAGACGATGTCGAGAATCTGTTGACGCAAGGCGTTCATATCGTGAGTCATGTCGTCGATTATCTGATTGAAGGTTTCAGTTCGTGATTATTTCAACACGACCCAAATCGGCTCATCCGTCAACGTCATCGATTTCGAATCAAAATGCAATGGCGTTCCGAAAAGATTCGTCGCCGAGGAAACATTTTCCACGCGAACCGTTTTTTCACCATTTGTCGTCCAGAGCACCAAGCGGTCCGATTCACCGGCTTTTTGGAGCCGGTAAACGAGCACGCCGTCTTTCGAAAGTTTTTCGTCAGGCAAAATATTGCGGCCCGCCGTGTTGGCGGACATCACGGCGAAGGCGACGAACCCCGGCTTGACCTGCAAACCGAGCTTGTCGTTGCGGATCACGCCGAAGTTGTGTTCCTGATCGATTCGGTCGAGACCGTCGTTTTTCAAATCGTACCAGAAATACTTTTCGACGACGCCGGTTGCGAGGAGCGGCACGGCGGAGCGGACGACCATTGCGGCCTGAAAAAGTTCGGCGTCTTTCGCCGGATGTTTTTTCGGCGTCGGCCAACCGATTTCGGTGATCCAGAGTTTCGGTTCCTTGACGCCGTGCTTTTTCATGAGATCGGCGACGTGAACGACTTCGTCGACGAGATTGCTCGACTCAGGATCTCTCGGTTGCCGATACGGATGCACGGAGAAAGCGTCGCAATATTTCAGGGCTCCGGCTTCGAACATTCCTTCGATCTGTTTCAGTTGGTGGGCGCTGTGATCGCCGCCGCCGCCGATTACGTACGCTTCCGGATTCGCCGCCTTGACCGCTTCGTAAGTCGCTTTGAGCAGTTTGACGTAATTTTCCGGCGTGTTCGTCTTCTTTTCCTTGACGTGTCCCATGCCGCAGCCGCCGGTCCATTCGTTCCAGACCTCGAAATACTTGACGCGCCCTTTGAACTGCTCCGTGATGAACTTGCCGTAGTTCGCGAAACCGGCGACTGCTTCGTCGGAAACGGGAAAACCGTTGTCGTCGTAAAATCGGTTCGAATAATCGAGAATCACGAGCGGATCGATTTTCCGTTGGATCGCTTTGTCGACGTATTCGTTCCAACGGGGAGCGATTTCGAGTTCGCCCTTTTTTCGTTCGGTGGAACTCCAGGTCATTTCGTCACGGATCATGCCGAATCCCGCCTTGGCGACGAAGTCGAGCGAGTTCGTGTTCCAACCCTGCTGATAATGCGTGCAGACGCCGAGCCGTGAGTCCAGCGGCGTGTTTGGTTTGATCGCTCCGAACGAAAACATTACGGGAACGCAGGGGGTTACAGCGTCGCTGCTCAGATTGAGTTTTGAAGACGGATCTTTCGGATCGGCCTTTGCGATATGAGGGACGAAAACAGCACGAATCGCTCCGGGAGCGGCAATCGGAATCTCGACAATCGCTCCTTCTTTGGGAATGATCGAAACAAGAATCATTGCGGCGACCGCATCCATCATCGGCGCTAAAAAGTCATCTTTGTCTTTCGACCTGCTGTTCGCGATCTCTTTCTCCAATTCCTTCTGTTTTTCTTTGACTATGATTCCGTTGATGGTAATTCGATCTGCGTCAATAAACGGAGGATTGCCGACGCCATTTTCGGCTTCACCGACCATTTCGTCCAAAGCACGTCCCATTTGAGTCGTGCGATCGTCAGGAAAGCAAAGGAGTGTTTCGTCGTCCTTGAGATTCTTCGGCGTGAGCCGCAGTTTGAGGACGTTTCTTTCAGAGCCCGACGCGTCAGCGAGGGACTGTGCTCGCTCCCCTCGCTGACGCGTCGGGCTCTGTTGCGGCGTGTTCTGTGTAAAGAGGAGTCCCGGCGGCGAGTCGGCGGCGAATTCGATTTTCAGGGCGTCGCGCAGTTCGACCGCTTCGTACAGGGCGAGTCCCGTGATTTCGAGCGTTCCCTTTCCCTTGAATCCCTTCTCCGGCTTGTCGAGCAGGACGGAAACGACGCGGCACGGAAACTGGAGTTGTTTGTCGCCGTCGCCGCCCCAAATGTCGCCGGGAGACTTTTCGATCTTCGCAAAGATCGGGATACCGTTCGGCTGACCGAGCGTGTGTTGATGCGTCTCACCGGACGGATCCATCAGTCGAACGCGGATTGCTCCCGCTTTAACCGGGACCGCAGATCCCGGCTCTTGAGAGAGCGTTTTGAAAATTCCGCCGAGATTGAAACCGGGTTTCTCGACCGTGATATTCGTCTTGATTTCGAGATATTCGAGTCCTTCCTTGCCGGTGAACTCGTAATCGACGACGAGCTTTTCTTTTGTCGTCCCGTCGGACCGCGTCGCCTTGCAGGATTGGCCGTGCTCAATCGGCTTGAACGCCGGATCGGAAAGGTCGAAAGACTTTCCTTCCTGCGTGAACCGCAACGGATCGACCGTTACGTCGTCCATCTGGGGCGGTTGGAACTCGATCCATTCGGCGGCGAACGAAACGGTTGCGCAAAGAAACAAAACGGCAAGAAAAAATGTTCGCATGGTCTTGGCGTTGTCGGGACCACAGGTCCCGGCTCGTGATGTGTGTTGTTCGAAAATTTTTACGTACGGTTCTTCGCGATTTGGGAAATCGTCTTGAATGCCGGATGGTCCGCGGTTTCACACCATTCGAACATGATCGATTCGCACGTCGTCAATACGACGCCGGCTCGTTCCATGCGACGGAGAGCGATTTCGTAATCGAGGGGAAATCGGCTGCCGCAGGCGTCGACGGCGAGATAAACCCTTCGACCGAGTTCGAGAAGGTCCAACGCGGTCTGCTGGACGCAAATATGTCCTTCCATGCCGCAAAGGACGACATTCGGTTCCGGCGGCCAAACCGGTCGGACGCCGCAAACGCTGAACGTCTTTTTTTCGATTCGTTGAACGTTCTCCGACAATATCGATTGAAGAGCCGATTGAATGCTCGAAACCGTTGGACCAAGTCCCTTCGGATACTGTTCGGAAACGATCACCTTGACGGACAAGGCCCCTGCGGCCTCCAGTAGACGCCGGGCGTTTTGGACGACGGCTTCCTGTCCCGCGATTCCCGGAACCAGACGCTCTTGAATGTCGACGACCAGAAGAACACTTTCGGAGACGGATAATCGCTGGGACATTTTAGCTTCAAGAACTATTTGACCTTCATTTGAGCGAGGTAGGGCCTACTTGGCGGAAGAACCAGCTGTTGCGTGACGGGGTCGATCATCACGTCCATGCCTTCCAAGGGGATCACACCGAGCAACACCTCGTCCGCTCCGGGCAGCACCAACGCCAGACAAGAAGTCATCCTGTTCTTGAAGCGAATATCGACGGGGCCGACGAGATCGCATTTTTGGTGCGTTCCATCGGCCAAAGCAACGTCGACTTGATCCCTGACCTCCAAGTCGAGCTGTGCGGCGATTCCACCGTCGATCGTCAAGGTCATTGCCCCGGTATCGACCAACGCTTTGATATTCATTTTTCGAACGCTTTTCTCCGGAAGAGTGCCGCGTTTCCAAGAAACGGCGTCAAAGGGATTCACCAACAGAATATCAGCGTAAACATGTCCCATGATTTTCTCCTTTTTTGAACGGAACCCGACACGTCAACAAGTTGACGCGTCAGATCCATGTTGAGTGACGCGCTGCGCGGCTAAAACGCAAGCGTTCGGCGAACCGAATCCATTAGGCGTTATCGAGGACTTCGACGGCTTCGAATTTCTTGCCTTCGAGCATTTCGAGGCTTGCGCCGCCCCCCGTGCTGACGTGGGACACCTTGTCGGCGAATCCGAGCTGCTGGATCGCCGCGGCGCTGTCGCCGCCGCCGATGATGCTGATCGAACCGCTCTCGGCAATCGCTTGGGCGACGACTTTCGTGCCTTCGTCAAACGGCGGCATCTCGCAGACGCCCATCGGACCGTTCCAGACGACCGTTTTCGCGGCCTTGACGATTTCGGCGTACTTTTTCGCCGTTTCCGGACCGATGTCGAGACCTTCGAATCCGTCCGGAATGTCGCCGGATTTCACGATTTTTTTGTTGCAATCGGCCTTGAAGTCGTCGCCGCAATGGTTGTCAACCGGCAGCATCAACTTGTCGCCGCCGAGTTGCAGGAGTTCCTTCGCCAAATCGACCTTGTCGGCTTCGACGAGGCTCTTTCCGACCTTTTCGCCTTTGGCGAGGCTGAACGTGTACGCCATCGCTCCGCCGATGAGCACCTTGTCGCAGATTCCGAGCAGATTCTTGATCACCATGATCTTGTCGGAAACCTTCTTGCCGCCGATGATCGCGACAAACGGCCGCTCCGGATGGGCGATCGCGTTGCTCAGATACTTGATTTCCTTTTCGACGAGGAAGCCGCAGACCTTCGGCTTGGAGCCCATCGCTTTGGGAACGGCGAACATCGAGGCGTCGGTCCGATGACAGGTTCCAAACGCGTCGTTGACGTAAACGTCGGCAAACGCGGCGAGTTCCTTCGCAAATCCTTCTTCGCCGTTCTTTTCGCCCGGCTGGAAGCGGAGGTTTTCGAGAACAAGCACGTCGCCCGGCTTCATGGCGGCGACTTTCGCCTTGGCGTCGGGACCGACGGTATCCGTCGCGAACACGACCGGCTTACCCAAGAGTTCGGCCAAGCGGACGGCGGTCGGTTTCATCGAATACTTCGCGTCCGGAGCGTCCTTTGGACGGCCGAGATGGGACATGAGAATCACCTTGGCGCCGCCGTCCAACACTTTTTGGATTGTCGGCAGGGCCTGCTTGATTCGGTTATCGTCCGTGATATTTCCCTTGTCGTCGAGCGGAACGTTGAAGTCGACGCGAATCAACACTGATTTATCCTTGACGTCTACGTTGGCAATCGTTTTTTTCGCCATAATTCTGGACCTTTCTAGTAATGTTTCGGGAGGCTGGAAAGCAAGAAGTTCAAACAGATAAAATTTTAGCGGATAGAGGTGACAGATTCAAGGTAGTATGAGGTTAGCGAATCAAGCATCGAGAAAACGGATGAAGTACCGTCATCCCCGCGAAGGCGGGGACCTAGAGAACAGATTCCAATAGGTTCTTGCACACGTTATTAACGGATGCAAACGGCCTGCAACATCTTTCGTCTAGGTCCCCGCCTGCGCGGGGATGACGAGCATTTTTTCTAAACTTTGTACTACCTTTATTTTTTGCCGTAAACTTTTTCGGGATCGAAAATCCGGTCGCCGATGATTTTGACGCCCTCCGGTGTAATTTCACGGAAAAAGCAGCTTTTGTAGCCTTCGTGGCAGGCCGCTTCGCCGATCTGCTCGACCTTGATCAGAATCGTGTCAGCGTCGCAGTCGAGGAAGACACCATGAACCTTTTGCACGTTGCCGCTCTCCTCGCCTTTTCGCCAAAGCTTGTTGCGGCTCCGACTGTAATAGACGGCCCGGCCCGTCTTGAGCGTCTCATCGTAAGATTCTTCGTTCATGTAGGCGAGCATCAAAACGTCGCCGGACTTAATATCTTGGGCAATGGTCGGAACCATGCCGCCGCATTTCACAAAATCGGGGCGTAACATTCGAGGGGTTAGGGGCTAGGGGTTTGGGGCTAGGGATTTGATCAGCCCACTATATCAGGAATAATCCTTATCGCCTACGGGGATGGGGCAAAAATCGATCCGAGACGGTGTTTTCCTTCATGGTCCCGGAACGTTTCGTCGATAAAGGAAACGGGTTGTTCCCTCTATTGTTGTATCGCACCGAATTCAAACTCGTCGTTTCCCATGCATCGTTCGGACAGCGAAATCGGCCCGTTTGGCGTTCTTTCCGTTCCTTCGGTCGGCCTGTCGAGTCCGGAAACAGTCGATGCCATTATCCGGCAATCCGGCAGCTTGGCTCCGGAGCTTTTTCCTCAACGCCCGCTGCATCGTCTGGCGGCGACGCGAAACGATCAAGGTGTTTCTCTTTCAACGGTCGCGAAAAAACTCGGCATCGAAATTGCCGAAGCACGGCGACAGGAACAAACGACGACCGATCTCCTTCTCAGCCAACTCTATCGTTGGCGGGACGTCTTGGAAACGTCCGTCGGCGATCTTCTGATCGAACCGGAGGAAATTCCGACGAATCCGATCAAATGCCGCAGCCAACTTGTCAAAATGATGAAATCGGTCCAGACGATCCTTGAAACGACCAAGGAAGACGGAACCCGTATCATGGCCGAAATGCTCGCCGCCCAATTCGTCGACCTGATGCCCGAATTGAAAAATATCAACGCCTGGCCGAGCATCGGACAGGCCAGGGAACAGCGAGACCTCGGACAGGCCGCCTATCGAAGATTCGATGGCGCCGTTGCCCGATCCCTCGAAGACTAAGATTTCGGAAGCTTTTGCAAGTCGTCCGGATTTTTAAAGACCGAGACCACAGGTCCCGGCTCGTTTTCGGAATTTTCAAAGGCTCCCTTGATCTTTTTTAGAGCCGCGAAAAGAATTGGATTCCGTTCCAAAGGGAACAATCGGATTTCTTGAGAATAATTCTATTCGCCGACCGTGAAAAAAGTCGTTTTCCGTTTGACTCTCCTCAAACAGCGTGTATTGTTTGTCGACGATTCCGCGAGCTTGGTCGAAAGGCGGTCGTTTTCCCCTCCGAAAAGCAATTGTCGTTTTCCTCTCTTCCGTATGTCGGAGGTCGATACCGTTTGCGATGATTTTTCTGTTCCAACCGTTTTCAGTGTAATCGGGAAAGGAGGAGACGATGCCGCATCATAATGGCGTTCTCGCCGCCTCAATAATATTGTTTGCCTGCCTCGGCGTGAACATGGTCGCCTTTCCGGAGGTCTGGACAATGTTCCGGAATGATTCATCGTCCGTAGTCACCGCGTCAACCAAGACACCGATTCCTTCCAGTCTTCCTGTTTCGACTCCGACCGTTCCGGCAACCAAACCGGCTTCTGAACCGGACAAATTGTTATCAAAAGAACCGGTTTCCACCGCCAAGTCGACGAACATCGACAAACCGATTCCGATTGATCCGCCGAAAAACAAGGAAGAGTCCGCCTCCGCTCCGAAATCGGCTCCTGTTCCCATGCCTGCGCCGAAAAAAGAGGAACCCACACCCAAGCCACAGCCTCTCAAAGAGGAATCGACTCCTAAACCGACATCCGCCCTCGAATCGCCTCCGAAGAAGGAAGAATTCGCTCCGAAACCATCACCGAAGAAAGAGGAGGTCGCTTCAAAACCGGTTCCCGCTCCAGAATTGACTCCAAAAAAGGAAGCCCCTATCCCAAAATCGGAGGAAAAGGTTGCGTCCCCTCCAACGGATCCTTTTGAGAAAAACAATGACTTAAACGTTCGCGCCTCGGCTTTTGCGCCGATCATTCCATCGAAACTTCGTGATCCGGGGTCGGAAGAATCGCTTCTCCCGAAATCGGAAACGGTGGAATCGCCCTTGGTTTCGACCAAAGTCCCAACGCCAAGTCTCGCGACTCCGGCCTACGCCAACGAATTCAAGCCCAAGCAAGTCTCCAACGTTCCCAATTCGGAGCCGGTTTACGAAACGATTGATTCCGTTTTGGCGCGACCGATCGTCTATGAATCGCATCCGACCATCGACCAGCGAGTCGGAGAAACGCTGCCGAAAGTCGTTCAATTACCATCGCCGACGACAACGACTCTCAAACCGTTTTCGCCGGTTTCCCCCACCGGCCCGGTCCGGCGACTGCCGCTAGCCAACTGAAGACGGCGATTGCCTGAATCCTTTGCCGTCATATAATAGAGTTGTACGGAAGTTGTAATTCGGAGAATCGGAACCGCGACCGTCAAGGAGTGGTTGCCCCCGTGAAAAACCATGCCAATTGTTTGTAAAACGGTAGTACAAAGTTAGCGAATTGAGCTTCGTGAAAATAGGAAAGATATCGTCATCCCCGCGCAGGCGGGGACCTAGAGAGTAAATTTTCCAACCCTTTGCATCGCCGCAAGTTAAAGAGTGTGCAAACGGTTGACAACGCCT
>JAVBQW010000052.1:0-16112 GCA_031548665.1 Thermoguttaceae bacterium
GCGGCGAAGGACAAGGACGATCTGGTCCGAAAAGTGTTGCAATCGACGACGAACGTCAACAACGACAAACGATTGATCGCTTCCTTCTTCCACCATGCAGGACTATCAATCTGATTCGATTTTATTCCTGAAGGTCAGTAACTCATCGATTCGCCCAAGTCTTCCAGCGTCTGCGCGGAGTTGTTCGCCGCCGCGACCATGACGTCGCTCACGCGAACCATCTCGCTTGCCCGGTGCGATGACCGGGCCGATCACGACGCTTCGCCGATCGCTGTCGTAGCCGAAAAAGAGAAAACGCTTGAGGACGCCGGTGTGGCTGAAAGGCGGACGTCCCGGCTTGGACGCCCCCTTTCGCTTGCGGATCGATTTTCGTGACGTCTGCCGGACAAATGCTCCGAACTTCGACAAGACCTTGCGTGTCCGGGCGTCAACTTTCTTTTTGATCTTCGCCCGGTCGAAGAACATCGTTCTGACCAGCTTGTAGTCGATCTTCAACATGAGTGACGTCCGTTGTTGTTCCGTTAACGTAGCGGTAATTGGGCGGCCTACTCGAACGGCTCCAAGCGAAGCGTTCGCTGGATTTTATCACGCTGCTCCGGGAAAACACCGCACGACTCCGCATACTCACGCCAACGAGAAACAACATGGAGAGTGTCCTCGACGATCTTTTTTGCCTGTCCCCGTTTCAAGTTTCCGTTTTTGCCACAGGCGTTGAAGTCGTCCATCGTAAAGCCGTCCCGCTTTCCGTTCAACAGCATTTGATGATTGGCGGTCCAATCGCCATCGGGCTGATAACTGTAGGTCACATCATACGCCGGAGCGAGCGACCAATTTCCCTCGCGATCCATCAGGAACGCAATGTTTTTGACGTGATCGTCCTGGTTTCTCGCGACGATATTGAAAACCATGCGGCGAAAAAGCTGAACGGAATCTTTCGTCGGAAGCTCCAGCCTCCGAAGGAGGGAAAACGCCTGTTCGTAACTGTGAGCCCCCGGCATGTTGAAATCGAGATGGGCCAACGCCGCCAGCGACTGCATGTGCAATTTGCCGCCGTTGGCAAGCCGATCGAAGCGTTTCGTCATGAAATGTCGCCGTCCGCCTTCCTCGAACAAACGGCATTCGCTCATTTCAATTCCGCAGTCCTTTGCCATTTGATGGTAGGCATATTCGATGACGCCATACCCCTTCGGATCGGCCAACTCCTTATCGCGATTGTTGCCGATGCCATCGAATTTGATAAGCCAATGCTCGAATCCCTTTCCCGCCGTCGATTGGCCGGACCGCACTTCGTTCGTTTCCGGATTCCAGGCGATGATCGCTTTGGCGCGGGCTCCACCGGCGGAGGTTCCGATCAATAGGATATCTTTCATCGCCTCGGCATTGTCCGCTTCGGTCAGTTGGACTTGCAAACGGCTCCGATGTGCAAGAATTTTGTCCGCCAAGGCGACCAGTTGATCGACCTGGAGTTTTTGAGCATCCGAGACTTCCGGTCCCGTCGCGGGAACGAATTCCAATGCCCCCATTCCACGGCTTCCCGTGTAACACAACCGCTCCACCGCATCGAGCGAATTGGGGGATCGTCCTTGGCGGGTCAACCATTCGTCGATCAAAACATTGCCGTAACGATCCGGCAACGAATCCGCCAAGAGACCGGGCAAACCGTGAAAACTCCTTGCCTCCAAATTCGGGAAGGAATAGGCCTCCTTTGCCAATGGCATCATGACCGGCGAAACCTCGATTCCGCTTTCCGCGAAATCAGGATCGTACTGGAAGGAGGCCGTTCGCACTCCGTCCAGAAGGACAACCGCTCCGATGGTCGAACCCCATAATTTGACTTCCGCGATTGTACTCATTGATCATCTCCCCATTGCCAAGGCTTTTTTGCTTTCGATGTTTTGGGCGTGGAGGCACGTTGTCGTTTTTTACCTTGCGATTTAACGAGTTCGATCGGCGAAAGGGTCGCTTCGGGAATAAGCTGGTCCAAATGAGAGGTTAATTTCAACGTTTTCAATAGACGAATTAGTGTCGAAAGCTGGCAATCATTACCCGCTTCAACGGCCTCGACGGTACGCTTCCCAACTCCGGCCTGTTCGGCCAAAGCCGTCTGGGTCAAATTCATTTCCACTCGCCGATGGGCAATACGCTGGCCGAATTCGGCCAGGATCGCCTCCGGCGTATTGATGTCTTCAATTCTCATGGCAACAGGAAAAAGGCGAATCGTTGGATATTTATATCGTAATATACCGCGACTTGCAAAAGAATTCAAGGGGAAGTCGCAGGATACCGCGACACTCTCCATGTTGTTTCTCGTTGGCGTGAGTATGCGGAGTCGTGCGGTGTTTTCCCGGAGCAGCGTGATAAAATCCAGCGAACGCTTCGCTTGGAGCCGTTCGAGTAGGCCGCCCAATTACCGCTACGTTATCACCGAAAAAACTTCGCACTGTTTCGCCCACGTCGCGAAGTAAAAATTTCATCGTGGTCCACCACCACGGTTCAAAATCGGCGCAGATTGGCCGGTCTGTGTTTTGCCGCGAAATGCAAGGCAAAGGCGACTTCCATCGCGATTTCCGCGAAAGCGCCCCTGTCGAAAACGCATTGGGCGAGTTTCCGGGTCCTGCTTCGAGGCCAGCATCTGCAAGTCGACGGCATAGATTGAGCGGTTGGGCTGCGACAGCAAAACGGAGATGTGCTGCGGACCGACTCCGTCTCGGAGAAAGATTTCCTTGCCGTCGAAACGAACCATCCACATCTGCCCCTTACGGCGAAACTCGAACGGATCGGCTTTTGGCGCACCGCCGAGCTTCGACGGTAAATCCATTTCGACCATCTTGCAGAAGGCGGTCAGGTACTCGTTCCATTCCGGCGTCGGCAGGAATTTGCCGTCTTCCACCTGGATAATCTCGTCGAGCGGCACGAGCAACAAACGATGCTTTTGGGCAAGGGCCAGGGCATCCTCATCCCAATAACGCCGGTTGCTCGTGATAATCATTTCGCCTGCCGCCTCCCGGTTCAACGCCACTTCAGCGAGCCGGTCGCTGAACGCCCGACCATGCCAACCCAAAAAGAAAGACACTGGAAAACGCGCTCCCTTCTCCGGTTCCCACGTTCCCCAGGGGATATTTCGCTCATACAGGTCGACATCACCCGTCTGCGAAACCAGCCCGAAACCTTCGCACATCTCCTTTCGGAAACGACGCAAATCGAATTTGTAAAAGATGATGTCTTCCTTTTTCAGTTCGAATCGCATCCGGCTATGGTGTTGATCGGGATTATGAAAAGGCAAAGGAATGGTACCTCAAGGCGGCAACGCAAAACAATGTCTATGCTTCCTATGCCGAATACGATCTTGGAAAACTTTTCCTTGATGGCCCCGCTGAGATGCGGGACGTCGAGAACGGCATTCTCTGGCTTCGAAAGTCGGCGGAACACGGGTATTGGCAGGCCCGATATCTCCTCGGCTGTTGCTATGCCGATGGAGTCGTCATTCAACAAAACCACGAAGAAGCAGTACGACTGTTTCGCATCGTTGCGGAAGAAAATGTTCCAGAAGCCATGTTCAGACTCGGACTTTGTTATCATGAAGGAAAAGGCGTCTCGCAGGACAATAAGCAGGCCGTATTTTGGATTCAAAAAGCCGCCGATTGCGGAGCCGGGTATGATGAGGCGAAAGAATGGCTGGAGCAGCACGAAACAACATGATGGCTAAACGATCCCCACACTGGCAACGAGCCGTACAATTCGACATTGAAGGGACGCAGTATTGCGGAATCCCGACAGAAACCACGACTCCGCTGACCGAGGAACGTATTGCTGCCTCCAAGTCCAGAATGGAGGCGGCAACGCAAGCGTTTATCAAGGCCCAGAAAGAATATGAACTTGCTTGGCAGGCGGAACCGTCAGCCCAACTCCTTTTCGACTACGCCGCGTTTTGTGGCTGCATTTGCGAAAATGGACTTTACATGAACCTGGCGGACGATAAACTCCGAGATACTTGCTCGTCCCGGTTTTGGGAACTAATCGGCGAAAGAACGCAAAAATATCCGCAGGACAAACGCCTCAACTTTTTGAAAAAGTACATCGGCTACCATTTCTTCGGGCGGGAAGAACCGATGTCCGAAGAAGAAAATCTTGAATATGTTGATCCTGACGATCCAAGCGATATTCCGTACTTTTATCTTTACCTTACCTCCGGTTACAAACGCTATCTGAAAAATGCCCGGCTCGTTTATGCGAAGTGCTGCAAGGAATTGACGCGTTTTCATTTCACGATCAAATCCATTCTGGACAGCGCTTTTATTTCGGCCTCACAAATGGGCTTGATCAATAAACCGAACAGCAAATACGATCATTTGTTTGTTGTGCTGCGGTATGATCCGCTCCAGATTCCAAGAGAAAGGCCGGATTGGGCGACCGACGAGGCATGGGAAGCATGCTGTGCCGCCGAGTCTGATTCAAAACGAATAGCGGACTTCGGCATTTCCGGGCTCAAAGCGTTCTGCACCTTGGAAGAAGCGGAGCAAGAGGCCGAACGGCTCAATGTAATTCAAACGGAACGTTTTGCCAAGATGGAGGGCAAACCTGAACCGCCCCTCTACTTTGTCAAGTGGGTGCGGCTCAAAAAGGGGTTGCTCAAAGAAGAAGTTTTGCCAATGCAATGAACAATGGACGTGACAATTTCAACGATAGCCGATTCGACGGCGGGGCTCTTTATCACAAGATGCAGCCGGGCCTATTTGGAGAACGGCCTTCGGGAGTTATTCAAAGACGATTGCAATATATGGCTCGTCGACGGATCGAACTGCACGTCGAAAAGCGGCATTTTCCGGGAATTTGATTCCATTGTTCGCTTTCCTCCATATTTCGGAAATAATTGGGATGCCTTTCATGACTGCATGCATGACTTGGCTTGGCCGGGAAGTGCCGGTCGTGAGAAATGCGGTAATCATGTTTTCATTGTTACAAAAGCGATACAGCTTAAAAAGCTCGACAAGCGAGACCGGAAAATCATCCTTGAGATTTTTCAAGACCTCGAAAGCAGTTGGAACCTCTCCGTCAAACGAGGGATGTACAAATTCATTCTCTGCTGCCTTCGTGAGCAGCAGGAAGAATTGCTGAAAATGCTTTGGGAGGCCGGGTTTTCTTACGAATATCTTGTCGAGGAAGATAACGCACCATCGAATCACCGACCATAATTAGCGGAAAGTCCTGTCAATGCAGTCGAAAAACGTCGCTTATTCGAAAGAGTATCTTGACCATCGTCGGGAATTCGATTCTGTTTTCGAATCTCCCGGCAGATTGGAGAAATCCGGAATTCTTGGCAATGGAAAATACAGCGTCGACGTGTTTCAGCATACTCAACGAAAATTCATTCAAAAATACGGAGCAGAGGGCGATCAATCCGTCATAGCTCTGCGTGTTAAAGACCGCGAGAACAACACCGTTGCTGAGATAAAAGCGATTGACGATCATGATTTTATCACTCTGATCGAACATCGAAATGGACGTGAATATCTCATTTATCGAATCGACTTGTACGGTTATTCCGTCATGGACATTGCTTCCGGCATGAGCGTCGATTACATTCCGGAAAGCAGTTTTATGGGAGAAGAAGAAACCTTCATTTGGGTCGGCATCGAATATTGCCCTGTCAACGATCTCCTTGTCGCCGATGGTTGTTATTGGGCATGCCCTTGGGGTTTTGAGTTCTACGACTTCTCTAATCCGATGGAGCTTCCTCTGCCCCTGTATGGTAACAGCTTTGCCTTGGAAGAACAGATGAAGCTCGAATTCGAGCCGGGAGCCGAATACGTCCGATTTACAGACTCCGGCGAATGTGTGCTAAAAATCGATGGAAGCATGAAAACGTGTACGATTGATATTGTCGGGAAATCTAAACGCAGTGGCAACAAAACCGATTCCACCTAAAACACTTATGATCATCGGTAATCCGAACATTTTCGCAATCGATTATGAAATCAAAGAAGTGGATTCCGATCAAAACGGAAACAAGTTGCTTTACGGCACTTTTTTGTTGCACTTCGGCGAATGTATCGTTGGCAACTCTGATAAATGGGAAGTCCTCGGAGTCTGCGTCTTCGGGGGTGAACACTTACTTAAGCATCAAATCCATTCCCATACATCGCAATTTTCGCACCTGTCAGCGCAGGAGCTTTTGAAATTATTTACGGATAAAAGCGTCATCGATCAATCGAAATTTGATTCGTTTGAGGATGCGGTTCAATCTGTGCAAGCGATGAGCCGCGAGGATTTTTGCAATGGGATGGACCTTTACCGATCCGCCAGTATTGAGACAATCGGTGGGAGATCATTTGACCAGGTTTACATTTTGATGGTCGATGTCAAACGGCTTCCGGCTCCGATCGCGACGTCGGAAGCGATGCCGCCTGTCGTGCCGCCGTTGCCGATGCAGGCGTGGTCCGCAGTGGTGGGAACCAGGTTGGTGTCCCAGTTTGCGGCGGTTTTCCATTTTCCGGTGGCGACGTTCCAGAAGATGTTGTCAGCCTGAACGGAGCCTCCGAGAGCCAGCGCGACGGTCAGAGCCGCCGTTCTCAGCAGAGTCGGGAGCGACCGGGCGGTCCCTTTATGACGCTTCGGGCTCGGATGGCTCGAAAAAAGACGAATGCTGGAGAACAATGCCTGAACGGCCCGATCGATGAGATTTTTTTTCATGGGAGTTCCGGTGGGAACAAAAAAGGATGCGTCCCCTCAAGAGAACACCCGGCTTTCCACGCTTTCCATAGCGACAATTTGGGTAATCGTTTTTTGTATCGACGGCTCAACAGCAGCGACTTGAACGAATGTTCAGTACAGATGTGTAGAATCCGGTAATGTCAGAAAAAAACACCCGCGTAGACACTTGGGGCGGCGGGAAATCTGCGTTTCAGAGCCGGTCGTGATCGTTTGGCACTGCGTAGGAAACCCCCGGGCTGCCGAGGTTCTTTCAGAATAATGCCGTTGACAGGTTTGTAATGCTACTGCCGAAAGGCGTTTCGGCTTGAACTCATCGGAACAAACACCGTATCAAATTCCGTCGATTTCGAAAAAAAGACTTGACTTTGCGCCGCGGCATGCAAAAAATCCAGAAGAAACGGCTCGTGTCGAAGAACTGTTCGATCGCCAGCCGGGCGCAACATTTTCACTTCTCGCGCAAGAGACGGGTGTAATCCCGGAACGTTACGAAAACAATGAAAAAGATTTTTGCTTCCATGATCGTCGTGTGGTTATTAGGCATATCGACTCCGGGTTGCCACCATGGTGTTCACGATCAGATGAACGACCAGAGCCCGGAATCGCGGAACGTCACTCCGGTTTCCCATGACGGTGGGCACCATGGAACTCCGCCACAGTCCCACGAACATGGGCTCGACGGACACGAATAACATGCGCCGCCCCATTTCCGCGTCGAAATTATTCACCGGGCGCGGAATCGTGTTTTTCGTATTCGTGGAGCTTGTTGTAGAGCGTTTTTTCGGTGATTCCGAGCATCCGGGCCGTCGCGGCCTTGTTGCCGTGTAGATGTTTGAGCGTTTCCTGGATGAATCGCTTTTCCATCTCGTCCAGGGTCAGCCCGACACACGGATATAAGGAACAAGGATTCCCAGTCGAACCTCCGACACCGAACTCGATGTCGTCGGCGTCGACGACTCCGTTTTCGCACGAATAAACGAGCCGTCGCATCAACTGGAGGAATTCGTCGGTGTTGCCCGGCCAATGATGCTTCATCATCTTCTTCACGGCGGCAGTCGTAAATCGGGGCGGCTCCTTGTCGCCGGACGGTTCGGCAATCCATTGGGAGAATACATCGATCCACGCCGGAATCACCTCCGGGTGTTCCCGAAGCGGGGCAATGCGAATCGTGTTGTCCGAAAAAACGTCCAACAGTTCCGTCGAAAAGGAGCCTTCCTTCGCAAGTTCCTGAATAGCGTTCACACTGGAAACGAACACTCGCGTGTCACACATTCTCGGCTCGGTCGCGTTGATCCGAAAAATCGTCTTCGTCTTGAGATAGGAAAGAAGTCGATCCTGCGTCGGTCGATATATGCAGTGAAAATGGTCGATTAAAATCGTGCCGCGATTCATCAATTCGATCTGACCGGCCTGTCCTTCCGGCATCAACTCCTGCGTTTGCGGCTCGATTCCGAACAGGCGGGACTCGTACAGTTCGCAAAATCCGAAGTGGACGTGTACTATCCCGAACGGAGCCGATTTCCTCGCACTAAGATTGTGGAGTTGCATCGCGACGATATCCGTTCGACAACCCGGCTCCGCCTCAATGAACACGGGGCTTTCCCGGGACGCGAGTTCGACGATCCGTTCGTTCAGACGCCGCATCGCTTCGGAATCCTCGCCTAAGTAGATCGGTACGCTCGGAAAGCCAAACGAGTGTCCGAACGCGATCTTTTCCTGAACCGTTTTATAAATCTGGAGGCCGGAATAGATCAAGCCCAACAGGAGGGGGTGGTCGAAATCCGGCAGGCATCCTATCATGTATTCGGGATACAAATCTTGAGCATCCACCCCGGTACTTTCCAAGTGCCCCGTTCCGATAAAAATCACCGGCGTGTGGGGAAACGCGTTGTGAAAATGGGAAGCGTGCTCGGCCATCGCCGGGGAAAAATGGTCCGAGTCGAGAATCAACAACGAAAAATCGGTCGCGTTGGTTTTCGAAAGGGAAATGAAACTGTCACAAGAGCAATCGTGTGTTGGATACCGGGCCACACCAATTGCTTGAGACCATTGACGCCGACGGTCCTGATGATCGCTGACGATGAGAATCGGTTTGATCGGAATCGACAGGGAACTGGGGATCCGTCGGGAAACGCCCGATGACATGGCCGACAAAACCGCTGTCGCACGAGGATTCTCTTTGTCGCTCCCCGGTGGCCGATAGGCACACGCTTGATTGAGATCGGAGCGACCGTTTCCACGATTCACGTTGTCATGCTTGCCCATACGTTTTCAGATTCATCGAAAAAAGGCAACACTTTTTATTGAAAGAAATCGATATGTTCCTCACTTCTTTGAGAATAACAGTCGGGAAAGGAAAAATCAATGTGGATTCTGTAAAAAATACAGGATTTTATGAAGGGGAGCGACAAAAGTGATTTCCACCGAACACGAAATTCCCGTAAAGACATGGCAGGGCTATAAATTTTACAGTCCTTCGAAAGTTGCCTTTTAACCGGTGAGGTCAGATGACTCCTGCTCTGGTTTTGGTGTGATTTTGTCGATCTCCTTCAGTTTTTTGGCGAGCGTTCTTTCGCTGATTCCAAGCACCCGTGCCGCTGCCGCCCGATTTCCGCGATGCAAACGGAGTGTTTCCTTAATAAACCGTCGGCTCATTTCCTCATGCGAAAGTCCGACGAATTCGACGAGCGACGTTCCCTGCCGAGATGCCGATGGTGCGAAGACTATATCGTCCGCTTCTACGATTCCGGTTCCGTTTGTGTGAATCAAACGCCTGATGGTTCGAATGAACTCGTCCGTATTGCCCGGCCAAGGATATTTCATCATTTTTTCCACTGCCGCATCGCTAAAACGAGGTGGTGTTTTATCAATTTTTTCACACATCCAGTGGGCTGTCACTGTTATCCATTCGGGAATGCTTTCGACAAGTTCCCGTAGCGGTGGAACATGTACAGTGACTTGGGAGACGGCTTCGAACAGTTCGGCGGAAAAAGCACCGACGGCCAGCCAATCTTTGAGGTGAATCGAGCCGGAAACCAGCACGCGCGTTTCGCAGGGAAGCGGTTTGACGGAGTTGATTCGACACAAGGATTTGTTCATCAAGAAAAAGAGGAGCCGTTCTTGTGCCGAGGCGTGAAAACGATCGATCTCTTCGATATAAATAGTGCCGCGATTCAGGAGTTCCAGTTTACCGACCCGTCCTTCCGGCTGTTGGGGATGAGTTCCCTTTTCCAAACCGAAAAGGAGCGGATTATAAAATTCGCTTAATCCGGGCGTGAACGGAAACACGTCGAATGGTTCTTGCCCGCGTGTACTCAGCGCATGAATCTGCGAGGCGATCACGTCCCGGTGGGTGCCGGGCTCGCCATCGATGAACACCGGCCCGTCTTGGGCTGCGGCAAAACGAATTTCCTCTTCCAGACGCTTAAGCGCCAGAGAGCTTCCGAAAAAATTGATTTTGCAGATCGGAATTCCCGTGGATAATCGCAAGGCGTTTTTCTCCTGAATCGTTTTGTAGACTTTCAAGGCGGAATAAACCAGTGTCAGGAGAATCTTCGGATCGTATTCCTTCAAATGACCGAGCATGTATTCCGGGTAATCTCGTCGATTGAGGCGGTTCCGGAATTCGTCACCGATCAGAATGACGGGGGTGTTCACATAAACGTCATGAAAGAACTCGGAATATTCAAACATAAGTTCCGTCAAGTGATCCGTATCGATGATCAGGAGCGAAAGCTCGGCCGATTTTGCTCGCGAAAAAGTCAGAAAACTTTCGCATGAACACTCGTGTGTCTGATAATGCTCTTCTTGAATCATCTTCGACCAAGTCGAGCGAATCATCGGATCGTTGCTGACGATGACGATCGGTTTCAGTGGAATTGACAGCAAACATGGAGTTCGCACAGCTTCATGCGGGACTGGCGGCACGACTTGAATGCTTTGTCGAGGATTGTCGCTGAGGAATTCATGAAGCAGCGAAAAAGGAATTTGATCAAGGTCGGAAGCGGACGGTTCCGTTTCTCGATCAGTTTTTGTCGGCAGTGACATGGGGGAAGGATGACGGAAATGGGATTGATACTTTACGGAAGGGTGCTTTTGAAGATTTCATCAACAATCCGGGAACTGTGGTCTCGCACCACTGTCTCTAAATATATCCCGCCAACATGAAAAATGTCAAATCGGAGGTGTTTTAAAGAAAAAAATAGAAAATTTTTCGCATCTTTTTTTTCACGGTCATTGTTCGGTCCCGGTAAAACACGGGAAAAAATACTGTCTTTCCGCGACGGAAACACAACGGAGAATTTTCCTCGTATGCAAAACTCTCCTTGGCAGGTTTTGTCCGAATCGCTCTCTGAAAATTTTCTAGCGGGACGGTCGTTTCGACGACATTGGCGATCGGAAACGTTCCATTGACTTCCCATTTTGCATTTCTAGAATTCGGACGTAAGGAAAATCGTGTTTGTGCGGATGAGATTTTTGTGGCATTGTAAATGCTCCTCAATCTTCTTTTCTTCCGTTTACAGAAGGAGCGATCATGAGTACGAACGAATCAATCTCAATCAATTCCCCGGCCATTTACTCAAAGTCGATTAATATGTCGTTGGGGGGATATCGACCGAAATGGTTTGCCCGTTATGGAATTCCCGGACTCATGCGGCGCGGAGTCGTTTTTTTCGGCTTGACGACCGCCGTTTTGGCCGCCATCGGACTTTTGTTGAGGCAAGTTCCGGCGGAGACGATCACCCCGATCCTCGGAAAACATTCTCTTCCGTTCGTGTCGACTGCTATCAATTGTTTGCTGTGTGGTCTTTGGTTTGGGGGATATTACGTTTTTCTCCGGTCCCGATGGGAGCGCATATGGAACCTGTTCGGCCTGTTCATCGTCGTCGGGCTCTGGGGAATCGGTATGATCGGTTTCTATTCATGGTTTTTTCCCAACTCGGAAATATACCGTTTCCTGACCGAAGTTCCCGGCCGCTGGCAGCTTCGACCGTTCAGCGCTTCCTGCTGCCTCGCCGTGGGAACCGGGATGTTTATCGCCGCAACCCCTCTTTTTCGTCACCGCCTTGCGAAAAGCATCGCTTGCTGCATGGGAATCTACCTGATCATCGGCGGCGGCACCGTCGGAATCAGTCATTATTTCGACATGCTGACGCCGGGACCCAATGAACGCCTGCTCGCGCCGCTCATGCCGATGTTCATGGCCATCACCTGGGGCGTTGCCATGATCTGTCTTGCAGGAAACCTCGCTTATCCGACCTGTTTTTTTCTTGAACACGGTACGCGAGGTTATCTGTTGCGATACCTCGTGCCGACGATCGTATTTCTGGGGATATTGCACACCATGGTCCAAAAAACTTTGTGTGAATGGGTGGTCAATCCGCAGACGCATGCGACGGAAATGGCCGTTTACCTTTGTATTGTCGTCACTTTCTTCGCCGGTGTGGTCATCATCGTGAGCCGCCGCATCGCCAAAGTCCTCGATGATGCCGAGAAACACCGCCTCGAACTTACCGATTCCAACACCCGGCTCCAGAGCGAAATCGAAGAAAGGAAACGACTTTCCGACGAATTGAGGATTCACCGGGACCATCTCGAAGGACTCGTGGCTCTTCGGACGGCGGCGTTGGAAGAGGCAAAGGCCGAAGCCGAGACCGCGAATCAGGCAAAGTGCGATTTTCTCGCCCACATGAGTCACGAAATTCGAACGCCGCTCAACGGCGTGATCGGCTTATCCGAACTGCTCGCCAAAACCGATTTGAGCGATAAGCAAAACGAATATTCGAAACTGATCACCTTGTCCGGAAAGACGTTGTTGTACCTGATCAACGACATCCTCGATTTCTCGAAAATCGAAGCGGGCAAACTGGAACTGAATGAACATGAACTCGATTTTTTCGAGATAGCCGAATCAGTGGCGCAAATCGTGGCGTCCCGTGCCGCATCCAAAGGGATCGAACTGTGCGTCCTCTGTTCCGCCGATACGCCGCGTTGCGTCGTCGGCGATGCCGGTCGGTTGCATCAGGTCGTCATGAATTTGACAGGCAATGCCGTTAAGTTCACCGAAACCGGTGGTGTACGGATCGGCGTTACAACACAGGCACTGGACGGCGGCCGGGTTCGTGTCCGCTGTGAAGTGACTGACACCGGTATCGGCATGACGAAAACGGAAACCGCTCGACTGTTTCAATCATTTTCTCAGGCAAACAGCGAAACATCGGAAAAATTCGGCGGTACGGGACTAGGACTTGCCATTTCCCAACGATTGATCAGCATGATGGGAGGTGAAATTCAAGTGAAAAGTACGCCGGGGCTCGGAACGACCTTTTGGTTTGAATTGGTATTCCCGACCGGCGATCCGAAATCGCAGCCGAACAAGAGGCAAGCGCCAAATCATCGGCTTGCCGAAATGACGGTCCTCGTCATCGATGACAATGCCATCCATCGCGAAACGTTGAGCAAACAACTTCGATATTGGAAAATGCCATCTCGCAAAGTCGCATCCAAAAAAGAGTTATTCGATCTACTCCATTCGGACAGGCCATCAAACGAGGGTGGTTGCACGGGGGCCCCCAGGCTCTTGATCGTTAACGGCAGTTTCGCAGATACATACACCTCGACTGCCGAGCTTCTGACAGAAATACGGACTGCGCCAGGATTTAAGGAAATACCGATCATCTTCCTGATATCGCTTCATGTAACACAGATGCAAACGGATCTCGCAAAATTCGCTCCGATTCGCATTGTCTCGAAACCGACCTGTCCTTCGACGTTATTCGATGCCGTCGTCATGTCATTATACCCGGAGTCGGGTTGCCGACATTCGGACGAAAACGTCGACGAAACAACGAAAATCGACGACGAAAATCGACGGAAATACAAAATTCTTGTCGCGGAAGACAATCTTGTCAATCAGATCGTCGTGCGTGAGATTCTCGAAAGCAACGGATTTCAGTGCGATGTCGTCGCCAACGGCAGCGATGCCGTCAAGGCGGTTTCCGAAGCGATCTACGACGCAGTGCTCATGGACTGCCAGATGCCGGAACTCGATGGTTTTGAAGCGACACGGTTTATTCGCTGCTGGGAATCCGAACGAGAAGAAAGCGGTGAGAGTGTGGCAAGGTTGCCGGTCATCGCCCTGACGGCAAACGCCACATTGGAAGACGAAGAACGATGTCTTTACAGTGGTATGGATTGTTATTGCAGTAAACCGGTCGATTCGCAACGATTGATCAGTACATTGAGAGATTTTATCGAAGGCCATCATAAATTGCATACAAACCGCAAACTCCAGCCTTGCTCGACTGATGATCTTCAAATCGAGAATTCTCTATTGATGTTCGGGGCTTCCGGCAGCAAAGGAGGTTGAATCATGTCGTTTACAATACCCAAAACGAGAGAAAAATGTGTTCTTCGCATGATCCGAATCACGGTTTGGCGGAGCGGAGCGGAGTGGATTCCGTTTCACTGGTCGGAACTGGAAA
Source organism: Thermoguttaceae bacterium (assembly GCA_031548665.1). Taxonomy (GTDB): domain Bacteria; phylum Planctomycetota; class Planctomycetia; order Pirellulales; family Thermoguttaceae; genus WRKP01. The sequence continues at coordinate 14,193 of JAVBQW010000052.1, forward strand.
CGACCAATACTCCGTTCGCGATTCGAATCACGGAGAACGAATATGCCGACCAAATTGTCGATCATTTGTGTGGGCTGACCGCCCTGCGCGAATTGGACGCTTCGGATACGGATTTGACCAATACGGGATTAGAATATCTGGCGACGATTCCGATCCTTGAGGAATTGAATCTCGCAAGGACGGCGATTGACGACAACGGTTTGTCCTGCCTGGAATTTTTGCCGCGTTTGAAAACCCTGGATCTTTCCGAGACGAATGTCACGGATGAAGGCCTGTCGAATCTGTGTTATTTGGAGTTTTTGGAGATGCTGAATCTTTCCAAAACCGAGGTGAGCGACGATGGATTGGTGCACCTGAAGGCATTAAAACGGTTGAACTGGTTGTCGTTGAGGGAATGCGATCGGTTGACGGACGCGGGACTGTTTCACTTAAGAGAAATGCCTCATTTGGAATGGCTCGCCGTCTGGGGATGCCCCCTGATTACGGAATCGGGATTGGAATACGTCGCCCAGGTCTCGAACCTGCGAATTTGATATTCATTTACCGACCGCGATACGTACTATTTCAATTTTTTACAACAAGGAATCATGATCATATTACACGGAAAACGGAATATCGATTGCTCTCTCTCGCGTTTGGACGGGTTCAACCATTTTTGGTCGCGGGAACTGGAACAAATGGGAACCGAGCAGATTCTTCGCTGGGTCGTCGACCACCTTGCGTCGCGATTTGCCGTGGCAACGGCTTTCGAACCGAACGGATGCGTTTTGGTGGCGATGCTGTCGAAAATGTGTCGACGGATTGATGTGATCGAAACGAGCTTCGGATGTTCCATTTACGACACGTATCACCTGAAATCGGAATTGCAGGCGAAGTATGGTATCGAATTCCGCTGCCAAAACGAATTCGACGAGGATGGCAAATACTACCTTTTCGACACCCACTTTCGAAGCCGAACCGGACTTCAGCGATTTTTGTGTCGTCGCGGTTTTGAATCGCTTCATCGTTCTCCCCCGGTTTATGATGTTTTGATCTGTTGCGACACTCGTGAACAAATCCGGCACGGAGAACACCTTCCGATCATGGAACGGGATTCCAATTTGAATGTCACGAAAATATATCCGTTGGCTAGGTGGACCAAAGACTCCGTATGGCAAAAGATCGATTGCGACTCGATTCCGTATATTCCATTCTTTGAGAACAAAGTCGAATTCCAACGATCCACACGTCAACACTCCATCGATCGATCGACTAAGGAGGAATGGCTCTTTTAAGACCGAAACGCGACGTTTTCAAAGGAGAATCTTGCCGGTCCTGACTGGCAACACTGGAGCAACATCAATCCGGCGGGTATCCATGGTTCGGTAGCTCATCGACCTGAGATCAGTCCGTATACGGATAGAACCGAAGAACGGACATTGATCCGCGTGGACAATCAAAAGCCGCAAGAACCGGCAACGCCGAAAACAGACACGGTCGAACCGTTGATGTGAGGTATTCACCGAGAAGAAGTGTTTTCTGACGGGGATGAAACGTAAGGTGATTATTCAGTGAAACGTTCGTTTTTCCGTCCCCTCTCCTTCCCAAGTGAGGGGACGGATAGACTTGTTCCGACGAGAAAGAATTGGGGCGTCGGGAATCGATTTAACTGCTTTCGGACAAAGAATTTGTTTGTTTGTTGCCAAGCGAGATCTGCCCGCACGGTTGGCTGCGGCGTTATTCGTTCACCCAAAATCATCAATGGACATATATTTTTTTGGGAACTATATACTTGACTCCACAGCTCCTTTTTTCTCTCACAAAGGCACAAAGATCACAAAGGATATTGAGAAATTCGAGTTGTCCTTAGTGTCCTTCGTGCCTTTGTGAGAAAAAACAGGAAATCTAGGTAAGGATGTGGAGTTAAATATATAATTCCCA
>JAVBQW010000194.1:0-32702 GCA_031548665.1 Thermoguttaceae bacterium
AGATGCGTCGGATGCTTGAGTGTGTTACGAAAGTATCGGACTGGGCAAAAAAAGAGGCCGGTAAAATAGGTAATATTCTACCGGCCGATACCGATCCAATGGGCGATACGGGACTCGAACCTGTGACCCCTAGCTTGTCGAACAATCGTGAAGCGATTGCAATTTTGCACCGAACATGCTTTGCTCCAGTATCTTACTGCAAAATTGCAAACGTTGCAATACCCTACAAAACGTGACATAAGTCTATATCTTTCGGGGGTCAAAAACCCGTCTGGGGGTCAAACGGGGGTCAAGATCGAATCCGGTTTCTATAGTGTTCCATTCCGATGCCGCGAAATTCCGTCCCATTGGTTTTATGAGGTTTGCTCGGCCGACTCTGGGATTTCCTTTTCCGAGACGGCGGTTCCCGGCCAAAGAATGCCAGTAAGTACCGTTTCAGGCACTTTGAAATCCAAATGAAAGTCGTTGAGAAATTCTCTTAATCGTAATAAAGCCTGTTCAGCATCGTGCGCGACGATCCTCCCATCGATATCCACCAAAGGAATCCGACGTTTCCACAATCCGCGATCCGTGGATAATTCGTTCAGCAGGAGCAATAATTTCCAATCAGACAAGGTATTCCATTCTCCGTCCGAACGCTTTTCTACTCCGAAGAGCACACTTGCCCGAGAACCCATCGTCGTAACACGGTCGTTGACCTTGAACACGAAAAGAGCATTATTAAGAATCTTCTCTGGAACAATAGTCACGGAGGCGGTCTGGCGCATCGCCAGTTCCATCGCTTTGTCGAACAGACGATGCCCGACACCGAGGACTCGCTGTATGGCTTTCTCCCCTTTGTATCGTCGGTCGAACAGGAGTTCTTTATATTCCTTTTGAATGGCGACGTCACCTTTGTGCCATTCGTCCGGCGTGATGAATTTCAATCCGCTTTCTTCATCATGGACTTTTCGACGATTGTTCTCGATCGCGCCGATAAAAAACGCCTTCAGATCGATGAGATCGACACGGGGAATCTGGTCGGAAATCTGCGGAAAATCGAATTTCGAACAGTGACCGATGAGTTCCTTGACAGTGTCGATGACGTTTCGACCGCCGAACGTCGCGGACCGGCTGTCGAACCAATCCGGCAATCGTTCTCGTTCGATGGAACTTCCTTCCATGAATATTTCCCGAAAAAAATCAGGCGTTGTCATGCCGAGCACGAGTTGTAGCAGATCCTCCGGTTCGTCCATTGCCTGGCCGACGGCCCTCATGATCCGTTCGATTTTTTCGTTGAGAATATTCCAGATATGAGATTCTACCGTATCCGGATTGCGGATTGTTACGACCTCGACCTGTTCCGTTTGGCCGTAGCGGTTCAAACGTCCGACTCGCTGGTGTAGTCGCATCGGGTTCCATGGCAGATCAATGTGAATCATGCTGTGACATCGCTCCTGAAGGTCGATTCCTTCGCCGCCCGCTTCAGTTGCGATCAGAAATCTCGCCTGTCCTTTATTGAACTTCGCGACGGCGTCTTTACGAGTCATGCGGCGAGATGTTTTTGTGCCATTTTTCAGGACGACGTCGTCGACCCGTGAATCGCCGTTAATGAAGACGACGGAATCATCACCGTATTGGGAAATCAGCGCGGACATCACCAGAGCCTGCGTCGCTTTGTATTCCGTGAAAAGCAGCACAGAGCGACCGGAAAATTCGTTTTCGAGGAGTGAAAGGATTTCCGTAACCTTTGATTCGGTATGGATCTTATCCGCTTTTTCCAGGAGAATCCGAAGGTAATGCTCTTCGTTGTCTGAAAGACGAAGCCCTGCGGAGAGTTCGAGGATTTCCTCGTCGATGCGGTTGATTTCATCGAACTCGTCTTCCGTTTCCAACTGCTTGTACAGTTCCAGCTTTGCTTCGAGTTGCGCAATTTCTTTTTTGATTCGCTGCTTTTTATCGATACGGTTCCTCAACGCCTTGGAAATCGCGGCAACCGAACTTGACGCCAGTTTTTGCATTGCGAACAGGACAAGCATCACGGCGCGTCCATTGTTGGCCGACAATCCGGAAGCGTACAGTTTTCCATCGGCGATAAAATTGGTCAACATCCCGTAAAAGTCGGCTTCTTCGGGGGAATAGGCGTATTCCATCGGGCGGTTGGCCGGTTTTTGGAATAATCGATTTCCGCTTAAATCCGTAACGTTCTGTTTGTTGTTCCGGATCATCACCTCGGCGATTTGCGGCAACTGTTCATGCAAGGACTTTTCCGTATCGAAGAGATCGCCTCGAAGGAGTTTCAGCAGGGACAAAAATCCGAAATCCTTTCCCCGGTGTGGTGTTCCTGTGAAGAAGACCATGGAACGAATTTTCTGAGCGGCGAGCATCTTTTCCAAAAAAGCGTAGCCGAGAGTCGCTCCCCCCTTTTCATCGGCGTTAAGATGGTGCGCCTCGTCGACAATGACAATGTCCCATGGCTCGGATTCGATGATTCGCTTCTGCCGCTCGTTCCGGTCCAAGCGAAGCGTGTGCAGCGAAGCGACGACCTGTGGATAGCTACCCCAAAAATCGTTATCCGGCTTGTCGAGCTCCGTCATATAGGGAGTCAAGTGGATGCCGAACATATCTCTCATCCGCAGTTGCCATTGCTCGACGAGCGACGCCGGACAGAGGACCAGAACCCGTCGCGCGTCTCCGCGGGAAACGAGGGGCAACAGGATCAGGCCCGCTTCGACCGTTTTGCCCAAGCCGACGTCGTCGGCGACGATCCAGCGGGTCGGCAGCTTGGCGAGCACTTTTCGGCAAACCCATAATTGGTGGGGAAGCAATTGAATACGGGATCGTGTGAAAACGCCCCAGGCGTCATTGGTCGAACGGATCGCTTCCGCCTGAAATCGGGTGATGACTTCCAGCGGAACGTTCCATTCGGTGGAATTCAGCATCGCATAGACCGAGGAAACGCTTCGCAATTCTTCCGGTGAACACTCTTCGATACCGTGCGTAAAACGAACGACGACCGTTTGCGGCATTGCCGCGAGAACGGAGCCCTGACCGAATCGTTCGTGGAAAACGGAGGCGTTGGGTGAAACGGATATTTCCTGCATGGTCATCTGATGTTGGACAAACCGAATTGATTTTTCAGTCCGTCGTCCGATAAAATAATGTGAAAGGGAATGTCAAAACAACGATCGAACGTCGCGTCCGTCTCACTGAGATGCTTTTTGAGAAATTCGTAAATCTTTTTCGAGTCCTGGCAGTCCGTCGTATCGCCGATATGATCACATCCCATACCCCTGAACAAATCACGAATTCCTTTCGTCGGAACAAAACAGTGTTCATGGACGAACCGATTCGACAATTTTTCAAGGCGGACAAGTTCTCGAACGATAAAGCAAAACCCGATACCGAGCGATTTCGAAATGGGCACTGTCGTATTCCCGCCTCGTTGAAAGAGCAGCGATTCCCTGGAGCGTGTGATCGATACTGCCGGAAACGACTTGTCGATTTTGTCTATCGCCATGAATTTTTCACGGTGTTCGTCCACAAATCGTGAAACGGCGTAAATACTGACGAAGTTTTTCATCCATTGCATGTATTCTTGTTGGTCGGAATCGTCGATGTACTCTTCGATGACCGACATCCACTTTCCCGAATCGTAATCCGGCGCCGCGAAAACGTCGAGCCAGCCCCTTTTGTCGCACATGTCCAAAAACCCCCGGTGCTGCCCCAGTTGTGTTCTTCCCATCGTATGCGAAACGCCAAGCAGAAACAAGATCACCCATGCTCTGTTATCGTCCGCGTGGAGCAATTCCTTCATTTCGAAATCGCGCGGATAAACCCTCTCATGGTATTTGGCAAGCCAAATGTCCCTGTTCGATTTTTTTTTCCACCAATGCGAAATGTGTTGCAGCGTCGGCCCTGGATCAAGTTGAATGAATAACGTACCCTGCGAAAAATCGGCCGAAGGAGGGAACCAGTCGGTCGTTTTTCCCAATCGCCCAGCCAGGATCGCTTGATCGTTCCGAATGCTTCCTCCCCCATCCGACAAACGGTTCCAGAGATCCGATTGCGGCAGTCGGTTAAGCCAGCCGATTCCGGTTTCCGTCAAATACTTGCCGACGGAAGCTCCCAACTCCCCTTTGATCAGATATTGTAGAAACGCAAGCCGTTTTTCCGGTTGTGTTTCGTTCAAATCGCGGCCCCAACCGGCCATGGTTTGTGCTTTGGCTTCCATTTTCTCACGGCAGAGGCGAAAGAAGTCCAGCGCGGAACCTTGATAGCCGGCGTGAAGGAGATTCTCATCGGGAGCGAATTTCGTACGGTCGTTTTCTTCCCGATGATCGACCAGATCGTCGGGATAGGGAGCCAAAAGATTCGAGTCGCCGGAGTATTTTCCTCCTTTCCGTGTTTGGAATTTCAAGGAACGGAGCAGTTCTTGAATCCGCTTTCTCTGCTCCAGGTCCGTGATGCCGTCGAGAGGAAATATTTCCATGAAAAAATGTCCGAGCCGTTTCGCTCGTTCCGGGTCGATTTTCGAATCCGCACATTCCCAGCGGAGAACCGTTTCAAGGTCGACTTTTCGAATCTGCAAGGGTTGATCGAACAGGTTCAGAGTGGTCAAAACGTCGCAAACGCTTCCTGAAACGATACTTCCCGGTTGCACTTTATCTTGAAAAGACTCCCAGGAGGAAACATGTTTGAAGACGACCTGATTCGTTTCCAATTCAGCACGCAAAGCAAATCGAACTTCGGAAAGCGAGACGAGCTTTCTGAAATTGCCGGTCGTTCTGATATCGGGTCTCAGTCCGGAAGGAATAGTCCGACATTTTGAGTAGAGAGAGCGAGCACCGGAATCGTCGGTGTCCCAAAATATTTTGTGCAACAGGTCTGCTGCGGGAATTCTGCTTCGGTCTTTTTTGTTTCCAGACAGATTTTTTGCGAGCAAGGTCCAAAGGGATTCCCAAAAATCGTATCGTTCAAGATTCGGAAGGAGCCCAAGCTCGTCTTTCATGAGGTCCCAATCCGCGTCGTTTTCCGTACGTTCGAAGAAACGGATGAGTTGATGCCCAAAAGCACGACTCAAGTGTTCGGCAATTTCGGCGTTGTTTTCTTTTCCCGTGAACCGGGAACGTCCGACGTCGATCTGGAACTCGCTGGAATTGACGAGAAAGCCGACTTCGGCGGTTTCTTCGGTGGGAGCCATGACCCAGAACGTTGGAACTTCCTCCGGCATGGGTTGAAATCCATTGACATCCAGTTCGAACAAGATCGCTCCGTACTTGCTTCGAAAGACCAGACCGATCGGCGACTGTATCGGCGAGTTGGAATAAGGTATGAAAGAACCATATCCTACGTTTTCGAAACCGTTCAATGTCCGTTCGCTCCAGGAAATCGGTTTTTCATCGATCGTACAGCGCCGAATTTTCTTCGCGAAAACGAGAAGCGGATGAACGAGCGTTTCGAAACGCTTGAGAACGTCTGCGACCCCCGGAGTTTTTTCCCGGAAAGGAAGTACGAACACCGTGGAGGCGTCCTTTTGAAAGGGGGGCGCCAACGGACTTTCAAGAGATTCAAGAAAATGTTCGTAATCGGATTTTTTCAGAAAAACCGGATAGACGCCGCCGATGATGCGAAAACGTCGCCGTCCGCTGTACACCCGCGGTTCATCGCTCAGGAGAAACACGCTCTTGAATCCGAGTCCGAACTTTCCGGTGACATTAAGACACTCTTCGGTTTCCGTGGCATGTTTCTTTGATTTGTGCAGCCCCAACATGCCGTGGAGGTCCCGCCCGAATCGAAACCGGAGATCGAGATAAGACTCGTCGTCCTCCCGGCGATCCTTGGGATAATCGTTGACTTTTCGTCCCGAATGGACGGCGATGAGTCGATCGGCGTCTTTTCGCAGTTCGAAGGAACAGATTCCGTCGCACGGACCGAACTCGTCGAGCTGGAGCCAGGCATCGTCCGCGTTTTGAAAAAGTTCAAAGGGAATCGATGAAATCGAATACTGACAATCCTTGTCAATGATCTTTCGCGTCGAGTGTAGAATTGAAGATTGAGCCACTCGGTTTTTTTCCTCGTCCTGTTCCAACATCTGACGAATCTCGCGCCGGGATCGATCGATTTCCGCATCAAGTTCCTTGCGGACTTTGGCATCCCGCGAGCATTCCTTTCGGTCCATGCAATCCAGGATGCTCCGTAGCGAACGTTGCATATCGATACTCAGGAGAGAATAGTGTTCTTCGAGTAGCAGATGACAATCTTTGAGAAACAGGCGTTGAAACACCTCAATGTCATTTTCATCCGAATTATTTAACTCGTTCCAAAATTCGGTGAGACGTTCCCGGAAATATCGGTCGTCGTAACCGAAAACAGTGCTACAAAGAGCATGAGCGGATTCAACGACGATTTTGGAAAGCCAATCTGTGTTTTCCGAGACGAAGACTTCCTGGAGAAAATCGTGCAGCTGAAAAGCGACGACGCCCTGCCATATTCCAATTTCCTTCGATTCACGGGCGATATTACCGACAAAGACATTTATTGGTTTTTTTTGCTTTTGAAATTCTTTGATTTCGTCGAAAAGATTGGGGACATTCGCTTTTGGGCCTTTGGAAATCGAGAACGCAACACGTTTATTTCTGATGGTATTGATCCTTGCCGGATCGTCGAGGAGGCGGGCTCGGATTTCCTCCAGCGGAATCTTATCGAGATAATCCTGCGCCAGTTTTTCGACATGTATGTTTCCGCCACACAACGAAAGAAACGCGCCGATGATTTCAGGAAAGACAAAATCACTCCAGGGTTTAAAATATTCCCTCAGCGCCCGGGCGTATTTGTCATTTTCCAGATCTTCGTATCGCCCCAATGCCAGCTTGCCAGCCGTTTCGTCATTCTCGGTTGGCGAGAAATGAGTCGGCGGAATCATTTTTCCCAAGGATTTCGAGACCCGCGGATCCAGTCTCGACCGCTCTGTAATCCCTTCGCAACCGGAGTCGCAAAGATCGGCGGGAAGACACCATTGGTCGAGCATGTTGGGGAGAAGAATGTCTCCGGTTTTCATAAGTTCGATAAAATTATCCGCGGTAAGAATAAACATCAGGTACCGAAGATAAACGTCGAGTCGCTCATCCGTCAATTCGTTCGACTTTCGCAAGTGTTCGAGAATTTTCGTAACGCGGCTTCGTTTTCCACGGAGCGAGCCCGATGCCGCCAATTCGGTCATCAGCATGGATAATTCGTTCGGATATTCCTTTTGAACCCGGGACAAAAGCGGCATGCAGGGAAAGACGTCGACGGCGTCGCGGAACAACTCCATCCACGTTTCACGCTTTTCGCCGGGATCGTAACCGATTTGATTTCTCTCATCCCGAACGAGCAGGAAGAGAGCTAAATTACGTACGGATTCAATCTCGTTCGGGAAAAATTCCACGAGACATTCGAATCCTTCATGATGACACACTCCCCGTTGGGTCGTTTCGTCGATCCATAAATCATTCAGGCAATGGAACTGCTCGGGGAGCTGCAACAGCTCTCGATGGATGTCGTCGTCCAGGCGGGGAAGTCGAATGAAGTCCCTCATCGCAACGCCGTTTCCGTTCGCATCCGGCAGCCATTTGACGCTTTTCAGACGCTCGACGTTCGATCGCAGCGACTGAACATCGTCCCTTGCCGCGTCAAGAATGAGATTCCAATGTTTTTCCGGACGGGAATATTCCAGGACAAGCTCGACGATATGCGTTCCGTCAAGTTCGTTGATAAAGTCCCGCTGTTCCGTACAAAATCTCTTGATGACGATAATTGATTCAAACAATTCGGGAGCGATCTCCTTTTCCGGTGCCAAGAACGTCGTTCCCCGAACTATGGAAACATAGTGATCGTCGACCGTTCGGTGGATCGGCATCGCATGGCAAAGTTCGTGCGGGTAGTCCCGAAATACTCGAAGCAATTCCTTGTATTCTTCGGCGTTGGGACACAGTTCGGAAAATTTCATCAGGTTGCCTCTCGGCATGTCGTTGAGTTTTTCGGCGATTTCACGAACGGTCAGAGGAACAATATTCAATGCCTGTTTTTCCTCTTTCCGCAGGTCGCAGAACGTCTGAACGACCAACGGTTCGAGAACCTGCCAGCGGTTATCGTCCGTGTCCCAGATCTGTGTCGCCAATCGTGACCAGACACCATAAAGACCTTCCGGCGGCAGGAACAGCGATTCTTCCGAGTCGTATCGATCCTCGAAGCCGTGGATGAGATAACGGAGCACTTGTTTCCGGCTTCCGATATTTTCTTTCAGGAGCGAGGCAAACAGCTCCTGCCGGTTCTCGACATCGGCGAGTTTCGGACGTTTTTCCTGGAAGTATTGAACGATGTTCGGAGGGTTACAGGGGCGTTTTTCAGTAGAAAACAAGATTTGATAAACGCTATCCGATATAACGATAATCTCATTGTGTTCCGGAGTCAACGAGTTTTGAAGTCGGTTGGCAAATTCGATTGTGGCCGCAACGTTTACGATTTTTGTAAACAGATTCCGCGAGTCGTAGGAACGCCGCAGTTCCTCGTAGGAAAAATCGTCCTCCTTCTTCCTCACGCAGCTCCTCGCGCGAAACAGCGACAAGCTGTCGCACTCTTTTCCGATTTGTCGGGAATCGTCGGTCGCCCTCCGAATCCGTGCCGCAGCCATGGCAATGTCGTTGTATTCCTCCTCGGTACGTTTGTGTTGGTGTTTCCAGGCGTCGAGTCCTTTCAGTAGCCGTATCGCCGTTGTCACGGAGATCGTCGTCCCTCCGGTTTCGTCTCTCAAAATACATTCGGGGACGACCGCGATTTCCAACCCTTTCAGCAGAGTCAGGCTACGGATCAGGGGAGACGCCGTTTCTTTTTTCTCGCCGGGAAACTGGAAGCGTTTGTTCTCAGGAATACGCTGTACGATTCGTTTCAAGTATTCGAGTGAGGTATCGTCGAGATCTTCCAACAGAATATCGTGCATGATCCGATTCCACAAATCGACGAGCGACGCCACCGGGAAATCCATCGCGGAGTTTTCAAGAAAACGCAACAGATACTCGACGTTGTCGGGGTCGGCGAATAGCGTTTTCGGGTCGACGTCGTGCAAAAGTCGTGATAAGATCGATGGAGAAAACGGCATCGCTCTTTTCGTCGTCAAACGGTTCGAATCATTGAAGGTCACAACAAGAGAACCAACGGTTTCGGCGAAATTTGGAAAGACGATTTCGACAAGCGATAGTTTTTTCGGGTGGGGAATTTCGTAAAAATCATTATTGACGAGTTCCCAGCGATTCATGCCGCAGTCATAACGGCAGAGCCATGAAAAATTTCCGAACAGTTTTTCATCGTCGATTCCCTTCCAGATGTTTTCGCGGAAATTCTCCCGGTGTTTCTGGATCGTTCTGACAAATAAGTCGATTTGTTCGACACTCCAGGTTGCCTTATCGACAAAACGTCGCAAAGCGTGAAGAAAAAGAGGGAGCGTGCCGACCTCAAGCAGACGATGATTCCATTGCATCCTAATCTTGTCTTCGCCGGTATAATGCGAGATGTCGCTCCGGTCGACGCCGAGAATCGCTTTACGTCCGGAATCGATGAAAAAATCGCCGTGCAGGAAGAGTGAAACGCTCGGAATCGAGCATTTCGGCGAGCTTTCCATCGCAAGGGTGATCGGCTTGCCAAGAGGAAGAAAGACGGCCATGCTTACGGAGAATTGTGGTTTTCCATTCTCGGAAACCGGCCCCTCGACAAAATAAGTCGCCGCATGTTGAACAAGATTCGGTTCGTTTTTCGGCCAGGTTTCGCCCCGTTGATACTCGCTAAGAACCCTGTCGTCCGGATGGATCACGAATCCGCCGAATGGGGGATTTCTTTGTGCCTTTCCTGAAACAATGGACATTGATTCTTCATTGCGCGGCGCCGGCTTCGCCAGACTGAACACAGGAAATAGGGAATTGGACGTAATTGAAACCTCGAATTGCCTGTGAAGATCCGTTCCAGAATCCCCTCCTCCCATCCAGCCATGAATTCGTTTCAAATGCCTGAGCATGGGAAGCATGGCGGCAAGATGAAACGGGGTCGCTTCGCTTTCGAGGATAGTTCGTGAAATCCCTTCGTCTCCCTCGAAATTATCCTTGATCGCTTCTTTTCCATTCATACGCTTGCGGGAGCGGAGCGGCATCCAGATACAAAACATCTTCTTCTTTGAAGATGACTCCCGATAAACCTGGTCGACGATTTTTTCGATTTTTAAGTTGATTTCCTCAGGGATCCTCATCCAGTCGTCTCTCGGATCTTCCGTTTCCCTCCAGGGATTTACGATTCCCAGAAAATCGCTTTCCGGATGGACGAAATAGCAGAATAATTCGCTCCAATGATGGAGGCTTTTCAAGCCGAGGCCGAATTTGCCGATTTTACTCTTTTCCTTCGCTTTTTCCGGCGAAGCAAAGCTTTTTATACCCTTGCGGTGTTTCTCGGTAAACGGGCCATCGTTCAGCACGAAAAAAGACGGCCCCCCCCAGAACGACGTATCCCCCGATCGTGCCGGAATCCAACCGAAATGGACGTTTTCGGCATGAACGTTTCCGTCTTCCGCGTCGTCGGCGTTTTGAAGGAACTCTTTGAGCAAAGTCAAACCGGAATTGTCCAGCTTGTAATTCTCCAAATTGTTTCGGATAATCTGGACGAAATCGGAAATGTACTTTTCAGCTTGAGCGTCAGGGAGTGGCATTGTCGAGAGTCTCCTGGGATATGCGAAATCATACGCAACAATTGACCGTCAATGATACGGCTCACTTGATTTTTTCCTCTGAGGGGGCCGGGTTCAAGGAAATCATCCATTGGTCCAGTTCGTTCATCCATTCGTTTGAATCGTCGCTCGCGCGACGTCTTTCACGTAATGCGTTGACAAGGTCTTCTTGACGGGGTTGACCGAATGTCATTCGGTAAAAAACCAGGTCGTCCAAAAGCCGCTCAAGGCGATCTTCGTCACGACTTAACGGTAACGAATAAATCCGTCGTTCGATCGGGGCGTGCTCCTTCGTTTCTTCTTTGCGGAAAAGCCAGAACGGAACCATTCCGTCGAAATTCTCGCGGTTTTCCGTACATTTGACGGCCAGCTCGAACAACGCCTGCCAGGGATCGCGGATCCCGTGTTTCCGAGCGTATTCGCAAATCCCGGCCAGGGAAAACGTCTTCGCGATGTTCTTTCGTACGGCATGTCCCTTAAAACGCTGTACCCGACCTTCTCGCTGTTCGAGATCGACCGGATTGGACGGCAGATTCCAATGGACGACCGTGTGACACCAGGGGTGGAAGTCGAGCCCCTCCTGACCGATCGACGTCGTCGCCAACACAAAGGGTCGGAACGGCGAGTTGAATGCACGCTGGACATCCGTTTGGCGACCCGCATCCTCTTTTCCGTCTTTGAGCCGCTGGGCGTAGCGGCCCGTAAGCACGACGTTTTTTTCCTTGACTTCAAATTTCCCGTCTTCATATTCGAAATGGCGGAGATGAACCTGGGAAGGGAGCACGGTCAGGGCGGCGTGCATGTCCTCGGCGATTTTTTCGATTTCTCCACTGTGCTGGCCGGAAAGGCAATGAACGTACTCGTCGAGAACCGATTGCAGGTTGCCGTCGATTCCGTAACATAATGTCGATCGCCAGTACTCCGTATTTTCCGCTTCCGCCTCGTCCTCCGTCTCCCGATTCTTCCACGCCTTCAGCAGCGCATACGCTTCGGGCGTACTGAATAGAGAGTGAAAACCGGCCGCGACCTTGGCTGCGGCCATCGAGACGGGCTGGCCGCCGTCGGGAGCAATACGGCGAAGTGCTCGCAACGTGCATATTCCGGGCCCGGCCAACGCGAGTTCACAAAGCATCTCCGCAAGCGAATCCGTTGTCCCGCAGGGTTTCGGCGTGGAGCCGAAGTCCGACCTGTCAAACACGCCTCTCAGATTTTCGATTTGGTCTTTGACTCGCTTGTTAGCATCATCGCTTTCCGTGTCAACAGAATACTCCGTTTCGTTTTCGGATTTTCGACGCTCCCAATCGATTGCCTGGGAACAGACTTTGATGATTGAATCTTTCGGATTTTTGATTTTACGGTCCGACAGAAGTTTGTGGTCCAACAGGAACGGAACGGCCCAATACCACGCCGGGTCGGGATCGCTCTCCTTGAAGTATTTATCGACGAGCTCTCGGCATTTTTCACGAGTTCGCGTGATCAGATCCTCGCGATTCAGCGGCTCGCCGTTGTTTTCCCTTACCATGTCGAATGGGTCGATTGCTTCCGTCAAGGTCGAACAGGGATACGCCCAAGCGAGGAGCGGCAAGGATTTTTTCTTACTCTTGCCATTTCCCCAGGCTCGAACCCTCAGCTTGTTCATCTGTTTTTTTCGTTCGTCTTGTTCGGAGCGGATAAACAAAGTCGCCCGTTTCTGTTCGAAAAACTCCGAATCGAGTAACGCTTTCTGTTCTTCCTCGTCGAGCGCAAACATCTTCGTCTGCGCCTGGTAGGAGCAAAGGGCCGCGATCGTATCGGGGACGGCGTTCCAAGACGAAAAGACGAGGGTTTTCGTCAACCCGTCCTGTTCCTCGAAGAGACCATGCGGCTTGGAATACGGAAGCGACGGCGGAATCCAGAGCAGTTGCCAAAACCGTCGATCGGGTTCTTTGTTCCTGCTTTCGTCCGATAAATCGTTGTTGCCGATTCCCAGCATGTCGTTGATGAAGGCCCGCATTTTGGGGTGAGGAATCTCCAGCCATTCATAGTTCTCCAGACGCTTTTCGTCCAGAAAAAACGAAGGGCTTGATGCTAAGAGACTCGACAGCTTTCTTTCCTTTTCTTTCTCCTTCTCCTGTTCTTCACGATTGTTTTCTTTGTCGTTTTTCTTATTGAGACGGTTATCCAAATCGTAGTATAGCATGAAATTGAGCGGGAACGGAATCGATTTCCAGTATTCGACCATGTTTCCCGCTTCGACGACGGCGGCGACATCGCTGATGAAACGGGCGGCGAGGAGATCGTCGGTTTGGGGCCACGCCTCCTTGATTCGCGGTATCAGCATCGACTTTTTGTCTATGCTTGCCCGCTCGGTACGGCACATCACTCGTAACAGCCGTTTTTCGATTTCCCGTCGTTTGTTCCGCGATGCCTGATCCACGTCGTCTTTCCCGATCTTCAGGATTCCTTCGAGATGATCCGCGAAAAGTTCTTTCAGCCGATCGCTTTCCTTCTCTTTTTCCTTGTCCGTCTCTTTGTGCAGAAAATCGAGAGTTCGGAAAAAATCACGCTGATGGTCTCCGCCCGATTCGCCATGCCGCGAATACATTTTGTACGGCGTCGCGGAAAGCAGGAGAATCTTCGCCTTGTCCCGATTGAAGATGGTCTTCGCAAGTTCGTTCGCCTCGTTCCCTTCATTATTTTTGCTCAATAAATCGCTGAATCGCTGGAATTCGTCCAAAATAAGAAGGTCGACATCCAAGGCGACAAGCGACGCCAAGGCCAGAAGGTAACGTAATCTCCCGATAATCGTTCCTCTCTTCTCGGTGTTGCCGGGATTCTCCAAGGCTTTGTGGATATTTTCGTACAATTCGTTCTTCTTGTTCATTTCCTGACGAAGCAATTCGTAAAATTTCTCCCGGATGAGCGGATTGATCCTTGTCTTCGCTTCGGTTTCGCTCAGATTGAACTCGGTCTTGTACGTCTCTTTCCAATGTACATCTTTTGCCTTTCCTTGAAGGATGTCACTGAGCGCATCATCGTGGTCGCGGAAGAGAGACTCGGGCATCGTGGTGAGCAGATGGAAAAGAAAAGCTCTTTCCCTTGCCAGCCCCGTGGACCAGGCGTTGAACTTCAGGCTGGTTCCGGGAGTCATACTCCGCAATTCGATTTTATCGTTCACATGTTGTTTTCCGTCGACCGCGAGCAGGGTCAATCGAGTGTCGGTCGGTTTGAATTCTTGCAGATTTCCCGCCTTGGCGAACTTTTTGAGATTTTGGTTCGCAATACTCGCATTGGAGCAGATGTAGAGAACTCTGACCGGTTTGCGAGCGCCGTTTTCGGTCTTCTTAGCAATCGCCTGCCGGACCACCGCCGTGGCAATGAGCGTCTTACCAAGTCCGACTTCGTCGGCAACGAGAAATCGCGTTGGTTCATCGTTTTTGTAGAGCTGTTGAAAAGCGTGCAGGGCCGTCCGCTTCTGGAACTCCATCAAGCCGTCGAGGGGATCGCTCTCTTCACCGGGTGAGTCAAACGGTTTTTTATCAGTCATTATTCGTCCCTTTATTATCTCAATCCGGCAGAGCCTCGCGAAAAATTCTGCATAAATCTTTCAATTTCTTTGCACTGAGCATCATTTCCTCGACTTTCCCTTTGTGGAAATCGCTTTTATCGAGACCGGTGATCAGTCTGTCCGTGTCTTTTTTCAACATGTTATCGACGACGGCGTCAAGACTGTTCAAACGGGATTCCAACATTTTCGGATCCGCACAGAAATTTCGAACCAGGGTTTCAAGCACGGGAAGTTCACCAAAGACCCCCGACCACGTCGTTCCGCTACCGCCGGTTTCTTTGGAGTCGCCGAAACTGATTTCCGAAACATAATTTGTTTCATTGAAAAGAAGGACCACGTATTTCAGGAAATCGCTCCAATTTTCAATGACCTCGGCTTGGATTTCCCGCCGTCGCACGTCCAGTGGTAAATCGTCGACCTTCAAATTCAACACGAAACTCTGGGGGGAAAGGTCAGCGATCTCCGAAATCAATTCGAAGACAATCAGACCGCTCAATTCTTTGGCGGGAAAAGGGCCGAGGAGGATAGGCGATTGCCATTCGGCAGGGGCGAGGCTCTTCACATTCGACGAGGTCAGGGGTCGAATCCTCAGCATTTTAACGCCATCGGATATCTGTAACGGAATCGTCGGTTCGTCGGGAAACACGAGTTTCCAAGGTCCCGATTCTTCCACCGCTTCGCATCGGATGCAAACATCCCGAAACGCCTGAACGATCCGGTCTCTTGCGCGTTCCAGATCTTTTTCGGCTTTCTCTTGCTCTGTTTCCTCCTTGGGCACGGGTTTATAGGAGTTGAGCAATTTCCCGAACCCGCCGTATCTGTCGAACCATTTCTTCGCGTCCTCCGGCTTTTTTTTGAAGGTCATGTCGACGAGAATTTCAACGTTGGACGTCTTGCCGTCCGTCTTCGGCAGCAGCGCGGGATCGGTCGCATTGGCAGAGCCCATGACCAAGTGAGCGTTTTCGCCGCTCTCGTAAAGATAAATTTTCGCATGGAGTCCGCTGACGACCGTGTCCGGGTCGTTTCGACATTCCTCGATTTTCACGCCGTCGTTGCGATCACTGTTCTTCGACGCATCGGAATCATCGTCTTCCTCAGGCGGAGGCGGCGTGTAGTCGTCGTTGAGTTGAAAAGTGTTTCCCGCAAAATGGGCAAGAGCTTTTTCGCCATTGAGGGTCGATGCAAGCTTGTCCAATTCCATCGGCATGGAAACCAAAATCGGATTATCGTCCGCTTTTCCACTGCGTTTCCCGAGTTGGTCGATCGCCTCGGGCGTACAAAAAGGTGACACGATCAACAAACGCGAACCCTGCGGAATACCATTGACTTGCCAAACATGTTTTCCGTCGTATCCGTGATGATGGAATTTCATTCCCATGCATTCGGGCGGAAGCTCCCAATCGACGTTCCGGAGTTCCTTCACGAATTGTTTCCAGGCATCCGCAAGCGTCGCGTTTTTTTTCGGCTCGTTTTCTTTGGCCGATTCCTCCTTGAGAAGATGGTCCAGAAAATCGCACAGCGGCACGTTGAAATCGTTCTTGTTCGCGATTTTTTTGTTTTTTTCCGTTGCGCTGTCCACACGGAGCGAAAAATCCCAGGCGTTGCTGGCTGCCATGTTCCGGCTCAGAATGAGAAGGCGGTAGGTGACCTCCCGTTTGTCTTCCGGCGATTCGTAGCGAAGTACCCATATTTTGGGATGAAAAGCCCCTTCACGGCCCCGAACGCCGTTACCGTTACCGTTACCGTGGCGTTGCACGACCACTTTTTCCAAAAAAGAAAACAGATAGGCATTCCGGACGCGAGGTGCGCCGATCCCCCCTGACTGTACGAAAACACGGATACGGTCTTCGTAACGTTGCAACATTTCCCAAACGGCGACACGGTCCGCCCGAACGACTTTCGTGCTCGTTTCCAAGCCGGACAAACAAAGCGGGATGCCGAGCAACAACTGCGGATCGAGCGTAAACGTCGTCGCCAAAGCACGATCCAAACGCATGCCGCGTGGGGGAAAGATGTCCGTGGTGTAGATACTGCGGTTGTTCGGTGTCAACATGTGTTTATTGTACCGGCAATATTGGAGAAGAAGGGTTCAGTACGTCGTCAAGGTCTTTGAGCAACTGCTTGACATTCGACCACCGGAAGTCGTAAAGCCGATAATAGTCGCTTTTTGGCGGATCGGGCGCCCAGTGGTCGATATTCTCAAACCGCGACTTTTTTTTGCCCTTGACTCTTCGCTCCCGATCCTCGATTAGCTTAGAGGCGTCGGCGCTGCGAGGAGGCGTTTCCGTGGATTTTTTCAGCCGCTCGACCCATTCCTTCAGAAAATCTTTTTGATGATCCCAGACACGATGCCCGTCGCAGTCGCCATACATTTCTTTTGAAAAAAAACGATCGAGATTCCATTCCGAAAAACGCCGCCACAAATCCTGATTCTGGTTCCGGAGATCGTTCCACCAACGATGATAGCGTTTCTCGAACGGTTCGAGCGGCGTTTGGGCTTCCGATGAACGATTATTCTTCGCTTCCGCAAGGAGAAGATGGTAAAAAAGGACCGCTCCTTCGAGAGCACGGGAATAATTCTCGGCATGTTCGAGCAATTCGGCGCGCTCTTCGCACAGAAAACTCTCGCCGATCAGATCCCACGGATGTTTTTTCGTTCCGTATTGTTTGAATTCCGAAAGATTTTCGAGTAAGTCGCCGAACAATGTCACGCGGGGTTCCTTGCAGGCATCCGTCATGATATTTCGAAGAGCAACCGCTTCCTCGTGAGTTAAGTCCAAATAGGGTCTTGCCAGTTCTTTGGGAAAACCGACCGGCGGACCGGGAAGAGCCGGGTTCCATATGGACGAGACGTCGACCATGAAATCTCCGGCCTCCACGACTTCCTTGGGAAGGTCCCGCAATCGATTCTGCCGTGTGGTCATTTGGTGAATATATTTTGTCCACTCCGAGCGTCCTGATTTTGATTTCGGCTTATTCCTGATTCCCCATTTGAGCAACGCATTGGAGTAAGCCATGCTGGGAAGACGTTCGAGATCGCGACCGGATTCTTTTCCAAAGGCGCCTTCTTCCGATTTGCCGTTTTCATCGGACTTTGATGATGTGAGCTCGACCAAATTGCGTTCGATCTCTTCGAAGTCGTCCTTTGACGGAGTCGCTTCGAGCACTTGGTAGAGCCACTTGATGAAAAGAACGTAGCGCAATCGTGTATGGAGCGTACTCGTTCCGGGAAACAACGTGTCGGAAATGCTGTCCCGGACGGACGCGAAACCGAGCTCGTCGATGACGTTGGAAACGTTGAGGAGCTCGTAAACGGCCTCGTTAACAGAGTGGTCGTGGTCGATCCAAGATAATCGGGATGGCATGATGAGGCGTCTCCGGCAAAATACGTGTTTTTCACATTAGGGCCATGATACGATATTTTGAAACGGATATAAAGTAGGACCTGACGGAATCGTCATACCTGACTTCGATGACATATCCATGAGGCGGGGCGAGAATCAGACTTTGATCAAGCGGGATTTATTGTAATAAAAATCATAGCAATCATCGGCGGCAAATGGACTCAGTAATGAAAAAACGTGTTTGTCACCATTGTTATTGGGGGCGTTTTCCCTTGCATAATGCGTTGTGGCAACGGCCCATCTCATGCTGAAGGTCCCATCGACATCGCTCTTTCCAAAAAAAAGTCTCCTTTCGACTACGTTAGGACGAGCGAATATTCGCACTTTTCCCCCAAAAAAGGTTTGTACGTCATCCTTGATTCTTTGGGCCGTTTTCTCAACACTAAAGATATTTTTGATCGTCACATCATTGATAAAAAAATCGACCTGCGCGAGTTGTTTTTTGTTTTGAGATGAAGCTGTTTTGTACCGGATCAACTCTCGAACGAACCCGTATTCTTTATGAAACTCTAAAGAAGAAGGCATGCCGTTTTTGTCATCTTTCCGTTCGCAAATATACGGGCAGGTTATTGCCAGGGCTGTGCATCTAGAGAGGAACGGCTCCAGACACTTGACTTCGCTGTCGATGTCCGATTGTACGGATTGGGTCGGCGAAAATGGCTTGTGTAATGATGGATCGGAAAACGCTTTTTCATTCAACATTGGCACGCTTGTAACGACATGGTGGACAAGCGATTTTCCTTTCAATCGTTGTGATTCACGCACCCACTCTTCCTCGTTTTCTCCCAGTGTCATTATGTTCGGGTCGTGCTTTTCACGGTGAAGCAGAATTTTTCGTTCTTTAAGCGAGCATAAAAAAGTCCTCAAGTCAGGATAGATATTCAGTCGAGTTTTATCATCAACCATGTTTTGCACTTTTTGAAGCCACAATCCGTCGAAAATGTTGGCAATCAGTATTCCGCAAGGTTCGTCCCTGGAATCGTCGACAAGCGAATTACAAAACGAGCGCAAGGCGCGAGTCCAATCCGATTTGTCGGGAAACGCACCACAAACGCATTCGTAATCAAAAATATGTGGCGAGATCGAATATTCCGTCAGCATTATTTGAACCTCTCTTCGTATTCCTGATCGAAAAATTTGTCCGGCCAACGCCCTGGCAATTCGCCTTCATCGTTGACGGACATCCTACGTATGTCTGTAACTCCGTTTTCGGATTGAATGAAATAAATGGCGAGATCGTCCTTGTGGAATTCCCTGTCGGTATCGCCTTCCATCGTCTGCCGAATCCTTCGAAGCACCCGCAAAACCAAGTGGATGCTGTGAGTTTCCGCGATGATCGTCTTGTCGAGTTCCTTGGATCCATAGATCAGCAAATCGCCGACGGACGCCTGTTGCGAAGGGTGCAAATGAAGTTCCGGTTGTTCCAGCAGACACAAATTCGCGTCTTCCGCCAGCGTCGCGGTTATAATGGGAATCACCTGCGAAATTCCGACGCCGACTCCCTGTGGATGAACAGAAACGCCGTTTTCCGTTTTGAGAAGAACCCGACGTGATTTCCGCTTTTTCGTTCCCGGCGGGGAAAATTCTTCGTAAATATCCGATTCAAGCTTGTATTTGGTATCCAAACCACCTTTGGCTTCGCCGTCTTTGCGAGACAGCCAGCCGCTGACATCGTCGTGGATGTCGCAGTTCGGATCATGCAGCATGTCCCACGCGCCCAGACCGTTGGCCCAACGGCTCGGTTCGGGATTCGTCGGACGGCGGTAATCGCGTGGGAGAATCTCACGGATCGGACCGACATATCGGGAACCGGAGAGACAACTCAAGAGAAAATGTCCCGGCCCGTAAATTAACAGGTTGAGCGTTTGCTTCAGCATTTGCTTTCGATTTTCCGTGTCGCATTCCGCATCGACCTCCTCGGTATCGTCTTCCGGCTCCGTTTGCCAGGAATAATCGAAGGGAGCTTCCCAAACGGGAAGGGCGTCCGATTGATAAGGAAAGAGGAGTCGATTGGAACGAACATCGCTCAGTTCGGCCATCCGGGCAATCATGTCTCCGTACCGTTTGAACATGTCTTCGTCGAAATCACGAAAAAGAATCGCCTGCACGGCGATTTCACCGTTCTCTTTCAAGACGCCAATCAGATGATCGTACCACATCTCTTCGACTTTTCCCTCGACGACGCATTTGCATGCTCTGGAGAAACAACGGATCGAATGAGGCTTGAAATCGTCGACGGGCCGAATGACGTGAGACCACATGGACGATTGCAATTCTTCCAAGACTTCATCGTCCGCGACATTCGTCACGGGGGCATTCAAGTAAAATCGTTCCAAGGGCGAAAGGATTTCGTCCATGAGTTCGTCCAGGAAACCGGGCTTGAGCGTTCGCATTTCCATATCGCCGTTTTCACGGATATAACAGGTCTCATTATCGGGCGAGGTTACCGGGCGTTTGGAACGCTTTCCGTCGTTGAACGGCATGTCGAAAACGTCATGGGTGTTTTCACCCTCATCCACGCTGCCGTCCATGGGTTCCGTGAGAATCGGGTGATGGAAATTCAACCACGCAAGTTCGCCCAAGTAAGGTTTCGTTTCTTCCTCACGAACTCGTTTCGGAAACGTCGACGGGATTTCCTGATCTTTCGTTCGGGCGATTCCGATGGTTGCGAATACTTCCTCGTTGAAGCCGACTTCATAGGATTTGACGATCGGCGACGTGTCCTCATCCGACTCGAATCCGACCTCGAATTGAACCCAGAGGGTTTCCATGCCAATTGAGGGATTGAGGAAAAAATCCCGTGCGGTATCTGACATCTCCGTCTTGATCTGGGAAACAAGAGAAGGATCGAAAGAGCAGAATTCCGACAAGTTGGCCTTACTCAAATCCAAATCGAAACGAATTTTGACGCTCCGTTTCGGATCATGGCCGTGGACCATCTCCACAAAGCCGCCCAGATCGAAGGCGTCGCCGCCCAGTTGGGTTCGACTCACATCGCACTCGCCTCGTTCAAGCACTTCGCGGGCGTAGGCGATGGCATGCAGGATCGTGCTTTTACCCGAACTGTTGCCACCGAAAAGCAGCGTCAACGGCGCGATCGGGATTTCGATTTTGTCTTTGATTCCCTTGAAATTTTCAAGCGTTATTTTCGTAATCATCGTTCCGTTTCCGTGTTTCGATTGAGTGTTCCAATGAGCTCGTCAAGCAAGCTCTCGTAAAGGCGTTCGGATTCCTTGAGGATATCCGTAAGAACAAGGTTCTGCTTGCGGATTTGTCGGGCCGTTTCCGCATATCGTCGTTGCGCGGAGAGTGGGGGAAAGGGGACCGAGAAGCCGCGAAGGAAGTTGTGCGTGATTCGCGTGTCGCCTCCCCGTGTCGAAGGGCTCGCCGTTTCAAGTCGCCTGCCACTTTGGCGAAGCGACATGCACAAATATTCGGGGATACACGTTTCCGAAGGATGTACGGCGATGCAGGGTTGACCGATGTACGCCTCCGTGCCGAGAATGGACGCCCTTGGGCAACGGTCGAAAGTCCCTGCGAGAACGACGCTGTTTTCCGGTACGATTTGATACTGCTGGCCATGCGGATTATCCACCGGCAAACTCTTACCCGTCGAGGAAAGCCAAAAATCACCGAGATCCGATCTTTGAACATAAGGAATTGACGGATCGTGCGAAACCGTTTGAAAGCGACGCGGTAACGGCTCGATTTCCGCGATTTCGCCGATCGGTTTCATTTCCCATCTTTCCGTCTCGACGTCGGGATCGCCGAACATCTCCAAAAAAACGGAGCGGAGCAAATCTTTGAGCAACGCCAACGAATCCTTTCGAGCCCGACAAATCGTTTCGGCCGCATCTAGTATTTGTGCGATATTTTCCTGTCTTTCGAGCATAGGAAGAGCAATCGTCGTTTCCCTGAGAACGCCAGGCAGAATTCGCGGGCGATTGAATCGTGAATCAATCGATAAAAAAGCGTCCTTCCGGCTTCTGAGCGCATGATACAGAAAACGCGGTCGGCAGAGGTCCGTATCGGGCGCAACCTGGCACAGACCGGCACTGAGAATGGCATCGGTTCCCAACCAGGCGACGCGTCCGGCTTCCAGCCCTTCCACTTGGAGAATCGGGTTTTCTTTTCCGGAGACGTTTCCTCGAAAAGAACAGGATACAACAAGGCTTCGTGGAATCGCCTCACGGGTCTTCAGCACGCATGGGACGTCAATGTCCCAAGGTTTGACATAAGGAATCTCATCGTTCGCCCCCGTCCAGGCGTGGCTGTCCGAAATCGAAGTCCGCCCCGTGATTGTACAAAAATCACGGATAATCCGCTGCGACACGGGTTCGGAGACGGCCGATTGATGCGATTTGTGGATTGTCATGATTCCAAGTATTCTTCCAGTTTTTTGTAATTGTCGAGGACTTCCTGTTCACGGGCTTTCAACTTGGCGAAAATTTCGGCGGACGGTACGAACTCCGCGGTTTGCACCACGACTTCCCGGTAACGATCCATCGACAATTCATAATTACCGGCGGCGATCTCTTCGAAGGGCACGACGAAACATTTGGATGTCCGGTCGGTAAAACCGGCCGCTTTTTTGTCGCGTTTATTCTTCCGCCACTGTTTCCAGCGATCGATTGTTTCGTCGACAACCGTCTCCGGGAGCGGATCGGTCTTGCCCGAAGCGGTCTGTTCATCCTTTCGGAGGTCGCAAAAGAAGACATTGGTCGTCCGTCCGCCTTTGCGAAAAACCAGAATCGACAACGAGATCGATGTTCCGGGAAACGTTCCCGCCGGCAACGTCACAATGGCGTCGACCTGGTTTTCTTCGAGCAAACGGCGCCGCATTTCGGCAATTCCCGATGCGGCACTGAAGAACATGACCGGGGGCACGATCATCGCCGCGCGACCGTCTTTCTTCAGCATTCGAAGAATCAGGGCGGTCATCGCCACTTCGTTTCTTTTGTGTTTCGCCCACGGAAGCAGTGAAGGATCAAGACTGTGAAAATCGATACTCGAACCGATCGGCGGATCGGTCATGATCAGGTCGAATGCGTCCGAAGCGATCACAGGTTGTCTATCGACGATTTCCGTGGACAACGAATCGTAACGATAAATCCGCGACGGATCGCCTCCGTGCAACATGACGTTCAATGCGGAAAAAGAAGCGGCTTGCATGTTATTGTCGAATCCGTACAGGGGCAAATCCGTAGCGGGAACGGTCGAACCGGCTTCCGAGATCATGTGGTCGAGCGATTCAACCAGAAAACCGCCGGTACCGCAGGCCGGATCGCCGATGACCTCGCCGGGTTTCGGTTCCATCATGCCGACAATCAGGCGAACGACGTTCCGAGGGGTGAAACATTCCAACCCCCTTCCGCCCCACTCCGCGGAAAAGACCAGTAAGTCCTCATAAAGCCTCGCTTTCCCCGATGGAATCGAGCTCACGTCCCGTTCGTACTGCCGTGCGGTTTTGTCGAGAGTCTTGATGAACTCATAAAGATTCTTCGCGTTTTTGAATTCGAAAGACCGAGGATTGACCTCTATTCCAAGGCGGGACAATTCGCGGCGATGGACGGGAATTTCCTTCTGGAATCGCTGGAACAGTTCTTTTTCCGGAAGATTCAACAGTTCGTTCCAGTGGGTGGAATCGCCGCATTGGGCGAGTTTCGCCGGATCGAACGACTCCATCTCGCGCAAGGCAAGGAAGTTGCTGATCGTTTCAATGATCGCGCCGGCGTTTACCATTCCGGAATCCCGAAGAATCCGGGTCAAATCGCGTATCCACAAAGGCGAATCGTTCCGCAAACGTGAAGCGCGAAATTCACCGACACGCCAAACGTAGACGGGGCCGTATCCTCTTCCACACATGCCCACGCACTGAAAATCGCGACCGGCATAGCTGAAATTTTCCGGCGAGACGGTTCCCCCCGGAGCTCGCCTTAAATTGTTCGTCCATAGAGGCTTCCAAGGAAGATGGTCGCGTTCCTCGCCGTAGGGGGCGCCCGAACCATCCGTCACGATCAGACCGCCGTCCACGAGTTTTTCGAGAATGAGGTCGAACAGTTTCGGCTGGAACCACATTTGACCGCTCCCGCCTTCCCCCATGCTGTCACGGCGGAGAAAGAAAACGGCGATTTTGTCCAGTCCGATAAATGCCGTCAAGCCGTCCTGACGATAGCGAAATACATTGAGTGCTCGCGGAGACTCGGAAGGTAATGTCAAACGCTGGGCAACCATTTCCGCTTTGCCGCGAACATGCCTCCATTGCTCTTCGCCGAGCCGCATCATTGCCGCTTTGGCCGCGTCGCCGATCTCGCATTCCTTCGGCTCCGGAGGAGAAACGGCGACACCCTCAAAATCCGGGAGCTTGGGAACTTGCTGGATGTCGACGAAATGGTACTCGTCGATTAAATCGGCGAAAAGTTCGATCGGCTCCCGAAGGTCGTCCCCGCAGCAGGGATAGAACAGGGCTCCTTGCGGAACCGTGAGTCCGGGGAAGCGTTTGGACAAGGTGTGATCGAGAATATTTTCCGGCATGAATATGTTGCTCTTGTTTTTCGCTTCGAATAGTTGTTTGTTGGGATGACGACTATTGGTCAACAGGTAAAATTTTACACAACTTCCGACTCGCCAACTTCGTGAATCCGCGACGTTTTGAACTGCGCTACGCTCCGTACAAAACATCGCTCGTTTCTTTTTTTCTCTGAAGCACAGTAAAGGACCAGAAATGCGGCGGCGACCGTAATGGCTCCGATGAATACGAAAATGACCAGGCAACCGGAACCTGGACCGCCGTTGCTGGAATAGCCGCCGTCCCCGCCACCCTCGAAATCGTCTCCGAGAAGATATTCGCTCATCATTCCCCAACCCATGGCGATCTCTCCTTGTCTTGTTTTTGCATTATAATTCTTACACTTACGTCTGTAAACGACTAATCAGGCGTCCATTGCTCAGGAGCCGATTTTCCGGTCATCCTCGTCCCAGGCGATCTCTTGCAAGTTTTGCAGCGGACTTTCGTGTGTCTGGCGGAGTTTTTTCGAAAGTCGCTCGCTGTTCCTACGGACATCTCCTTGGCTGGCCTCATAACTGATAGCCTTGTCGGCGTCGATGCCGTAACTGCGGGCGACCGCGATTGCGTCCTGGTTCGCTCCCAGGTAGAGAAACAGCCAGTTGTACACTTCCGTCTGGTGTTTGATCTTTTCCAAAAGACGTTCTTTGGTGTATTCACGGGCCGAGGCGTTTTCCATTCCGTCGGTCACGATGACGAACATGACCTTTTCAGGCCGCTCGTCTTCCGGCTTCACGGCCAGTCTTTCGCCCACTTCGTCGATCATCTTGCAGGTCGACTCGATCAATGCCGTCCGAGCGTCCGGCTTGAGATTGAATCGCTTGACCTTGCCGATCGGTTTGTCCGCGAAGATCGGCTGGTATTCGTCGGAAAAAATCGAATAGGTGACCAAGACGTCCAACTCGCGGTTTTCGTCGACCAATCGGTTCAGGCTGCCAACCACGTCGTCGGCGATCGACTCCATCGAACCGCTGGAATCGACCAAAATGTTCATGCTTATCAAGTTCGCTTTCATGGGATGCTCCTTTGTGAATGGACGTTGTATACCGTAGCACGGTATGGCGGTGGCCTTCGGCAGAAGTCGTCCGCGGCCTCGTTGGGCCGCTTATCTTTCGAAGGGGCAATATGTTACGAAGTAAGCGAAACGGAATAAAACGCAAGACAAAATGTCAGTCGATTGCCGTTTCGCTGTATAAAAAAATCAAGCGACTTCGCGGGGCAGGATAAACGGAGTCGCGGAGTACAGTGTGCCGATCTGCATGACGCCGGTCAAGCGACGGATCACCCGAATCCGTTCTTCAACATATTGTTCAGCCGGTGCGTCGAGTGATCGGAGCGAGTCACAAGCCATCTCGTGGGATTGATACTGCTTTTCGACCCAGTCCGCCTTGGCCGAATGGGGACCGAACGAAAAGCCCGGCTTGAACATCGCGTTCGCGACCCAGCCGGAAGGGCGATCAACCATCCCGACCAAAATGAGACGATAATCGGAGCCTTCCCGACGTCGCCGGTGCCCTGACAGGACAAACGAAGATCGCAGATCCAGGATCTCGGGCGCAAATGCCTTGGATTCTTGCCCGATTCCGACCATGTATGGAATCCACACATCGTCAATCCAGGCAGGCGTGGCGATAAATTCATATTTAACGTACAGCCAACCCCGGTATTTCGGATGAGATGCGACCGCCTTGCTCCGTCTTTCGACGATTGGTGATTCTTCTTTTGCTTGCAGTACGAACGTTCCGGCAAACGGCATCAGACTTGCGGTCAGTAAGAATTCGCGTCTTTTCATGGCTTTCGCTCCAGAATGTGGGCCGATTGAAACAGGTATGCAATGACAGAGAAGCACATAGCGCGCCAATTCGGGAGAAATATTATTTTTCGCCCTCCCATCGGATTTCATGTGTTTCGAGTTGCCGTCGAAGCGTCTCGGCATTTTGATAACCCAGAAGTCGCGCCGCTTCTGCTTTGACGCCGTTCGCCTCTTTCATGGCTTCCCGCAAGTATCTTTCCCTAATGGTTTTAAGATAAGCGTCCAGCGAAAAGCCCTCACCGAGCGGAAGCAGCGGCGGAATCGCGGCACTACCGAAATTCAGCGTTCCGCTCACGCCCTCTTCGAGTTCCGCTTTGCCGATCGAGACGCCCTGAGAAAGAATCGCCGCCTGAAGCAGGACGTTGGAAAGCTGGCGCACATTTCCCGGCCAATCGAAGGATCTCACAAATTTTTTTGCGGAGACGGAAAGATTTTTGGGTTCGTAGCCTTGCTCCACATCGCCGAAATCCTCATTAATCCGTTGGAGGATCGACTCCGCAATCGGAATAATGTCCGAACGGCGCTCCCGAAGTGGCGGCAGTTTTATCAGAAACGAAGCCAGTCGATAGTACAAATCTTCACGGAAGCGCCCTTCGGCGACTTCCTTGGCCAGATCGCGATTCGTTGCCGCGATGATCCGGACGTCGGAGCGGATTTTCTCCTTGCCGCCGATGCGCTCGAACTCCCGGCAACTGGGCGGCGTACCGTGCGGTGGCTGGAGCACACGGAGCAATTTGGCCTGCTGGGGCAAAGGACATTCGCCGATCTCGTCCAGAAACAGCGTTCCGCCGTCTGCCTGCTTGAAAAGGCCGTCGCGGGGTTGATCCGCCCCGGTGAACGCCCCCTTTTCATAACCGAACAATTCGCCTTCAATCAACGAATCCGGAAATGCGGCACAGTTGACCGCCTTGAACGGTTTTCCCTTGCGGCAGCTGGCTGCGTGAATCGCGTGGGCAAAAAGCTCTTTACCGGTTCCGCTTTCACCCGTCAGAAGTACGGAAACATCCCTGATCGCAACGAGGCGGGCCCGACCGACGGCAAGTCGGATGGCCGGACTGTCGCCGATGATGTTCTCAAAGCCCTGAATTTCCTGGGGTGAAAGAGCCGAAAGATGATGAAAGGCTGAGTCGGAGTTATGTAGCAAATCCGGAAGCAAATCGGAGGTCAAGTCGTAAGGAATCCGCGTTTCGGTTGCCATACCCAAGTGGGTCTGCCAAAAAAACGCCGGATACTTGGTCTTCCCCAAGAGTACGAAAACAGCCGCCATCGTCGGTGTTCCGGAGGTCAAAAGCAGGGAGAGGGAAAACTCTTTCGACTTTTTCTGCCGGGAGCAGACCTCGGCCAATACGGAATCGGAAATCCGAAAAACCTCCTCATAGTCCGCTGGATTGTTTACGGCGACGGTAATAATATGGGGTTTGCATCCCAGCCACTGCGAATACCATTGAAGGACATCCTTGGCAGCGTAGTTATCGATCAGGCAGACTTCGTCGAAATGCTCCTGCTGGAGGAGCGTCTTGATCGGCCCAAGGCCAGCTCTTCCATGGGCCTTATCGAGAACGATCGTCCGAACTCTTTCGACCTGGCTTTCCGAAAGCGTCGGGATCATGGCCAGCAAATCGGTGTGGCCGATCCAGGAAACGAGGATTTTTTTCATGGGAGCTTGGATAAGGTTTTCGCCAATAAGTTTGATGTCCATTTTGACCTTGTCGAAAGATCATTTGACCGGTACTCCGCGCCATAATACCTGAATCATGATTATTTGGCAGTTCGCTGATAAGTCTCATGGCATTCGACATTTAGAAACCTATCTTTCAATGATCCCACTCCTCGTGTCGGACGGGAAGCGTGTTGAGCTTTTCGCGGCAGCGTCGCCACAGGGGGAAGAACCGGTCCAGCAACTCCAAAAACCGCTTGTTGTGCGTCGGTTCCAGCAAATGGAGCATCTCGTGAACGACGATATACTCAACGCATTCAGTCGGTTTTTTGATCAATTCGAGATTCAAACGGATCGACTTTCTTATCGGCGTGCAAGTTCCCCACAAGGTTTTCATCTGTTGAATATTGATCCGCTCGACACAAACGCCGAGCCGCTCCTCCCATTGCGAGACGAGCGGGGCGACGGCTTTTTTCAGTTCACGATGATACCAATCGTTCAAAATTCGCTCTTTCTTCGCCTCGTCGGTTCCTGGACGGACGTGCAGCACGATCCGATCGAATTCCAGATCGATTCGCGGCGGGGCGTCATGCTCTTGAACGGCGAGAAAATAGCGGCGGCCTTCGAAATAGTGCGTTTCCCGATCGATATACTCGCGGGGCGTTTCTCGTACTTGTTCCAGGAATTTCCGACGTTGCTTCCTGATCCAAGGCAATTTCCGCAGCGCAAACACGCGAATCACTTCCATGTCGAGATTTTGCGGAGCCGAAATCCGAACGGCCCCGGACGGCGGGAGAACGTTCAAGTGGATGTTCTTGATCGCTTTTCTCTTGACGTCGATATCGATATCGCCGAGACGCAGGAGGTTCATCGCTCAGTACTCCTTTTGTTCGAACAGGATGCGGAAAATCCGATCGACATCGTCGTCGTTGTCGTCGAGGCATTTCGCCAGGATCGCCTTGACGGCGCGTTCCCTCGGTAAATTGCCCCGCCAATCGGCCGGTTTGGCTTGTTTGACGGCGATGTCGACCTTGTCGGCCAGTTCGGCGTTTTCGCCCAGATTGTTGTACAGGGCGATCCGACCCGGCGTGTTCATCGTTTGCGGGACGGACTTCAATTTGCCCGCGCGAAGGGCATCGGCC
The DNA here is from genome assembly GCA_031548665.1 of Thermoguttaceae bacterium. GTDB lineage: Bacteria > Planctomycetota > Planctomycetia > Pirellulales > Thermoguttaceae > WRKP01. The sequence continues at coordinate 28,855 of JAVBQW010000194.1, forward strand.
AATTCCGCCATTTTTTTCAAATACTCGTGATATTTCAAACTCCCGTCCTTCCGGGCGGCGATGAGATCGTCCAGCAGTTTGGACATGCTCGAATAAAAGGCCGGGTCGTTCACCTGCTCCTGGATGACTTTGCGGCGGACGTTGTTCTCGATACTTTCCGCAACGGCGTTCGAGTCTTTCGCAATCGAGTCCGGCAACGCTTTGCAGGCTTCCTCGATTCCACGGGCGGCGATCAAATCGAGGAGCGTCATGTCTTTGAAGGGCGAAATCGTCTCCGGTTTTTCCGCCTCGATATATTCGTCGATCAGGTAACGCATATCGGCGTCATAAGCCTTCAGATCGATGTTTTCACCGCTCGCCACGCGGATCGTTTCGCGGAGTTTCTCGTAATGCTTCACGTCGGTTTCGATTTGGCTGATTTCCACCGGAGTATAACCGGCTTCCGCGAGACCGTCGGCGATGTTGGCGTACGCACGCACCAACGACGCGACGCTTTCGTAAAGAGCCTCGCGCAAGGGTTCGGTCTTCTTCAAGTCATCCGGGTTTTCCGGCTCACCGCAAAAATAATGCCGGTAGTCGAAATCCGTTCGCGGATGCGGGACCTGCTTGCAGAGAATGTCGAGTTTCTCCAAGGCCGCATTGAGTTTTTCGCGTCCCTTCGCCAGTCGGCCTTGCATCAGGACTTCCGGATCAACCGCTTCGCCCTCTTCATGGGCCAGTTCCGAAGTGTACACTTTAATCGAATCCGCGACTTTTTCCAATTGGCCCTTGTAATCGACGATGATCCCGAACAGCTTGTCGTCGCCGTCGAGCCGGTTCGTCCGGCAAATCGCTTGAAACAGTCCGTGGTCGCGCAGGCTCTTGTCGATGTAAAGATAAGTGCAGCCGGGCGCGTCGAAGCCGGTCAGGAGTTTGTCGACGACGATCAGGAGCTTCATGTTGGCCCGCTCTTTTTCGAAGCGGCGTTTCATCTCTTTTTCGTAACTCTCCGTGTCGTGGAATCCCGCATCGGCCAGAAGTTTCGTGTAGGTTTCGTACTTGAAGGCGGCATTGTCCGGCAATTCCTCGCCCGTCGCTTCGAGCGACATGTTTTGCCCCTGCGGATCGTAGGAGGTGATGATCGCGCATTTTCCTTTGAGCGGCGTCTGCTGGAAAGCCTCGTAATACTTGCAGGCGTCGAGAATACTGTCGGCGACGAGCATCGCGGTGCCCCGGTCGTTGTCCAAGCGGGGCCGGGTCATGAAATCGTGGGCGATGTCCTTGGCAATCCGGTCGATCCGGTCTCGCGAGCTGAGCAGGTTTTGCATCGTGCCCCATTTTTCCTGCAATTTCCGCCGCTGCCAATCGTTCAACAGCCGGGTTCGCGACTCGAAATAATCGTCGATTCCTTCGGCCGAAGAAAGGTGTTGGGGGACGTCGCGCGATTCGTAGACGAGATCAAGCACGACCTTGTCTTCGACCGCCTCCTTGAATTTGTAGGTGTGAATATAGCTGCCGAATACGGCGAGACTCGTTTGCCGGTCTTCTTGCCGGAGCGGCGTGCCGGTGAAGCCGATGAACACCGCCTTGTCCAGCACGGCCTTCATGAGACGGTGCAACTTCCCGCTTTGAATATCGTCTTTCCGGGCGCTCTGGGTGCGGTGACATTCGTCGACGAACACGAAAATCTCGCCGTAGGTTTTCGCCTTGTCGTTTTTGAGAAAGGCGATGTACTCTTCGAAATTCTCGATGTCCTTTTTGCCGAACTTATGGATCAGGGTGCAGACCAGCCGGGCGGCCGGGTCGCGAAGGCGGCTCATCAAATCGGCTCCGCTCGTCGCGCGCTCGATGAACTTCGTCCCGGAGTTCTCGAAAACCCGCTTGATCTGGTCGTCGAGTTCTTCCCGATCGGTCACGATCAGCACGCGGGCATTGGGATTCCATCGCAGAATCCAGGTGGCGAGGAGCACCATGACGATGCTCTTGCCGCTCCCCTGCGTGTGCCAGATAATGCCCCCTTCACGTTTCCTGACCCGCTGCTGAGCCGCCTTGACGCCGAAATATTGGTGCACGCGAGGCAGTTTCTTTTTTCCGTCGTCGAACACGATGAAATCGTGCACGATTTCCAGGAGCCGCCGCTTTTCGCACATCAGGAAAAGATATTTATCGAGCAAATAGTTGAATGTCTCCGGACAGTCTTCTTTCCACGCCAGATAGTATTTCTCCGGCGTACCGACGGTGCCGTAACGCAGTCCCTGCGGATCGCTGTCGTTTCCGGCGATAAGAATTTGCGCGGTCGTGAAAAACGGTTCGTTGTACTCTTTTTTTTGGTTGGAAATCAGTTGGCGAATGCCGTCATGAAGGCTCACGCGACTGCTTTTCAGTTCGATCACGCCCAGCGCGATGCCGTTGACGTACAACACCAAATCGGGCCGCCGCGTCTTGGCTCCGTGAAGCGTGACTTCTTCGGCAATCGCAAAATCGTTGCGCTCCGGATGCTCCCAGTCGATAAAATACACGTCGTCGTGGGGCCGGTCGACGGAAACCTGAACCTTCGCGCCGTAGCACAACAGCATGTAAACCGCCTCATTGTTCTGATACAACGAGCCGGTCGGATTGTCGGCGGCCTGGGTCAATGCGAAGATCGCATCGGAAATCTGTTTGTCCTCGTAGCCGCATCGCTTCAGGTATTTCTTCAACAACTCCGGTTCGACGTTACGGTTGTTCTCCCGTTCTTCCCAATTGCCGAGATAGTCGTAACCGAGCCGCTCTTTGAACAGTTTGATGACCCGATTCTGCGTTTCCCGTTCCGGCTTGCCGATTTGGTCCATGGTGTCGTTCTTTCGCTTAAATGAGCCGAATCCGGCCGGTTAACAGTTCCTGCATCATCCCCGTCTTCACGGCACGATATTTCGACAGCTTTGCCTCCAACGCCTCAATCTCGGCGTCCATGTCGGAAAGAATGCCCGCAATGGATGCTTGTTCTTCTAGCCGCTCAGGAATAACCAAATCGATTCCTGATAAAGCTGTTGAAGTAATATGCACAACGGCATCGCCTTGGCCTTTACTCGCCTTTTGCTTGACAATCGCGTGTGAATTGAGATAGTATCCCATAAACGCGGAAGAGGTTTCATAAGGTCTTAAGATGACAATGTCACCCCCGGCATACGCTTCAATTTCATCCAAAAAGGCGACGCATTTTCCAATTTCCGCTTTTGTTTCCCCCGATCCGGCAAATAATAGATCACCTTTCCGCAAGCAAGTTGCTGTTGTCGCGACGGCCGGTGAAATCCAAGAATAATAACGTCGTATGCAATCGTTATGCTTCGTGTATATCTCACCGTATCGAACACAAGGAATATCGCCAGAAAGGGACTGAGCCTTGCTTATGCCTCTGCCTTTCAAAAATACGCCCAATGAACCAAGAGTGTTTTTCACCCATCCTTTTTTCGGCGTGAGCAATTCCTGCATGGCCCCTTGTTTGAGGCGGCGTTTTTTGACGAGCAACCGCTCCAACGAGTCGATCAACGCATCCGTGTCACGCAGGGCGACGGCAATGGCTTGCTGCTCTTCAGGAATGGGGTGGGGAATGCGAATTCTTCGAACATCTCTGATATTGATTCCCTTAACTGCCTGCCCGATGGTATGGAGCTTGATGTACTCTCTTGATGCCGCACTTTGCAGAACGTATGAAATATAAATATTGGATGCCGATTTATTCAAGCGTATCCTAGCCCGGAAATTTCACCCGGCCATTGGTACACAAAGAAGGTCGTCGTGATAAAATGTTGTTATCACACAAGTTGCAATGGAATTGCAACACATTTTATCGACGAACGACCGAACACAGTGTACCATGAAAAAAGCCG
>JAVBQW010000180.1:0-32572 GCA_031548665.1 Thermoguttaceae bacterium
GCACCAACTCCGGCCCCGGCTCCGGCACCAACTCCGGCTCCGACGCCTGTACCAACTCCGGCACCGGCTCCTGCACCAACTCCGGCTCCGGCTCCGACGCCTGCACCAACTCCGGCCCCGGCTCCGGCACCAACTCCGGCCCCGACGCCTGCACCAACTCCGGCCCCGACGCCTGCACCAACTCCGGCTCCGGCCCCGGCTCCGGCACCAACTCCGGCCCCGGCTCCTGCACCAACTCCGACTCCGACGCCTGCACCAACTCCGGCCCCGGCTCCGGCCCCGGCGCCTGCACCAACTCCGGCCCCGGCTCCTGCCCCAACTCCGGAACCGGCTCCGGCCCCGGCGCCTGCACCAACTCCGGAACCGGTTCCTGCGCCGACTCCGGTGCCGGTTCCAGAAGAAAAAGCGCCGGTTCCAGAGGAAAAAGCGCCGGTGCCTGAGGAAAAAACGCCTGAAGAAAAAGCGGAGGCCGTGTCTGCGGCGGCGAAGAAAATCGACCTCAAGAAGGCGTTTCATCGCTTGGCGAATCCGGCTGTTGCGGCTCGAATCGGTTTGACCGACCAACAGCGAGCCGAGGTTCAGCGTCTGCTCACGCTCCGCTCGCAGGAACTCGCCAAGGCTCCGGAAGAAAAATGGGCCGAGGTCATTGAAAAGAGCGAACAACAGCTCGCCGACGTCTTGACGCCGGCCCAGAAAGCGATTTGGCCGAAAGTATTTGAAGAGAAAACGGTTCGGATCACGTTCCGGATGCAAAGCTGGTCCGACGTACTGTATTGGATCGCGGAACAACTCGGCCTGCAGCTCGTGATGGACGCTCCGCCGCCGGGAACGCTCAACTACGCCGACCAACGGGACTACACCCCGGCCGAGGCGATCGACATTTTGAACAGCGTTCTCCAGACGAAAGGATACACGCTGATCCGAAACGATAGAATGTTGATGCTCTTCGACTTGAAACGGGGACAAATTCCGATCCAATTCCTGCCCAAGTTGAAGCCGGAAGACCTTCCGGATCGAGGACGCTTCGAATACACGACGGTCGTTTTTCCCTTGGAACGTCGTGTTCGAGCCGATGTGATGCAAGCCATTACACCGTTCAAGGGAACCTATTGCAAGGTCGTTCCGATGCCGGGCAATTCCTTGATGATCACGGACACGGCGAGCACGCTTCTCGTGTTGCAAAAAGTTATCGAATCGGTCGAGAATCCGCCGGCCCCCGCCGTCGCAACGCCGGCAACCCCGACGCCGACTGTTTGGAAAACCTACAAGATCGAGAAGAACGATCCGACGAAAATCGAAACGATCTTCAAGGAGTTTGCTCCGACCGCCAAACTGCTTCGGATCGGCAACTCCCGGGAAATCCATGTTCAGCTTCCCGAAGCCGAGCAACCGGCCTTGGAAAAAATTCTTGAAATGCTCGAGATGGATTCCGGATTGCCCGAAGGCGAACCGATCCTCGCGACTTATTCGCTGGAAATGTTGACCAACGTCTCGCCGCAGCAATCTTGGAGAATCGCCCGTCGAGGCCGGGCTCTGACCGGAACGACCGCCGTGTCGCCGGCTTCAATGTACAATCCCTATAATCCTTACGATCCTGCGCAGACCATCGGCAAGGAAATCATCGACATCCTCAAGCAGACGTTTCCCGCCGCCGTTGTTTCGGAGACTCCGGCGGCGAACAACGTCGTCGTGTTGGCTCCTAAAGCGGATCAGGAAAAGATCAAGGCGTTTTTCGAATCGCTCAAACAGGTCTCGTCGCCGGAAGACGATCCGGTCGTCAAACTGTATAAATTCGCCGACAAGAACAAAAGAATGAACGATGAGACGCTCAAGCAGCTTCGGAGCGTTGTTCCTGCCGCGTCGCTGTCGCTGGACGACCAACAAGGACAGATTCTTATCGTCGCGACGGCGAAAGAGCACGAAATGATCACGAAGGCGGTTGCCGAACTCGAAGCCGCCGCTCTGCCGGAAGAAGGAAAGTTCGTCGTTACGTACCCGATGAGCGCGTCCGTCGCAACCCGATTCACGGCTCTGTTCCGCCAACTCATCCAAAAGAAGGAACTCGAAGGAGCGGTCAACCTGCACGACACGAAGCAGAACCAAATCACGATCTGGGCGACCGCCGCTCAGCATGACATCATCCGAAAGGCGGCCGACGAACTTTCCGGTCGCAAGGAAACTCCGAAGGGAGCCGGAGGAAAATCCGGCGAAAAGTCGTCGGAACCCGTTCTTGCCGTCTTTCCATTGGATTACGCCTACGCCTACACGACGCAGGCGATGCTCGGAAACATTATTCCAAACGCCGAGTTTTCCTACGATCCGAGAACCAACGCCGTGGTCGCCCACGCAACGCCGGACGTGCTTGAAGTCGTCAAAAAAGCGATTACCGAACTCGACAAGGGAACGGGTTCTGATGTCGCGTTCATCACGTTGAAACGCGAGATTCCCGCCGATATCATGCGGCAGATTACTCGAACGGCTCCGACGACGATCGTCGTCCAGAGTCGCCGGAGTCTGCAAGTCATCGCGACGGGTCCGAAGGCCGAACTCGATAAAATCAAGGCGGTACTTACCGCGTCCGAAGCAGCGATTCCCGTCGGCGAACAGATGATCGTTCATTCGTTCAACAACGCCTCGCCGCAGACCGCCGTTGCGGTCCTCGCGGAGCTGTTTCCCGAGTTGCATCCGACGATCAACGCGGTCAACAACCAGATTATCGTCCAGGTTCACGCCGACCAGAAGGAACCCGTGACGTCGTTGCTCACGCAACTCGACGGCGACCTCGATTTCGTTCCGCTCAAGAAGGAAATCTCCGCCGAGATGCTCGCCTCCTTCCGAACCCTGGCGCCGAGAGCGACCGTTGTCGTCGACAAGGAGAATTCTCAGGCGATGATTCAGGGTTCGAAACCGGACGTCGACAAGATCCGGAAGATCATTGAATCGTCTGAAAAAACGACCGCGATTCCCGAAGAGGTTTACGTTCATACATTCAAGAGCGCCTATCCGTATTACGTCGTCGCGATTCTCCGGGAAGTTTATCCGGAGGTCAAGGTCGCGGGCTATCCGACGAACAACCAGCTTGCGGTCCGTTTCCGTCCGGAATTGAAGGAAAAAATTCTGAAACTTTTCAACGAGATCGACGGCGACATCGTCTTCATTCCGTTGAAAAAGGAGCTTTCGCCGGATCTGTTGGCCCGGTTTCCGCAGATTGCTCCGTACGCGAACGTCGTCGTCGACAAGCAGAACCTGCAGGCGATGGTTTACGGACCGAAGTCGGAAGTCGAACGAATTCGAGCGATCATCACGTCTTCAGAGGCCGCGGCTCCGGTCGACGAAGAAATTTACGTTCATACATTCAAGAGCGCGTCGCCCAATTCTGTCGCCGTCGTTCTTCGTGAGGTCTATCCCGAGGTTCGGGTCGTTGGCAATCCGACCGAGCGCCAATTGATGCTCCGAATTCGTCCTGAAATCAAGGAAAAAGTCCAGAAACTGCTCGACGACATGGACGGCGACATCGTGTTCCTTCCGCTCAAAAAGGAGTTGTCGCCCGAAACGACGGGCGTTTTCTCCCGTGTTGCCCCGGCCGCCGTGGTGATCGAGGATAAGAAGAATTCCTTGGCGATGGTTTACGGAACGAAGCCCGATGTCGAGAAAATCCAGAAGATCATCACGACGATGGAAGCGTCGACCGCCGTCGAGGAAGAAGTTTACGTTCATACATTCCGGACAGCGTATCCGTATTACGTCACGTCAATTCTTCGTGAGGTTTATCCGGAAGTCAAGGTTGCCGGATATCCGACCCACAATCAACTCGCGGTTCGTTTTCGTCCGGAATTGAAGGAGAAAATCCTGAAACTCTTCGAAGAGGTCGACGGCGACATCGTTTTTATTCCGTTGAAAAAGGATATTCCGCCGGAAATTCTCGCGAGATTTCCCGGAATCGCGCCGTACGCCCAAGTCGTCGTCGATCAAAAAAATTCGCAAGCGATGATTTACGGACCGAAACCTGAAGTCGAGCGGATCCGGAAAATCATCGAAACGTCCGAAGCGGCCGCGACGATCGAAGAAGAAGTTTATGTCCATACATTCAAGAGTATTCCGCCGTATTATGCCGCTCCGGTGATCCAGCAGATTTACCCCGAAGTCCGAATCGCGGGGTATCCGACCGGCAACCAACTGATGTTGCGGTTGCGTCCCGAAATGAAGGAAAAAGTCGTAAAACTTTTCGACGAGATGGACGGCGACGTCGTGTTCATTCCGCTGAAGAAAGAACTTTCGCCGGAGATCGTCAGCGCGTTTCCCCGGGTCGCTCCCTATGCCGTCGTGATCGTCGACAAACAGAATTCGCTGGCGATGGTTTACGGTTCCAAACCGGACGTCGAAAAAATCCAAAAGATGATTACGACCTCGGAATCCGCCCTGCCGCTTTCTGAAGACGTCATCGTACACAACTTGAAAAACGTCGAAGCGGAGACGGTCCTCCCGATCTTGCGTGAAATCCATCCCGATGTGAAAATCAAGGACGATCCCGAGAACAATCGGATCGTGATTCGTGTTCGCCCGGACAAAACGGAGTCGATCAAATCGCTCCTCGCCCAACTGGATGCCGCCGATCCGGAAAAGGACAAGCGATTCTTTAAATCGTACACGATCGACACGGCATTCTACAGCATGACGGTCGAGCGAACCCGGTACACGCCGCTCAACTTCGTTCGAGACCTGCAAAAGCTCACGCCGAAAGCGAAACTCTCATTCGACGAAAATTCGCAACAGTTGATCGTTTGGGGAACCGAAGAGGAACATCGGATCATCGACGCCGCCGTCAAGAATCTTCAAGGAGACGCCAACGCCAAAAAATTCGGTCGATTCCAACTTCGCCGGGCGTATCCGTACACGATTATTCCGATCGTCCAGCGAATGTTTCCGACGGTGATTTCGACTTACGATTATTACACCGGAACGATCATCGTCGAAGGGCATCCGAAGCTGATCGACAAAGTCCAGGCGTTGCTCGAAGCGATCGACCCCGCCGAACCGTCGCCGAGCGACCCCGTCGTCCGTTTCTACACGCTGAACGCCGAACCGTCGCCGAGCATGGTCCAAGGTTTGCAACGGCTCGTTCCGACCGCTTTAATCGTTCCGGAAAAGGAGGCGAAGCAGATCATGGTCGTCGCCAAGCCGGACGAACAGAAAATGATCGAGGGAAACGTCCATATCATCCTCTCGACCTATGTCGCTCCGGAAGAGAATATGTTGTTTATCTATCCGGCGACTCAGGAACAACGGGATCGTTTGGAGTCGTTCATCAAAACGGCGGCGAAGGATTTGAAAGGAGTCGCGATCGTTCCCGACAAAATCGTTCCGGATAAAACGGGGGCGAAGCCGATCAACCAGATTTCGATTTGGGCGAAACCGTCGGAACACCAACTGATCGCCGCGATTCTGAAACAGATGAGCGAAAATCAAGCCAACGAACCGGTCCGGCAGTTGAAGGTTTTTCAAATGTCGATCGGCGATCTCGTCACGGCACAGGAACTGCTCAAGGTTTCGCATCCCGAAGCGACGTTGTTCGTCGACAAGACCGGCAACCGCCTGCTCGTCTGGGCGACGCTCGAAGAGCTTGAGAAAGTTACACAAACCCTGACCGCGCAGGGAAACCTCGACAATCGGCAAATGCTCGCCTATCCGGTTGCCGGAGCGAAGCCGGAAACCCTGATGAAAGTTATCCAGGACGTGTTTAACGGACTGAAAATCACGCCGGAACTGCAGAGCCGACGAATTCTTGTTTGGGCTTCGCCGGAAGAACACGTCAAGGTCGCTGAAATCGTCGAACAGACGAACAAAAAAGAGGATCCGAATTCGGAACTCGCCGAGAAATTCGTTGCGTATTCCGCCGCCCAACTCGATCCGCCGACGATCCTGAAATTATTCAAGGCGTTGATTCCCGACGCCGACGTCTACGGCGACGTCGCCGCCGACAAGATCACCGTCCGAGCCAGGGTTCGAGAACACGTCCAGATCAAGGAATTATTGGAACAGCTCCGTCAGAAGGACGACAAGCTCCGACCGATTTTAAACGTTTATCCTTTTGGCGACACGGATCCCGTGATGATCGAAGCGATGCTCCGCGCCCAGCTTCCGAACGCCGAATCGATGACGCCGGATGACGTCGTCGAACGTCTTAGTTTTTGGTTCGCTTACGAAAGATCGCCGTGGTACAGAAATTATTACGGACGCAGCGGCCCGAAGAAAATCGGATATTTCAAAGTCGACCCGCAAACGCAATCGGTGTTCGTGTTCGTCAACGGCGAAGATCAGGTCGAGGTCGAAAAGGCGATGAAACAAATCGTCGCCGCCGGGAACCAGGAAGGAATCAAGCCGGTTGTCAGGCGATATTCCTTGGACGAAATGAGTTATTACGACGTTTATTCCCTCGTCCGGCAAGTCGCTCCCTCGGCGGTCTTCACCGAGGTTTATACGTACACGCCGCCGCCGGAAGGAGGAGGGCGATATAACTATATGATGAACTACCGCGACTTCCTCGCTTATACCCGGGAAGCGGAACACATCAAGATCGAAGCATTGGTCAAGGAATTGAACGACCGCGCCGGCGTCGGCAAGAAAGAGATGCTCTCGATCACGTTGCCGGAAGGTTCGAAATATCCGAGACAACAAATCATCGAAACAGTGCGAAAACTTTATCCCGACATCAATCCGATGCCGGGCGGGGCGGCGAACCAGATTCTCGTTTGGGCGCCGAAACATAAATTGGAACGGGTCCAGCAAGTCGTCGACGAAGCGTGCAAGCCCTTGCCGGACAATCAGCAAACGGTCGTCAAATCATATTCGCTACAGTATATCGGTGTCGAAGAGGCGACGGCGTGGCTCAAGGCGATTTGCCCGAACGCGTCGTTCGAGCCCCTTCAACCGGGAACGCCTCGAAGTCCCTCGACCTTGCCGCCGGAATTGCAACGACGGCGATATCAACGGCCGGACGACGCGAAAGTCGTCGTCGTGATCGCTTCGCCGTTGGAACACCTCGAAATCGCCAAGGCGCTTTCGGAGCTCGACAAGGACATGCCGGATTCGTTTAAAATGGTCCCGAAATTCTATTCGATGGACGATTATCCGGCGCAGATGTTCTATCCGCTGTACGGATCGCTGAACCGGGCGTTTCCGAACGCTGTCTGCACGCCGAGCATTGAACGGCAGACGATGATGATCGTCGCGACGGAAGACGATCATAAAAAAATCGCCGGTTTCATCAAGTCGTTCAAGGACGACCGCGAAGAAAAACGGCCGTCCCTGGAAGTCTACGGCCTGAAAAATTTGAACTATTATCGAGTCTCGACATTGATCTCCAAGGTCGCGCCGCAGGCGACCATCATCCCGGGCGCGAAACCGGAGCAGATCGGCATCTGGGGAACCCCGAAGGATCATCTCGATATTTCGACGGCGCTCACGAAACTCGAAACGACGTCGAATGAAAAAAGCACGCAGGCGTTGAAACTGTTCAAAGTCGGCGGAAAGAAAGCGCCGACTGCCGCGCAGATTTTAGCGTACCAATTTCCCGGTTCGCTGACCTTTGCGTCGAGCGCCGACGAAATCCTGTCCTGGGCCTGCCCTGCCGATCATGCCGCGATGGCCGAAATGCTCAAGACGGTTGCCGAAGCGTATCCCGATCCGGTCCTGAAAACGTACGCATTCAAACACGTACCGCTCGGCGAAGGATATTCGGTGTTGACCCGGATCTATCCTGTTGCCGAAGCCGCGATTACGTTGCGCCGGGACACCGGGGACCTGATCGTCAGCGCAACGCCGGAAACTCAGGCGAAAATCGCGAAGAATATCGAGGAATTCGATGTTCCGCGTCCCGTCGAAACGGAAAAATTGCCGGTCGCGTACGATTTAAGCGACATTCCGATGGCGCAAATCACGTACGCCGTCCAATCGATCCGGACGGCTCTTCCCGAAACGATAATTTTGCCAAGCGGCGTCCCGGGGCAGCTTGTCGTCTGGGGAAAAACCGTCGACCAGGAGAAGGTCCGGGCGATGGTCGACCAAATGCTCACGGAGCGCCCAGCGAACTCGTCCCGGATGCAGATTTACACGGTCAATCGAGGATCGGCAACCGCCGCGACTCCGATGCTGAGACTGATCGCACCGAACGCGCAATTCGGTTACGGAACCAACATCCATCAACTGCTCGTTTGGGCCAAGGAAGCGGATCATAAACGTCTCCAAAACGCGATCGACAAATTGAACGAAGCGGATCCGACCGTCGCGATCGAAACCTATTCGCTCAAAAACATCTACACGACGACGGCCCGGACGCTCGTTACGGAATTGATCACGACGCAAGGACTCGACGCCAAGGTGATGTTCGATTACTACGGCAACCAACTTGTCGTACAGGCACGGTCCGAGGATCAAAAACAGATCAAGGACCTGCTCGCCAAGTTGAAGTCGGAGGATCGGGAACTCGCGGTCTTCCCCTTGGAAACGGTCGATCCGGTCACGGCGTATCGCGGGATCAACACGCTGTTTATCGACGAGTCGTATTACTCGTCGCCAGCTGTTGAAGTCGACCAGAACACGAACATGCTCTTCGTGCAGGGAACGAAGGACCAACTCGAACGGATCCGCAAGATGTTGATCGAGATGGGCGAAACACAGCTTAATCGTACACCATCGACGATACAGCCGCAAACCGAGCTGCCGAAAGCGGGGCAGAGCCAACTACGGGTAATCCGAATCAACGGCAACACGTCGGACGCGATTCGGGAACTCGAAAAACTCTGGCCGCAGTACCAACAAAATCGGCTGCTCATCAACCGGCAGGACGAGCCGCTGATCCAGAAGAAAGAGGAACCGAAAGGCGGCGCGCAAGAGCCGGGGGCGTCAGCCCCCGGATGGTCGGAACCTGTTCCAACTCAGAGCATCCGGGGGCTTACACCCCCGGCTCCTGAAGAACCGTCGTACGCTCTCTTCTCGATCGACGACCCTGTAAAAAAGGACGAAAAACCAAAGACCGACGACCAGATGAAGCAAGTTCCCGCGCCGACCGCAATCGCGGAACGGCTGGGGGACAAACTTCCGTCCAATGTTTACGTCACGGTAAATGAGGACGCCACGCTGACGGTTGCTTCGTACGACACGGAAGCCTTGGACCGGCTGGAGCAATTACTGAAACGAATCAACGATCGCGTCGTGTTCGAGGGCCGGGACTACACGATTTATTCGGTACGGAATATCAGCGCGACCCTCGTCGGCATGAAATTGAACATGATTTTGCGGGAACGGCTCCTGGGACAGCAACGGCGTTACGGCAGCGCGGTTCCGGCGGCGTACCAACCGCCGCGATTGGAGATCACACCGGACGAAACGACGAACACGATTTACGTACGGGGAGCGAAGGCGGAGCGGACGGAGGTCGCCAACCTGATCGCGATGCTTGACGTTTCGGAACTTCCCGGCGAAAGGGCGGTCCGCAAACCGATCAAGGTTCCGATCAAGAACACTCAGGCGAACCGGGTCGTGCAGCAGATTTTGAACGTTTACCAACAAAAAATGATGGCAACGCGGCTCCCCGGCGGCGTGTATCCCCGCGTGACGGTCGATAACGTGACGAATTCCGTCGAGATCATCGCTCCGGAACCGCTTTGCACGGAGCTCAAGGAATACGCCGAGGACCTCGACCGCCGCACGGTCGAGGAACCGGCCCGGAAGGTTCACGTCATTCCGTTGGAAGTCAAATCGCAAGTCGTTCGTCGCGCATTGCAGATCATCCAGCAGCAATCGGCCGTCGGAGTTTATCCGTACGGAATGACGCAGCCGATGTACCCCGGCATGATGCCGGCCTATCCCGGAGTCGTGGTTCCAAGGTATTGAAAACCAAAGGAATTTCGTCTAAAATCGGATCGTCTCCTGAAAAATCCTTTCAACCGAGCGATTCCGATGAACTCACGAATTTTCCTTTCGACGTTTTTGTTTCTTTTTCTTGCCGTCGCTTGTCTTCATGCGGCGCCGCCGAGCGGGTTGTTGACCGATCTGCTCGAACACACCGACCGGGTTTGGCTCGACGGCTATCCGAGTACCGCGACGCTCGCCGAACGCGGAACGCTGATCGAACGTTATCAAACGGCGACGATCTATAGCGAAAAGCCCGCGTTTTCGTGGATCGTCAATGACGAGCGCCCCGACGTGCTGCAAACGGCGTACCGAATTCTCGTCGGCTCCGATCCGGCGAAACTCGACAAGGACGACGCCGATCTCTGGGACAGCGGCAAGGTCGACGGCGATTCTTCCATTGCGGTCCGCTACGCCGGCAAGCCGTTGCCGACCGACGCCGTAATTTACTGGAAGGTCAAAACCTGGAACAACGGCGACGAGCAGCCGTTCTCCGCCGTCAAATCTTTTTTGACGGCCGACAAACTCGTCGACTATCAAACGGCCGTGTATCCGTTGCAGAAAACGGAGCAACGTCCCATATTGGTCGAAAGGCGGGAAGGATACGTTTTCATCGATTTTGGCAAAGCGGCCTTTGGTCGACTGCGACTGACAATAACCTCGGACGACGCGCGTATCGTAACGGTACATTTTGGCGAAGCTCTCAAAGACAACCGAATCGACCGTAAGCCGGGAGGCACGATCCGTTATTCGGAATACGGAATTCCCTTGATGAAAGGGACACACACCTATTCGATCAAATTCCGTCCCGACAAACGAAACACCGGTCCGGCGGCAGTCAAGATGCCCGATTACATCGGCGAGGTTTTTCCCTTTCGATATGTCGAGATCGAAAACTCGCCCGGCCATTTTGTCCTAAGCGACGAGGAATTGCGGAAATTCCGGGAACAATTATCCGAACGATTAAAAGACAAATCGGAGTTTCGCGGCGCCTTCACCGCGAATGTTAACGAAGTCGTCCGAGAGATGGTTCACTATCCTTTCGACGTCACGGCGTCGAAATTCAAGTCGTCGAACGACATCCTGAATCAGGTTTGGGAACTCTGCAAATACTCGATTCCCGCGACGAGTTTCTGTGGAAAATACGTCGACGGCGATCGGGAGCGGATTCCGTACGAAGCGGACGCGCTGATCAATCAGCTTTGTCATTACGGCGTCGATCGGGAGTTTTCACTGGCCCGACATTCGCACGAATATTTGATCGAACACGCTACCTGGCCGACGGAATGGATCCTGCAATCCGTCTTGATGGCGTATTACGATTATCTGTACACGGGAGATATCCGTTCCGTCGAAAAGTTTTATAAGGATCTCGAAGCGAAACTCCTGCTGCCGCTCGCCGATCCGGATACCGGGTTGATTTCGACCAAGACGGGCAAACAGACGCCGGAGTTGTTGAAATCGATCCATTTCAACGGCACGGAGTTGCGCGACATCGTGGATTGGCCGCACACCGGAATCCTCGGTCTCGGCAAAGCGGAAGGCGGCGAAGCGGACGGTTTCGTCTTTTCGGACTATAATCCCGTCGTCAACGCTTACCATTACGAATCGCTGGTCGCGATGAGCCAATTGGCCGAAATCCTGAACAAAAAAGATGACGCCGAAAAGTTCGCCAAACAGGCCGCGAAAGTCGAGAAGAGTTTCAATGAGAAATTCTTCGATTCTTCGAAGGATCGATATGTTGACGGCATCGGCGCGGAGCATTCTTCGCTGCATGCCAACATGTTTCCGCTGGCTTTCGGCATGGTTCCTCGCGAACGAAAAAAATCCGTGATGGAATTCGTCAAGAGTCGCGGCATGGCGTGCAGCGTTTACGGCTCGCAATTCCTGATGGACGCGATTTACAATGCCGGGGACGCCGAGTATGGACTGAAATTATTGTCGTCGGACGCCGAACGGAGTTGGTACAACATGATCCGCGTCGGCAGCACGATCTCGCTCGAAGCATGGGACAATAAATACAAGCCGAATCAGGATTGGAATCACGCCTGGGGGGCCGCTCCGGCGAATATCGTTCCGAGAAAAATGCTGGGCGTCGAACCGTTGGAGCCCGGTTTCCGTACGGTTCGGATCAAACCGCAGCCCGGCGGTCTCGAAACCGTCGACGCCACGGTTCCGACGATTCGGGGGCCGATCCGGATTCGTTGGGAAAATCGCGGACGGAATTTGACCGTCAATCTTCCGGCCAATATGAAAGCGGAAGTCGTCCTGCCGAGCGATAAGACAACCCGCCTCGGATCCGGAGAGCATCGAATCGTTCTTGAACCGTGAAGCTAATGATCAGAGCCCGACGCGTCAGCAAGGGAATGTCCTGAAAACACTCGCCGACGCTTCGTGTTCTGTTTTATTGCCGATTGTTTTCTGGCGAAAGCCTATGTGCTTGGCCAAAAATAAACTGTCGAATTGTACAAAGACAACCGAGGTTCAACCCCCGAGTTACGGCGCCGTATTGATTTTTCGGCCGCCTCCACTCGGGGCTCTTTTCGATAGGTTGTTTTTGACCGCTCCCTATTTCGGCGATTCGCCGTTGAAACGAGGACGAAGAATTTTCGAGTCGGAATCCTTTTCGTCGTCGGTCGTTCGTCCCAGTCCGAGTTTTTCCGCCCACGGCGAGTCTTCCGGCCGGCGATAGATACCGCAGAGTTTTCTCGGCCAAACGCCGAAAATTCGTGTCGGAAACATTTTAAACGCCGTGCCGAGCAGCAATCGCATGTCGAAGAAAAACGAAACGATTTCGATGTATTCGAAATCAAGCGTCAGTTTTTTTCGGACGTCTTCAAGTCCGGTGTCCGACGGCAGGTTCAGCTGGGCGTATCCCGTCAGGCCCGGCAGGACGAGCGTTCGGTAAGAATATCCGGGTATTTCGACGCAGAGTTTTTCGGCGAATTCCGGGCGTTCCGGTCTCGGACCGATCACGGTCATTTCGCCGCGCAGTACGTTGAGAATCTGCGGTAATTCGTCGATATGCAGTCGCCGCATGATTTTTCCAACCGGCGTGACGCGCGGATCTTGCCGGGCCGTCCATTTCGCTCCCTTGGCGTCCTCGGCGTCGACCGTCATGGAACGGATTTTGATCATTTTGAACGGTTTATCGTCCTTGCTGAGCCGCGTCTGCGTGTAAATCACCGGTCCCTTCGACGTCAGCTTGACCAGGAGCATGAAAAAGAAAATCGTCGGGACGATGATCGGCGACGTGAGAATCACGACGGCGACGTCGACGTACCATTTGATACGAAAATATCGAGAGACCTTCGGCGGAGCGATACTTTCCATCGGGGCAGGGGCCAGGGGCCAAGGGTTAGGGGCCAGAGAAATTGGAATGTTGGCGTTATTTTTTGTTTCCCAATTCCTTTCGGACGGCGGCGATGAAGTCCGGCGAGCTTCCGCAGCAACCTCCGACGAAGTTCGCTCCGGCGGCGACCAGTTCGAGTGCTTTTTGAGCGAAAATTTCCGGCGACTGACGATAGACGGTTTTTCCATCGACGACTTCCGGCAGACCGGCGTTCGCCTTCATCCAGAGCGGCAACGGCGTCGCGGCCCGCATCCGCTGGCAGATCGGGATGAATCCGTCGATTCCTTGGCCGCAGTTCGAGCCCAGAATGTCGGCGCCGGCGTCCGTCAACTGCTGGACCGCTTGTTCCGGCGTCGTTCCCATCATGGTTCTGTCCTTGTTCTTGCCGGAGTCGAACACCATGCACACCGCGACGGGGAGCCCCGTCGTTTTCGCGGCTTTCACGGCGAGAGTTGCTTCGGCGACGTCGCTCATCGTTTCGACGACGATTCCATCCGGCTTCGCGGAAGCGATCGCTTCGGCTTGCTGAAGAAAACCGGCGTACATTTCGTCGGCGGAGACGGCACCCATCATCAGCATGATGCCGGTCGGTCCCATGGAAGCGAAGACCTTCGCTTTGCCGCTTGCCGCTTGTTTGGAAATCTCGACGCCCTTGCGGTTGATCTCGGCAACTTTGTCGACGCCTCCGTGCTTCTCCAACGTAAAACGGGTCGAACCGAACGTGTTCGTCAAAATAATGTCGCTTCCCGCCGCGACATACGCTTCGGCAACCTCCAACACCTTCTCCGGATTCGAGAGATTCCAAAGGTCCGGATGCTGTCCGACCTCCAAACCGCGAAGCTGAAGTTGCGTTCCCCAGCCGCCGTCCAAGAGCAGCGGACCGGACTGAATCCATTGAGCGATGTTCGTGTTCATGTCAAATGCTTGTTGAGAATTCGGAGCGCGACCGTGAGGGATCGGTTTCGGGAGGTTTGGACGCTTTCCAACGAGCTTCGCGTCACGATCGGGACATTTTTCGATCGCAATGAGAAAATGGGGATTTTAAGTTTGTCCCACTGTACCACAGTCCGGAAAAGAATCAAGCCGGGATGTATCGGGAGAACGATGAGCCGATCAACGGAAGGCGGCGTTGATGGGAGCGGAAGCCAAACAACTTTCTTTCAATCTTGCGGCTCTCCTGATATCGACGAGATCGCTTGGGAAACGGCGTCCTTTTTCAGGCGTTTCAGTTCGCGCCAGAGAAAAAACGTCGCGAGAACGAAGGCGCTAAGGTCGGCGATCATAATCGCGAGCCAAATACCGTCCAGACCGTTATGGTCGCCCATCGACTCGAAAAACCACGGCAGAAAAATCAACAAAGGAACGAGGAATCCGACCTGCCGGAACAGCGTCAGCGCAATGGCGAGCTTCGGATTCCCGTTGGACTGGAAATATCCTGCCGCGATGACGACGATTCCGGAGAGCGGCAACACGGAACAGACGATTCGCAGGGCGTGTCCGCCGAGCCGGATCAATTCGGCCCGATTCGCGGACTCTGCGTTTGCAAAGGGAACGATCAGGAATTCCGGGAAGCCGACGATGATTGCGGTACAACACACCGTAAACACCAACTCGGCGGCAATCGCCAATTTCAAGGCGTTCGCGACACGGTTGAAGCGTTTGGCTCCGATGTTGTAACCGACGATCGGCTGCACGCCCTGATTCAGACCGAGCAGCGGCAGCCAGACCATCATGAAAATGACGAACAGGAGTCCCATGACGGAGATCGCCAAATCGCCTCCGCTTTCCAGACCGATCCGCTTTCCGTAGAGGTCGCCGTAAACGCCGAGCTGTCGATTCTGGATTGCTTGCAGGAGGCAGGCGATCGCCTGCATGATGAACGGCGGAAGTCCCAACATGAACACCTGCCGGGCGAGCGCCGTGTTCCAACGGATGTTCCGAAGTCGCCAACGAAGCAGCGTCCGGCCCGAGGTGTAATGCCAGATGATCCAACTACTCGAAAACGCTTGGGCAAGAATCGTCGCCAGGGCAGCGCCGCCGATCGACATTCGAAAAACGCAAAGGAACAGCCAATCGAAGAAAATGTTGAGCAGCGCCGCGATCAGGATCGTTGCCATGGCGATGCGCGGTTTGCCTTCGCTCCGCAGGAATCCGTTGATTCCGTAGGAAATCTCGTGAAAGAACGCCCCGCAAATCGTAATGGAAAGATATTCTTTCGCCAACGGCATCACCCGATCGCTGGCGCCGAAGAAACGAAGCAACGGTTCGAGAAACACCAGTCCAAAAATAATGAATCCCGCCGCGAGCAACAGGAACAGGAACACCGCTTGGCCAACGACCCGCTCCGCTTCTTCGTTGTTTTTTTCGCCGAGCCGGATCGAGACCAGCGTATTGGAGCCGATGCCGATCATCATTCCGGCCGCCATCATGATCGTCATGATGGGAAACGAGACCGTAACGGCCGTGATTCCGACGTCGTCGAACATTTGGCCGACGAAGAAACGGTTGATCACCGTATAGGAGGCGTTGATGATCGTCGCGAGAATCGCCGGAATCGAGAACTCCAGGAGCAGGCGACCGATCGGTCGTTCTTCCAGTTGTCGCGTCCGCTCCGTATGGTCCATCGGCGCACAAAAAAAGGCGGTCCAGCCGCCTCAAATACAAACTCGCTTGCCGCTTCAACCCCCAAGTTACGGCGCCGCGTTGCCTTTTTGGCCGCTCCACTTGGGGCTCTTTATGTTGCTTGTTGAAGCGTAAAGAAAATTGGCCTTCCGTGGCCAACTCATCCGTTACGCTCCATCTGTCTAACAGGGTAGCAGAGATTCGTGAGGGCGTCAAGAAGACGGGTAGGAATTCTTCGACAATGATTGAACGCGGCGAAAAATTTTCGGTAATTCAGGGTGATTTGAAAAAATGGGTGGTTAGGAGCCGGTCTTTTCTCGCTTTTCGAGAGAAATTGCTCTTGGGAAAACAGGGTAAATCGGATATATTGGGCTTCCGCAAAAAAAACAGGTGAAACGAGGTTTTCTGTGTGGGTTTATCATTACAGTTCGCCTTTCGTGAGCGGGAGCCGACCAACGGGAGGCGGATTGACCGAACGCGAAGCGAACCGCCTGCCCCGGCTCGGGGCTCATCAAGGAGAGTAGGATGCGATCCATCGCGATCATGAATCAAAAGGGCGGCGTCGGCAAGACGACGACGGCCGTCAACGTCAGCGCGGCCCTTGCGGCGACCGGCGCGAAAGTCTGCCTGATCGACCTCGATCCGCAGGCCCACGCCACGCTGCATTTCGGCATTGAGCCGCAGGTCGAGTTCGATTCCGTGTACGATGTTCTCGTCGGCCAACACGCCCTCCGCGACGTTCGAAAGCAAGTTTCGGAGAATCTTTGGATCATTCCGGCCCATCTCGACTTGGCGTCGGCCGAAATGGAACTCGCTGGAGTCGTCGGCCGCGAAATGATCCTTCGGGACAAGCTGGAATCGGACGACATCAAGTTCGACTTCGTGCTGATCGACTGTCCGCCGTCGCTCGGCGTCCTGACGCTCAACGCTCTGACAGCGGTCGATGAGGTTTTCATTCCGCTCCAGCCGCATTTTCTGGCCCTGCACGGACTCAGCAAGTTGCTCCAGACGATCGAACTGGTCGCCAAGCGGCTCAACAACCGGCTGATGCTCAGCGGCGTGATTCTCTGTATGTACGACGGCCAAACCCGGCTCGCCTCCGAAGTCGCTCAGGACATCGACGCCTTTTTCCATCAGGAACATGTTCAGCCGACCGTCTGGTCCCGCGCCCAAATGTTCCAGACGAAAATCCGCCGCAACATCCGCCTCGCCGAGGCCCCGAGCTACGGACAGCCGATCTTCAGCTACGATCCGAACTCCAACGGAGCCGAGGATTATCGACGGCTGGCCGATGAAATTGTTCTGCAAGGCACAAGCCGCTGAGAAATGAAATTTTCCGTCATCCCCGCGCAGGCGGGGACCTAGACGAAAGATATGACTATTCTCTTTGCATCCGTCGTCCATGGAAATTGGAGATACTGAGATTAATCGATGCAAAAACAAATCAACGTTTAATCTCTAGGTCCCCGCCTGCGCGGGGATGACGGTAATCAACATCTTCTCTCACTTCTTCCCCATGCCCGACCAAATCATCATCTCCGTGAATCCGAAGGCGGGGCGTCGTTCGCCGATGCTCCGGGCCGAAGAATTGCAAGGCCGGCTGCGGGAAAAGGGCTTCAAAGTCGAGTTGCTGACCGATTTGAAGGAAGTCGCGGAGAAAGCGAACCGACTTCATGCGGAAGGCCGATTGCGAACGCTCTGCGGCGTCGGCGGCGACGGTACGGCGGCAACGCTGGTCAACCTGACGGAACCGGGAACGCCGATCACGTTGCTCCCGGCGGGAACCGCGAATCTGCTCGCGAAATTCTTTCGGCTGGGCGGCACGCCGAAACGGTTGGCGGAGATCATCGAAGCCGGACATTCCGTGACGCTGGACGCCGGTCGGGCCTCCGGTCGGGCTTCTGAAGGGGCCGGAGAACGGCTTTTCCTCGTCATGGTGAGTTGCGGATTCGACGCCGACGTCGTCCGGCAGGTTCACGCTCACCGGGAAGAACGGTTTCAACAGGGACATAAAAAGGGAGCCCATATATCGCAATTATCATACATCAAGCCTGTCTGCCGTTCTTTGAAGGGATACCGCTATCCGACAATCGACATCGAACGGTTTGACGCCGAGTCCGGCGAATGGAAATCGGTCGACGACCATGCTCGTTGGGCGTTTTTCTTCAATTTGAACGCTTACGGTTGGCCGGGCCTGTCGCTCGCTCCGTTTGCGAAGGGCGACGACGGCAAACTGGATCACGTCCTGTTTCGCGGCGGTTCGATTTTCCATGGAATCAAATACACGGCCTTCGCCCAGTGTTGCGGAATGCACCGGATCCTGCCCGATGCGAAGCTCGGCCAGTCGACGAAGTATCGGATCACCTCGACGGAAGAGGTTCCCTACCAATTGGACGGCGACCCCGGCGGCTTCCTGCCGCTGGACGTCGAAGTGATCCCCGGACGGTTTACGTTCGTCGTGCCGAAAAGGAATTGAAAAGGAATGGCATTGAGCGAATTAATTGTCCGTCATCCCCGCGCAGGCGGGGACCTAGAGATTAGGTTTGAAATTGTTTTTGCATAGATTAACCTTGTTTTTTTGAATTTCGTAAACGATGGATGCAAAAAGAAGAATAACCTCTTTCGTCTAGGTCCCCGCCTGCGCGGGGATGACGGTGATTATATCCTTTTTCGCAAGGGTTATTTTCCGCTTTTATACGAAATACCCAAGGGAGTGGGTATGTTGTGTCGTTCGCCATCAAAAAAATCTGAACGCAGAAACTTGAGAGGCCGCTTGGCCCTTGCGCTCCTTCTCGCGCTTCTCTGCCTGTTCCCCGCCTGTTCGTCGCTGAAGCTCGCCGGTTATTCGAGTCGCCTGAAGGAAAACTACAACGGTCCGTTGCGACCGTCGCCGACCGGCGAACTGGGGATCAGCCATCGGACCCGGCAGACTCTGCGGACCTTCGATTTGGAAAAGAAGGCGGCGATCAATCTGACGAACACGATCGGTGCGGTCCGGAGTTTTCTGGAAAAGGAGCCGACGCTCGACTTGGTTTTCGCCGTTGCTGAGCTGTCGTTTCTCGAAGGCCGACGCCGCGAGACGCTCCAATCAGACCGGGCGGCCGAAATGTATCTGTTATCGGCGTACCACGCTTACGGCTATCTTTTCGACCCGAAGTTCAATCGGCGACGTAACAGTTACGATCCCCATTTTCGGGAAGCCTGCCTGTTTTATAATCGGTCCTTCGAACGGATGCTGCGGCTGCTTGATTCTCCGTCGACGGTCAGTCTGGAACCCGACAAGGAATACATTCTTCCCATGGACGGGAAGGACTTTCAAATCAGCTGCCGACGCTTGACCGGTCAGTGGGGCAACGAGCCGTTGGAGCCGTTCAAGTTCGCGGCGGACTTCGAGGTCAAGGAATTGAAGAGCGAGTTCCGCCAATACGGCCTCGGCGTTCCGCTGCTGGGCCAACGACAGGAAGGTTCCAAAGTCGTCAAGACGACCAAATACACGCCGACGCAACTTTGCTTTCCCGTCACGGCATTACTCCGTTTCCTTCCGCCGGGACCGCAGGGGCAGCCGAACGCCGTGATCGAACTGTATGATCCGCTGACGACGATCGGCACGACGCTTGCCGGACAGCGGGTTCCGCTGGAAAGTGATTTGACGACGCCGCTCGCTTACTCGATTTCCGACCCACGGATTGCCAAGATGAACACGCTCGGCCTGCTCCGTTCCGATTTGTTGTCGAAACCGCTCTCCGAATTGACCGACAAGGGGGCTTCCGAGGAAGGCGATGACGCGTCAGCCGACGAATTTGCCCGGCAGACGGTCAAAGGCCTGTATCTCATGCAGCCGTTCGAGCCGGGCAAGATTCCGGTGATTTTCGTCCACGGAATCTGGTCGTCGCCGTCGACCTGGGTCGAGATGTTCAACACCTTGCGCAGCGAACCGGAACTTCGGGAACGGTATCAGTTCTTCTTCTATTTTTATCCGACAGGCCAACCGTTTTGGGTCTCGGCGGCGCAACTTCGGGACGATTTGGAAGAATTCCGCCGGACCTTCGATCCGCAACGGACTGATCCGTCGTTCGACGACATGGTTCTCGTCGGACACAGCATGGGCGGCTTGCTCTCGACCTTGCAGACGATCGACAGCGGTTACGAATTTTGGAAACTGGTCAGCAACGAGTCGCCGCAGACCGTTTTGTCGGACAATCCGGAGGCGACGAAATGGTTTTTCTTCCGGGCGAATCCGTCGATCCGGCGTGTCGTGACGATCGCGACGCCGTTCGAAGGCAGTCCGGTGTCGAACGATTTTACTCAGTGGTTCGCCAAGAAGGCAATTCGGCTGCCGGAAAGCGTTCGAAATGTCGTCGCCCCGGACGAGCGGCTCGTCAAACACTCGCTGCTCAAGGTCCGAACGAGCATCGATTCGCTTTCACCGAACCAGCCGATTTTCGAAACGATCCAACGGCAACGGGAAGCCAAATTGGATGAGCGGCCGATTCATTATCACAACATCGTCGGCGAAATCGAACTTCCGAATCTGATGAAACCGTGGTTGCCGCCGAGCGACGGCGTCGTGCGACTCGACAGCGCAACCCTGGAACACTGCGACAGCCAAATCAGCGTTCCCTGCGAGCACACGACGATCCATGCGCATCCGAAGACGATTCTCGAAGTCCGGCGAATCCTCTTCGAACATCTTCGGGAGGCTCGGCAGTTCCAGAGCCCGACGCGTTAGCGAGGAAATGTGTTCAAAACACTCGCTGACGCGTCGTGCTCTGTTATATTGTCGGCAACGAGGCCGCTCGTTTGACGAGTTCAAGGAATTCGATACGATATTTATCCGACTCGGCTCCGGGGGCGGCGAGTTCCTTGACGGTCTCCCAATTTCCGTCGCCGGAGTATTTTCCTTCTCGCAGTAACATACCGAACAGGGCGACCGCCGCCGCGAATTCGAAGTCCGGCGACATGCTCTTTGTATTCGCCGCGACGGGCTTTTCGAGCAATTTGCTCTTGTCGCCGTTGGGCTCCTTGTACCGCAGCTTGACGAACATCAATTCGGCGTCGGTTGCCGCTTCAGCGCGTCGCGGGGCGACGCGGCTAACATCGTCGGTTTTTTCAGCGTAGCGGGATTTGTCAACGTTGTTAGGAAAAACCGCGCCGACGGGAACGATTTCGTACAACGCCGTTACGGAATGTCCCGCTCCGATTTCGCCGGCGTCGATCTTGTCGTTGTGGAAATCCTCGTCGCGCAGCTTCCTGTTTTCGTAACCGAGCAACCGGTACGCCGCGACACGCTTCGGATTGAAGTCGACCTGGATCTTGACGTCCTTCGCGATCGTAATCAGCGTTCCCGTCAATCCTTCGACGAGCAGCTTGCGGGCTTCTTCGATGTTGTCGACGTATCCGTAGTTTCCGTTTCCCTTATCGGCGAGAATCTTTAACATTCGGTCGTTGTGGTTGCCCATGCCGAATCCGAGCACTGTCAGGAAGACGCCGCTTTTCGATTCCTGTTCGATCAATTTCTGCAACGAGGAATCGTCCGAGATACCGACGTTGAAATCGCCGTCTGTACAGAGAACCACGCGATTTTGTCCGTTTTTCGTAAAATGCTTGCGGGCGAGTTCGTACGCCGTTTTAATTCCGGCGGCTCCGGCCGTCGACCCGCCGGACGACAGTCCTTCGATGGATTCGACGATCGCCCGCTTTTCCCGTCCGGAAATCGACGGCAACGCAACCCGGGAGTTTCCCGCGTAGGTCACGATGGCGACACGGTCTTGTTCGCCGATGTTTTCGGTCAATTCGACGAGGGCTCTCTGAACCAGCGGCAGCCGGGCCGGACCGGACATCGAGCCGGAGACGTCGACGAGGAACACGAGATTCAGCGGCGGCCGGTCGTCCTTCGGAATTTCTTTTCCCTTCAGCGCGACCCGAGCCAGCAGATGGGATTTTTCCCACGGACAGGCGGCGACGTCGACGTAGGTCGCGAACGGCTTGCCGTCTGTCGGCGGCGCGTAATGGTAGTCGAAATAGTTGACGAACTCTTCGAGCCTTACGGCGTCGGCGGGCGGACGTTGATTCCGTTCCATTAAATAGCGCCGCGTGACGGAATACGACGCGGTGTCGACGTCGATCGAAAAGGTCGAAAACGGAGCGTCCTGCGGCTTCAGGAACTCGTTCTCCTTGAACACGGAAAATCGCGTGTTCGGCGACGAATCGTAAGGATCGGCCCATTCATTTAGCCGGTACTCCGGCTCTTCGGTGGCGAGGTTTCTCTTTCCCATCGCTCCGTAAATACCATGCGGAGTTCTAGACGGCGTAATCGGTTCCATAACGAGGTCGGCCGTCGGATAAACTTTGATCGACTGCGGTTTGCTCTCACCTTGAAGCGTTGCTCCCATTTTGCTCATCAACGTATCGGGAGCCGGATTGGCGGTCGCGACCTCCATTTTGAGCTGTTCGGATTTCGGCGAGAGGTTAAGCTCCATCGGTTTCGGTTCGTCCTGTTTGGGAACGGCCGGAGCTTCGGAAGGCATGGTGGGTGACGGCGTCTCCGAGTCTTCGTACCCTCCATTGAAGTATGGTGAAACCGGCACGGGAACGCTTGCGATACCGAGTTCCTTTGAAGAAGAACAACCGATGGACGGCGTCCGAACACCGATTTTGTCGGCGGAGACAAAAAAACCGCCCAGTACGCCGATGATCGAAAAGACGACGAAGAATTGAAGCAACGTCGATTGGTAGAAGAATCGTTTTGGTGTCGGTTGCCGCTCCGATCGCGTCGTGGGAGTCGCGGCCAAAGACGCCGGAGTACCGGCTAAATGGGGGAGGGGTTCCTCTCGCAAAAAAGTTTCGAGTTGCGCGACGGTTTGTCCAATGTCGTCGACTTCCCGTTGCAGTTCGGGATCGGCGTCGATCGCCGCTTGCAGTTCCTTCGCGTCGGCTTCCGGCAGTTCGCCGAGCACCCACGCGGTCAATTTCGGGTCGTTGTGGTCCATGATATTTATTTTTTTGTGCATTTTTTATTTTTATCGCGCAAGAGCCGGGGGTGTAGGCGTACTCGCCGTAGCCCCCGGATGCTCAACGTTTTTCTCCGCCGCAATGTATCCGGGGGCTTACACCCCCGGCTCTAGCGCGAGTTCCTTGCGTAATTTTTTGATCGCGTCGTGCAGCAGCCAGCCGACGGTCGTTACGGTTTCGTTCATGATCTGAGCGATTTCGGCGTAGGACAGTCCTTCCTGAAATTTCAGGCGGATCGCCTCCCGATGTCGCGGCGGAAGGTCGTTGAGTTTGTCGTGTAACATTTCAATTTGTTCTTTCTGCTCCGCCCGGTCGGCCGGTCGGAATCGCGTCGACTCGTCCGGAAGCGAGTCGGGCAACTCCTCCACCGGCCCAAAGCGGCCGCGTTTCCTGAAATGGTCGATCGTTAGATTCCGTGCGGTACGGTACGCCCAGGCCCTTTCATTTTGGAGGTTTTCCTGCGTTTGACGCCGTAAGAAAACTTCCTGCGCAATGTCTTGCGCAAGTTCCATGTCGCCGAGCAGTCGCAAGGCGTAACGCAACACCGCCTGATAAAGAGGATCCGAAGTCATTGTACGTGCTCAAAGAAACCGGTTTCGTTGGGACTCCATGAATAGAGACGTTCGATCGGCGAAAACCATAGAAAAAACCGCCAAGAAAAAACAACAGCCGGAAGGAAGGCGTACTCGCCGTACTGACGGTGAATTCCGTCATTACGCCGAAGTACCGGCTCCATTCCGGCTTTTATGAGAGTCAGTCGGCGGTTGTCCGGCCCGTGGCGACGTCGAATTCGGTGATCGCCGGGATCAGCATCGCGGCCGTCGTGAAGCCGAAAGCTCCCACCAACACGACGAATACGAGATGATACGCTCCGAGCAGCATCGTCGTGATGATGTAAAACGTCGCAATCGGCAAAATGAACGACGCCGTCGCAATCGCCGCCGACGGATTTCGGGCGCCCAACGTCACGTAAAGGCCGATGCCGCCGCCGACCATGAACGCCGAAAACGGAACGAGTTGCGTCTCGAACGAGCCGCTGAACGCGACCATGATCCAGATACACGCCGCGATGCCGACGAACAAAAAGAACACGACGCCCAAACTCGTCGCCGTCGCGCCCCGGGTGTTCTCGTACTGCATTCCGATATAGACGCCGATCATCGCAACAAACGCATAGAGAACGATCAAGCCGACCGCCAGGAAGAAAAGCTGCGACGGATCCAGAGCCCGTTCCCAGTAAAGATATCCGCACAGGGCGAGCGGCAGGAGGACGATTTCCTTCATATTGTAGAAAACGCCGCCAAGCTTGCCGAAAACGTATTCCTTCGGCGTGATGTCGCTCACCAAGATCAAGTCGAAGGTTCCGCCTTCCTTCTCCGAGGTCTGCGACGTGATCGCCTGCGCGTTGACGAGAACCAGCGACAGCAGGAACAGCGGAACCAGCGGCCCGGCCAACTGCACGGAATTTGGCGAAAGATTGTTCATCAACACCGTATGCAGCGTCCAGGCACACATCACGAAGAACGCAAGAAACGCCAGTCGGATCACCCAGGCACGGCGTCCGTAGGCGCGCGTCATGATCTCGCGCCAGATGATCGGATTGTCCCAAGCATGGCGGATACGGCCGGGTTCCGCCGTAATCGCCTGACTTTTGGCGCGATCTTCGGCCCGGTCCTCCGGAGTGAGGGCGGTTGACGGGGCAGCGCTCCGCGAGGCGGAGCGGCTAAGGTCTTCTTCGAGTTTTGAGACGGCGTCGACGGCAAGGGCGTCTTCGAGGGATTGTTCTTCGTGTTCGCGGTGCCAAGTATCTTCCTCAATGGTCGTCGGTCTCGCTTCCCGGGACGGATTCCAGATTCGGACCATGACGATCGCCACGGCGTTGATCAGGAGCATGACGACGCCGCAGAGGCCCAAAAAGTTGCGGATCGGGCCGAGAACGAAATCAACATCGACCGCCGGCCGCGACGCAACGAGAATCGCGCTCCAAGGACTGAACCACGTTCCCAAGGTTTGCGAGGAAACGCCGCCAATCTGCGAGCCGAACAGTCCGAAACCGACGGCCTCCCAAACGGCGATCCAAATCACGATGAGAAGAACCGTCGACGCCAAGGCCTGAAAGGTTTTGTCCCGCCAAAGAGCGATGCAGGAACCGAGGCTCCCGCAAGCCAGCATACTGAACAGCGTGACGAGCAGGACCCGAAAAATCTGGTAATACGAAACGCCGCCGAGCATCGCGATGAACATGAAGACCGGTACGGAGACCGCGAGCATCATCATGATATTCAAGAGGCTGGCGAAGAGCTTGCCGAGGACCAGTTCGCTGTTCGACATCCGAGTCAGCAGGAGCAGGAGCAGGGTTTTTCGGTCTTTTTCCTGCGCAACGGCTCCGGCGGCGAGAACTGCCGCGAAAAACACGGCGAGTACCAATTGGACCGGGGCGAGAAACTGGAAGAGCATCGCGCCGAACCGGGCGAAGTCGCCGGGATCCGTGATGAGTTGCGTGCCGCTGACGACGAGCCACGCCGTCGAAACGAGCAGCAAGAGCAGGCCGGCGTAAACGCTGCGGACGATGTATGTCCAATCACGCCGGGGGGCGATCGTTATTTCTCGCGTGAAAACGGGACCGATAAGCATGATTCGATAAAAAAGCGTTGAGATCGTCTTAATGTCAACATTCTACGGAATTCCGCGTCGTTCGCAAGTCGAACGTTTCGTTTTCGGTCCTATCTCCATGTTGCGGCTCGAAAATTTTCCCGCATTCTCCAGAGCGATGGCGTCATCAGACCGCTGATTCGGAGCGTCAAAACTTTCGTCGTGTCCGTAAAAGTCGAAACGGCGTAAGCCCGAGCCGCCGGATTGCCGTTCGCAAACATCGACTTGAACCTCGGTAAATGATCGGGATTACCGGAGATCGAAATCGCCTGACCGAGTTCGTACGCCGAGAACACGAAGAACATGTCGTCGATGGGCCGTGATTCCACGGTTCCGGCAATCGCCGCCCGCAACCGTTGTTCCGGAAGATTTTCCTTGCCGACCGCGAAACAGACGGCGTCGTCGCGGACGCCGAGAACGATCCGGGTTTCCCGTTGCCGAGCGCCTTCGGGAACAAACGGCAACCACCAGGCGTCGGAGAAAAGGTCGTCCAGACGCAACGAAATATCAGTCAGGCTGAATCCTCCCGATTCGGCGTAATCCTTGCGAACCTTTTCGGTATAGACCTTCGGATATTTTTCCGCGAGGGTCGTCATCAAGTCGTCGAACGCCTTCCGGAACGCCTTGCCCTCGACGATGTTGTACGCCCCCATGAAACCGTCCTCGACGGAAAACGTCGTTGCCCCGTCGAGATAACCGTTGCGAACGGATCCGAGCAGCGCCAGATAATAACAGACCGCGATCCGTCGAACAATGGTTTCGAGTTTTTGCGAATCGGTTAGGTCGCCGCTTGGCAGATCGTCGTCCGCTAAGGTCGGCAGCGGTTCGAGATTTTGCGGCGGCTCTTGGTTTGCAAGCTCTTCCGGCGGAACCATGGCGAGGAGTTCCGCGAGTCTCGCCGAGGCGTCCGGATTCGCCGTTTTGGCCGTCGGAGCTTCTTCCTTCCGTTGCGGCTGTTGAATCGCTTGCTGCTGAGCCGGTTGCTGTGCAACCGGTTTGGGACGTCGTTGCTGTTTCGGCGGCGGTTGGAGAACTTGCTGCAATTCCTGACGTTCTTCTTCGGTCAAGAGAGTTTTTCCGAGCGTTTCGTTGAGAATGATCTCAAGATTCTCCTGCTGCGACCGGGTGAGCGGCATGGCGACGTGAGAAGCGAGAATCGCATGATCCGGGTGGTAGAACCCATGGAACGGGCTCACGGCGTCGCGACGTTGCTGGAGCAGTCGTTGCCGTTCCGTGTTCGGTCGGACGATTTCCCGCTGTTCGACGATAAAATCGTTGTTCGGTTCGTCATAGGACAACGAGTATTCGAGAAAGTCGGCCTGTTCGGACAGCGACCGCAGATATCCGATGCCGAGTCGGATTTGAGCTTTTTCGAGTTCCGTTTGAGCTTGAGCGACGCCGTTCATTTCGCCGAGGGACAGCGCAGCGCCGGTCGCCAATCGGGGCATGTTGAACAAGTCAAACCGTGCCGCGATCAAACATTCCTTGTCGAGTCCCTGGAGCAGCGTCGTCGGATCCTCCGGCAAGGCGTTGAGCTGCTGTTCCGAAGCGATGAACGCCCAACCGTTGAACTGCCGGATATACAAATTGCCGAACGGCCAACGGAAAACATCCTGCCGAACGACATACCGACCGTCCGGAGTTGGTTGGGCTATCCGATTCAAGATCGACTGGCCGGGTTGGCTCTCCAAATTGAGCGGCGTGAAAAACAGCGGATAGAAAATGATTCCGTCCGTCTGCAAAATGCAACCGAGCGGTTGTTGCGTGTCGAATCCCCTTGCAACGATCTGTTCGTAGACGGAAAGAACCGTCTTCAAAAAAACCGGATCTTCGGTGCTGCCTTTGTTCAGTCGGATTTTTTCGGCGACAATAAGCGTCGTTCGCTTGAATTCGTCGAAACTCGCCAGGGAAAACACCGCGACCGGCTTGAGTTCCGTGCCGCCCTCCGTAAAAAGATTGACGACGTTAAATACCCGCTGCAACAGCCGGCCGTCGCCCTGAACGAGCGGCTCCCGAGGTCCGAACGGCAGGCCTGGTCCCTGTTCCTGCGGCGGGGGGCGGCGGATGACGCGACGGCCCCATTGAGCCGAAGCGACGTCGACGAACAAAAGAATTACGATCAGGAAAAGAAGGATTCGATGTCTCATATTGCTCTCCTTTCCCAATCATTATAAACGGACTGCGTGATTCGTTAAAGCGGAGGGTTGACGGCGACGTCCGCAAGGAAGATAATTTAATCGATCCACTGAGAGCCGGGGGCTGTGCCCCCGGAGTGAAGACGCAACCCCAGTTCTCCGGGCACAGCCCCCGGCTCTTAAAAAATTAAACGATGAAAAAATTACTGATTCTCGCTGTTGCCGTGTTGTTCTTCGGTTGCGACGCCGCGAAGCCGGTTCCGCGTGAGCCGGGCTCCCAACCGGCGTCCGTCGTTGCCGAGCCGCCGAAAGCGGAAGTTCCGCCGGTTGCTGAAGAAAAGAAACCGGAAGTCGAACCCGAAACGGTTCGGGTCAAGGCGGATATCGGCATGACGGGGAAGGGCCAATACAACGACGGCGGCGGCGAGAAACCGACGGACATCCTGACGGTTCCGATTTCCCAGATGTTCCTGGCGAAGGAGCGGATCGCTCTTCAAGCTCTCCAGCACTCGGAAAACCTGTACAAGGCCGAACACGACGGCAAGTTGCCGGCGACCCACGAAGAGTACATGGAAAAGGTCGCCGCCGGTACCGGGCTCCCGAAACTTCCTGAGGGACATCAATATGTGTACGACCCCGAAAAACAACAACTGATGGTCGAGAAACCTAAATGAGGGAACAGGGGTTAGGGATCAGGGGACAGTAAAATATAAGTCGAGCTTTGCTCGACGAATTTCTGTCCCCTGTCCCCTGTCCCCTGTCCCCTGTCCCCTGTCCCCTGTCCCCTGTCCCCTGTCCCCTGTCCCCTTCTATGGAACAAACGCTAATTCTCTTGAAGCCGGACGCCGTGGAGCGTCAATTGGTCGGCGAAATTTTGGGACGCTTCGAACGCAAGGGCCTCGTGATCGCGGCAATGAAGTTGATCCGGATCACACCGGAACTCGCCCAGCGGCATTACGCGGAACACGTTTCGAAACCGTTTTACCCGGGCTTGGAGCAGTACATTACGAGCGGTCCGGTCGTCGCGGCGATTCTGGAGGGTCCCGAGGTGATCAAGGTCGTTCGAACACTGGTTGGTCCGACGAACGGCATTGAGGCTCCGGCCGGAACGATTCGCGGCGATTTTAGTCTGAGCAACCAGCGGAATCTGGTTCACGCCTCGGACAAACCGGAATCGGCGCAGCGTGAAATCGAATTGTTTTTCCCGAATTAACCGTTTAGCCGCGTCGGCCTCCGACGCGTTTTTCCACGATGCAAGTCGGAATTTTAATGGGAAGCGACAGCGATTGGCCGAAGATCAACGGCGTCGCGAAGGCGTTGGATGAATTCGGCGTCTCCTACGAGGTCAACGTGATGAGCGCCCACCGAACGCCGGACGCCGTCAAGGAATACGCCGAAACGGCGATGGAGCGGGGAATCTCGGTCTTGATTTGCGCAGCGGGCGGAGCGGCCCATTTGGCGGGCGTCGTCGCTTCTCATACGACCTTGCCGGTGATCGGCGTTCCGGTCCCAACGGAGTTGTCCGGCGGTCTGGACTCG
The DNA here is from genome assembly GCA_031548665.1 of Thermoguttaceae bacterium. Lineage (GTDB taxonomy): Bacteria > Planctomycetota > Planctomycetia > Pirellulales > Thermoguttaceae > WRKP01. The sequence goes on from JAVBQW010000180.1 coordinate 29,221, forward strand.
TTGCTTTCGACGGTCCAGATGCCCGGCGACGTTCCGGTCGCAACGGTCGGTGTCGGAATGGGCGGCCCCCGCAACGCCGGAATTCTCGCCGTTCAGATTCTCGCCGTCGCCGACACGGAACTCCGACAAAAGCTCGTCGATTTCAAAGCGGGACTTGTTCGTAAAATCGCGGAGAAGAACGAAGCGTTCAGAAAGAATATTTGAAGAGAGCCGGGACATGCGGTCCCGGTCTTCCCCCTCGTCCATCCATTTTCTTCGATTTTATGCCTCGTGAAGCGATTCTCGGTCCCGACGACCACGGTGCCCGGTCCATGCCAAAACCATTGGATGCCGAGTCCGCGGCTTTTCGGAGCGAACTGACCTCCGAAGAGGACCGCGCTTTGCGACCGCAACGGATGGCCGAGATGATCGGTCAGCGTGACGTCTTTGCCAGGCTCCAGATTTCGATCCAAGCCGCGAAGAAGCGTCGTGAGCCGCTCGGACATATTCTGTTCGACGGTCCGCCGGGTCTCGGCAAGACGACGTTCGCGACCTGTATTCCTCGGGAGCTGGGCGTTCCGATGCAGATCGGCAACGGAGCGACGCTGAAGGCTCCCAAAGACGTCGTTCCCTATCTGACGAACGCTGAAGAAGGTTCGGTGTTGTTTATCGACGAGATCCATCGGATGCAGAAGTCGGTCGAAGAATTTCTTTATCCCGCGATGGAGGATTTTCGGATCGATATGACGCTTGGCGAGGGAGTCAACGCCCGGACCCTGAACATTCAACTGAAGCCGTTCACGCTGATCGGGGCGACAACGCGAACCGGTCTGATTTCTTCGCCGCTTCGGGACCGTTTCCAGCTTCGGGAGCATCTCGATTTTTACACTGTCGGCGAGTTGTCGGAGATTGTCCGCCGCAACGCGGGAAAACTGACGGTAAAAATCGACGACGACGCGGCTTACGAGATCGCGTTTCGGAGTCGTGGAACGCCTCGATTGGCGAACAATCGGTTGCGTTGGGTTCGGGACTACGCCGACGCTCGGGCGAACGGAGAGATTTCGTTGTCCGTTGCCGCCGATGCGCTGGAGATGGCGGGAATCGATAAACTCGGGCTTGACGAACAGGACCGAAAATTTCTCAAAACGCTTTTACGGTCTTTTCGCGGCGGCCCGGCCGGAGTCGAATCCGTAGCGCATACGATGAACGTTGCGCCGGACACGCTGATCGACGAGGTCGAGCCGTTCTTACTCCGGAGCGAGCTTCTGATTCGTACACCGAGGGGCCGTCGTCTGACCGAAAAGGGATTTCTCCATCTCGGAGCGAACCCCGCCGACTACGAAGACGTGTCGCTCTTTTCTTTCATGGATCGAAACGACGGTTAGGTCGACAAGAGCCGGGGGTGTAGGCGGTACTCCGCTGTAGCCCCCGGATGGTTGACTTCTGAACTTGTTTTGTTAGCCGCGTCGCCTTGCGACGCGCTGAGGGGGCCTAAAACCTCCAAACTCGGGTCGTCAGCGAGAAGGCCAGAGCTTCATCCGCGGACTCAAGTTCGACGAAGAACGCAACGTGTCCCGACGCCGGTTTTTTTACGGCGGCGTCGAGGTTCGTTCCCGGTTCGAGAGATTGGGAGGCCCATTTTGCCGCTCGAAAATCCTTGGTTTCGGACGTTGCAGTCCAGAGTTTCGCTCCACGCAGGGGGAGATCCGTTTCGACCTTGACTCGGTAAGCGTCGGCGTCTTCGTCAAGTTTCCAATTGACGGTCGGCCAATCGTTTCCCCGGGCGGCGTGTTTCGCGAAGACGGCCAATGTTTGAGCGGCTTTGAGTTGCTGTCCATCGAGTCCGTGACCGGTGTTGGGGAGCGTCAGGATGTATTTGGTGCCGGAAAGGTCGCCGAAATAGTGTTGCGAGGCGTCGACCGCCCAGTAGGGATCGTTTGTTCCGTGGATCAGCAGTTTCGGCATGGCGAGCCGTGCTCGATAGGAATAGGGATCGATCATCGTCCAGAGTTTCTTTTCGAATTCCGTTGCTTGGGACTCGTCGAGTTGGACGAGTTTTCGATCCGTGTAATCGTGGATGCTCGGACTGAAGTCGCCCCAGGTTTCGATCTGGTATTTCATCTGTTGGCGAATGTTCAGCGTGTCGATAACCGTTGGAGCGATGGCGACGACTCGTTTGTCGCCGGAAGCGGCGGTCAGCCAGGTGGTCCAACCGCGTTTGGAGGCTCCGGCGACGATAAAGCCGTCGATGGAAAATTGTTTTTCTTTTTGGAGAACTTGTTGGACGGCGTCCATGGCTTTGACGGCGCTTTTCGCCATGGGAAAGAGGAGCGGCCAGGTCGTGTCTTTGGTTTCGATGGCTTTGAGAAGTGTTTCGCCGATGAGTGCATCTTCGTAATAGTTACCGAGAAGCGGCTGGTTGGGAACTTGGAGGAGCAAGGCGGTACACATTCCGGACGCCTGGGCGAGGCTTCGGACGAGGAATTTGTCTCCGTCTCTTGGTTTTTTGCCGATGGACCCTCCGGCGATATACATCAGGGCGTGTTTGGGATTGGTGATTTTATTGGGAACGACGATCACGAGAAAGTGTTTCCATGGAATTCCGTGCCAGGTTTGGGAGGTGAGTTCGACGAGAAAGGAGTTTTCCGTTGCGGTATTGGTTTGTTCGACGACGGTCCATTGAAAGGAGTCGTCCGGCGCGTCGAGATAAGCGTTGAGTTCTTTGGGCGGTTCGGGGGCGGCATCCTCTCCGAAGGAGGAATTGGAGCAGGCAAGGAACAGTGAGAGGACGAGAACCGCAAATAGTTTTTTCATGATCGGTAAGAGTGAGAAAGCATGGGTTTGTGAAAAAGAGCCGTGACCTTGCGAAATACGAGCTGCGACCTGTGGTCGCAGTCTTAAAAAACGAGGAGATGTTTTCGTTCCCGGCGACGTTAGGCTTCCGCTCGAAAGTTTCCTACCCAAGAGCCGGGGGTGTAGGCGGTACTCCGCCGTAGCCCCTGGATGGTTTGTGTTCTGGACGATGTGAAACCTTGGGTATATTTTTTCGAGCGAAAGCCTTAGGACGGATTTTCGAGGTTCTCATTATTTTAGCGAATGATCAGAAGAATTATACCCATCGAAAACTTTGTTGCCGAGAGTCTAACGGAGGCGCTCCCCATTGTATTCGCATTGGTCTCGGATACAATCTACCAAATCGTTTATCGCCCCTTTAGCTCAGTTGGTAGAGCAACGGACTCTTAATCCGTGGGTCGAAGGTTCAAGTCCTTCAGGGGGCACTCTCTCTAAGTGCTGTAAAATCGAGGGCTTGCAACTCTGATTTGTCGCGTGATTCGCTGGTTTTTCAACCGGCAAAACCTCCAAAATGGAGGTT